>CAMAVB010000206.1 GCA_945861465.1 Candidatus Kuenenia stuttgartensis
CAGGCCGAGCTTGTGGCAGAACTTCACGCTGTCCGGATCACCGCCGTGTTCGCCGCAGATGCCGAGCTTGATATCAGGACGCGTTTTGCGGCCTTTCTCGACAGCCATCTGCATCAACTGGCCGACGCCGGTTTGATCCAGCGTAGCGAACGGATTCTTTTTGAAGATCTCGTTCTCGGTGTACGGCAACAGGAAGTTGCCCATGTCGTCGCGGCTGATGCCGAGAGCGGTTTGCGTGAGGTCGTTCGTGCCGAAGCTGAAGAACTCCGCCGTGTTCGCGATCTCGTCAGCCGTCAGCGCGCCACGAGGCACTTCGATCATGGTGCCTACCATGTAATCGAACGTGATCTTCTTTTCGGACATCACTTCCTTCGCGACGCGATGGATGATTTCCACCTGAAGGTCGAGTTCTTTCTTGAAGCCGACGAGTGGAACCATAACTTCCGGGTTCACCTTAATCTTCTTCTTCGCTACGTCAGCGGCAGCTTCGAAGATGGCTCGAGCCTGCATCTCGGTGATTTCCGGATAGGCAATCCCCAGACGGCAGCCGCGGTGGCCGAGCATCGGGTTGAACTCGTGCAACTGCGCGACGCGGGCTTTCACCTTGGCGGCAGTGACGCCCATCTTTTTGGCGAGGTCAGCCTGAGCTTTGTCGTCGTGAGGAACGAATTCGTGCAGCGGCGGATCAAGCAGACGGATCGTCGCTGGCAGCCCCTTGAGCGCCTTAAAGATGCCGGTGAAGTCTTCTCGCTGATAAGGCAGCAGCTTGGCGAGAGCCTTCTTACGGTCTTCCAGGTTGTCGGCGAGAATCATCTCACGCACAGCGTCGATGCGATCGCCTTCAAAGAACATGTGCTCGGTGCGGGTAAGGCCGATGCCCTGCGCGCCGAATGCAATCGCCTGTTCCGTCTGCTCCGGATTGTCGGCATTGGTTCGGACCGCCAGACGGGTCACCTTAGAGCACCAGTCCATGAGTTGCTTGAAGGCCAGGAACTTTTCCGTCTTCGCTGCGGCTTTGTCGCCAAAGAGCATGCCCATGACGATGCTCGACGGACCAGTCTTGATCTTGCCGCCATAGATCGTGCCGGCTGTACCATCAATACTGAGATAGTCCTTGCCTTCATGGAAGGTTTGGCCAGCGATCTTGACCGTCTTCTTGTGGTAGTCGATCTCCAGGGCGCTTGCGCCGCAGATACAGACCTTACCCATCTGACGAGCGACGAGAGCGGCGTGTGACGACACTCCGCCCTTTGCTGTCAGAATGCCGACCGCAGCGATCATGCCGCGGAGGTCTTCCGGCGACGTTTCGTTGCGGACGAGCAGAACGCTTTCGCCCTTCTCCGCTGCGGCTGCCGCGCGGTCGGCGTTCAGATAGATAATGCCCGACGCAGCGCCCGGACCGGCAGGGAGACCAGTGGCGAGAATTTTGGCCTTCTTGATTTCCGCGATGTCGAAGTCCGGAGCGAGAAGTTGCTCAAGCTGATCCGCTGGGTTTCGCATGATTGCGGTTTTCCAGTCGATGAGCTTCTCCTTGACCATATCCATGCTGAACTTCAGAGCAGCGGCGGCAGTTCGTTTGCCGTTGCGAGTCTGCAGCATAAACAGCTTGCCCTGCTGGATCGTAAACTCGACGTCCTGCACGTCCTTGAAGTGCTTCTCCAGAGTGGCGCGGACTTTCATCAGCTCGGCGAATGCTTTCGGCATAGCCTTTTCCAGCTTAGCCACAGGCTCTGGAGTTCGCACGCCGGCCACAACGTCTTCGCCCTGTGCGTTGATGAGGAACTCACCGTAGAACTCATTGGCACCGTTCGCCGGGTTGCGTGTGAAAGCCACTCCGGAACCGGAATCGTCGCCGGTGTTGCCATAAACCATCGCCTGTACGTTAACGGCCGTGCCCCACTCAGCGGGGATGTTGTACTTGCGGCGATAAACTATCGCACGGTCATTCATCCATGAGCCGAATACGGCTCCGGCCGCTCCGCGGAGCTGGTCCCAGGGATCATCGGGGAACACTTTGCCGGTCCGCTCTTTGACGAGCGCCTTGAATTGCTTCACCAGGTCTTTCTGGTCGTCGGCGGTGAGATCGCTGTCCACGATGTCGCGGTGATACTTCTTATGCTTGAAGTCTTCAATCACGACCTCAAACGGCTCGTGATCTTCGCCTTCGCGCTTCTGCACGCCCAGAACGACGTCTCCGTACATCTGGATAAAGCGGCGATAACAGTCCCATGCGAATCGTTCATTCTTCGTTGCTTCGACCAGGGAGAGAACAGTCTGGTCATTGAGTCCGAGATTCAGAATCGTGTCCATCATGCCTGGCATGGAGTCTCGGGCACCGGAACGCACGGCGACAAGCAGCGGCATGCCTTTCGCGTCGCCGAACTTGCAGCCCATGATCTTTTCCATGTTCTTAACGCCAGCTTCCATCTGAGCCTGAAGTTCCTTCGGATAGGACTTCTTGTTCGCGTAGAAGTAGGTGCAGACTTCGGTTGTAATGGTGAATCCGGGAGGCACAGGGAGATTGATGCGAGTCATTTCCGCGAGATTCGCGCCCTTGCCGCCTAGCAACGCTTTCATCGAGCCGTCGCCATCTGCCTTGCCATTACCCCAAGTGTAAACGTACTTTGCTTTTGCCATCGAATTGAACCCCAAGATATGGATAGGCTGAGAACCGTCACAGCCAACGTTGAAAGGCGAATCAGGCGACGTCGATGGCTGAAATTCCTCAGCACCGCGCCCCTGACTCGATGAGGCGAAATCTGTCCGAGACACTCTCGTCACAGAGCCCACAAAACACAGCCAGAATTGACCGTTCGCAGCGCGCACCGCAACCGGAAGCCCGGGCGGGCGGTAAAGCGAGCGGGAACGTTAGCAATGCGGCCTGCAAACTGCAAGCAATGATCAGCAACACCAACGGCGTATCGCCTGCTGATAGAATGCCGTGCCTTTTTCCAGCTGGTCAAGCGCTATCCATTCGTCGTCCGTGTGGGCTTGTGCGATATCGCCCGGGCCGACGACTGCAATGTTGCGAAGTTCGGTAAATACGGCTCCATCAGTGCCGTAGGCCACAGTTCGTGATGCAGGCAGCGATGTCAGTTCCAGCAATTCTCGGATGAACGGTGTCTCAGGTGCCGTGAAAAGTGGCGTGCCAGCGAAGAGTAGTTCAAAATGGAGTCCGCAGGATTGAGCGAGAGCCTTGATACGTTGCACCATGCCGTCGGCGTTCTGGCCAGGCATGGGGCGAAAGTAGACCATGCATTCGGATTTGGCGGACGTGATATTCAGGGCTGTATTGGTATCTTTAATGACAATGTTCAGGCTTGGTGTTGGCGGCGAAAAACGATCATCCCGCCATTCGGGTGAAGTTTCCATTTCGTCTTGAATGTTGCCGATTTCCTTCAGAAACGGAATGAGTGCGAAGTTCGCGTTAAGTCCCAGGCCTGTACTCGAATGTGCCGCCCGCCCGATTGAGGTTGCCCGGATGGCCCGACCGCCCTTGTGCGCGTGTACAATTTCGAGGCGAGTTGGCTCACCGATAATCGCCCGCGTCTGCGACGAGACCATCTCACGATAGATTGTTGATTTTTCAACGACTTTCTTCGCTCCAGGCATCCCGACTTCTTCGTCGGCGGTTGCGATAAAATAGAGTGGGGATTTGAGGACCACCGAATGCAATGAGGCAACCGCAGCCAGCATGCAGCACAGAGATCCCTTCATGTCGCACGAACCACGTCCGTAGATTCGACCATCAGCCACGAGTGGCGTCCAGGGGCCGGATTTTGGAAAACTCCACGAATTGACGGGCACGACGTCGGTGTGACAAAAATAGCCCAGCCCGCACCCACTGGCCGGGCCTTTGCGACCCTGAATGCAGGATTTCCTGATGCCGTATTCGTCACAATAATCAATGCGTTCTGTGTCAAAACCCAGACGCAACAGCCATGCGGCAACGCAATCCGTGATGTCACTGTTGGATTCGCTGCTGACGCTTGGAAATGCGATCAGTTCCTTAAGATAGTCAATTGCCTGCATGGAAAATACCGTAGGAAAAAGCCAGAATGGAGTTCGCGGGACGTGCAAACGATCGATGATTACTGGCAAAAACGCAAGTGAGTCCCTTGGGAATTGATCGGCGGTATCGTGATCATGCTATCATGGAACGGTCGGTCTCCGGCGAGTTCAATGCGATGCAGGATTTTTTTCAAAAGTTGAATCACTCCGCCACCCTTGTCAACATCGCGCAATCCTGACCGCGATGTAACTCAAGGTACTGAATTTCTGTCGAAAGTTTTCCCACGATGACTCAAAGTCTGATCGCTGAAATTCTTGAGCCGCTGGAATCGATGCGGCTCATCGATCCTCATACGCACATTAACCCGCTGCGCGCAGCGTCATCAACGCTGGCGGATATTCTTGGCTATCACTACTACACCGAACTCGCGCATTCCGCCGGACTGCCCAAATCAAAGATCGAGGAGCCCGGAATTTCTGCCAAGGAAAAGGTCGAACGACTCGTGCCGTGGCTCGCGACGATTGAAAATACCGCACAGTACAGCTGGTTGCTGGAAATGTGTCAGGTGTTTTTTGATTTCAAAGGCGATCGGATCACGGAAGCAAATTGGGAATCGCTCTATGATCATTCGTTGCAGAAGATGCAGAGCGCCGACTGGGAACAGACGGTACTCGATCGATCCGGACTGGATCAGGTGTTCCTCACCAACGACTTCGACGATCCGCTGCAGGGCTTCGACACGCGAAAGTTTGTCCCGTGTCTCAGGACGGATGATCTGGTGTTTCATCTCACACAGCCATCCGTTCGGGAACGCCTGCAGCGAGCGACCGGCGTCAGTCCCGGCAGTTCAGGTTCCTTCAAACAAGCGATCGGAAGACTCTTCGATCATTTCAAGGCGCGTGGAGTGCGCGCGTGTGCGATATCGTTGCCGCCGGATTTCTCACCGTCTTCTGTCACGGCGTCAGCAGCGGACGCGGTGATTGCAAAAGTGTTTTGTGGCAGTGACCTCACGTCCGACGAAACGTGCGTGCTCAGCCGGTTTGTGTTCTGGTCACTGGCGGAGTTGTGCGCTGAACACAGGTTGCCGTTCGACCTGATGATTGGAGTGAATCGCAGAGTCTACGAACACGGCGTGTTTCAGGGGCAGGACTTGTTCGACAGTCGCGTGTCTCTGATTCAGTACAAAGCGTTGTTCAATGCGTTTCCGAGCGTCGTGTTTCCGGTCTCTGTGTTGTCTGAGACAAGTAATCAGGAACTCGTAAGTTATTCGTGGATTTTCCCGAATGTCGTGACGTGTGGACACTGGTGGTACTCGAACATTCCAGTTTATATTGAGCGGGACACGCGCGGGCGACTGCAGGCAGTTCCGCAGACAAAGCAGATTGGTTACTATAGTGATATGTACAAACTGGAGTTTGCTTTGCCAAAATTCGCAATGTATCGCCGGATTCTGGCAAAGGTATTGGCGGAAGATTTCGTGATCGGGCGTCACTGGTGTGTTGAGAAAGCCGTGTCGCTCGGAAAGACTGTTCTCCGGGGAAATATCGAGGCGGTCTTCGGGAAAAGTGACTGACTTCCGAAAACCGGAAGTCACTGTTGTCCGTGTGGCTGCGTTCAGGAAAAGAAGAGGGTCTGGATCTCATGGCACGTATCGTACTTTTGAAGGATGGTCAGTCATTGCCCTTCGAATTGACCAAATTCCCGGCAACAATTGGACGCCATCCGGATTGTGATGTGCAAGTGGATTCGAACATGGTGTCTCGATTCCACGCGCAGGTCGTCAACATCAACAACAAGATCCTGCTGGAGGATCTGAGCAGTGGCAACGGCTCATTTCTGAACAGTCGGCAACTTGAAAAGAATATGCCGCTGCCGTTGCGTCATAACGACCGCATCAAGCTGGGGCCGATCAAATTTCGCTATGAAGACGATCTGCACGGCAGTTCGATCGACTCCGGAATGACCGAGGGTATCGATCTGAATGACGGATCGTCATCCATGATTACGGGCAGCGCGGCAGCACGCGGCTTTGGAATGTTTGAAGTTCGCCCGGAGGAAAAGCTGCGCGGGATCCTGAAGATCAATCAGAGCCTGGCGGGTCTGGTTGAAGTGAGCAGCATCGCTCCGAGAATTCTGGATACGCTGTTTGAAATTTTCCCTCAGGCCGATCGCGGCGCGATTCTGACGAAAGTTGCCGACTCCGGGAAATTCATTCCAGTCGCTCAGAAACAGCGGGCAGAGAGCATTGACGAATCCGTGCGTTTGAGTCGCATGGTTCTGGAACGCGTGATTAACGACAGAACAGGTATCCTGTCGGCGGATGCATCGAGCGACGCACGGTTCAGCGCGAGTGAATCGGTTTCCAATCTGACGATCCATTCCATGCTGCTGGTGCCGATGCTTGACATGGAAGGCGAAGTGTTTGGTGTGATCAGTCTTGATACGCAGAATCCGTTGAAGAAATTCACGGAAGAAGATCTGGAGTTGCTGTTGGCCGTGGCCACCCAGTCCGCGCATTCGTACGAAAATGTGCGGCTGTTGCAAAGTCATGTCGATAAGCAAAAGCAAGACAAGGAAATGAAGATCGCGAGCGGTGTGCAGAAAGCCCTCCTGCCGGAAAAAATGCCGGACGTCGAAGGCTATCGCTTCTTCGCGTCCTACGATGCGGCTCAGGCTGTCGGCGGCGATTACTTTGACTGCTTTATGATCGGTCCTCGGAAGGTCTGTATCTCGTTCGGTGACGTTGCCGGCAAAGGCGTGCCCGGCGCGCTGATCATGTCACGCATTGCGAGCGTCGTGCAGAACACGATGAGTTTCACGGATGACGTGCAGATCGCCATTCAGCGGATTAATTCTCACATGTGCCACAGCATGGTTGAAGGGCGTTTTGTGACCTATATCCTGGGCGTGATCGATCTGGACACGAACCGCATTACGATGGCCAACGCCGGACACATGTCGCCGTTGATCCGCAAGGTTGACGGGGAAGTTGAGGAATTCAATCAGGAGACGATCGGGATTCCGGTCGGGATCATCGACGGGTATCCATACGAAGTTGTGGAACGGGATATTGCGGTCGGGGAAATGTTTGTGCTGATCACGGATGGTGTCGATGAAGCCATGGATCCGGACGGCAATCTGTACACAAAGGAACGCGTCCGCGAATTTGTGGCTGCTGGTTCGCCCGATCCCGAAGTGTTGGGACGAGCCTTGCTTGCCGATGTACGCATCCATGCCAATGGCCGTGATCAGAACGACGATATCACGATCATGACATTCGGTCGCCCGGGCTGATTCGGGTTGCGGGATATTTCATGTGTTTGCAGCCTCGGTCATCAGCGACAAGGGTCAAATGCAGAATTCGTGACCTCCACCTGAGGAATTGCGCAATGCAGAGATCCAATGGGCAACCATGCAGATTGAGGCCAGGACCGGCGGAGAACTAACTGTCGTCTTCCGGACGTGTGGCACGTTTGTAACGCGCCCGGCACGATGGAATCGTGCCCCGCGTATTTGTGACTCAGCCCCTACTCACCGATGCCACCTTCACCGCCTCCCAAACCTTCAAGACGTTTCTTGACATCCTTGTACTCATAATCCAATGCCAGAATCTCGACATAATGATGTTCGGCCTGATCTCGTTTTTTCGCTTTTTCATAAATGCGGCCAAGGTAATAATGCGCTGCCTTAAACGGGTCTGGCTTGTCAGCGCCACTCAGGCCGTCGAGGGCTTTGTCAAACTGCCGCCGTCCAAGATCCAGTTTCCCATCCTTGACGAAACACTCACCCAGCAGCACCAGCGATTCGACTTTGATACGCGGATCAGACACCGCCTGTTGCAATAACGGAATCGCTTTGGCACTGTCCTTGATCGTGATCATTCGCTTAGCGAGTTCGTATTTTTTTCGCATGTCGTTCGGATGCAGTTCTACGCTGTGAGTCAGGAACTCTATTTCCTTTGCAAGCAGTTCGTCTTTGAGCGTTTTTACTTTTTCGACCAGGCGTTCCTTGCCGGGATTGTTACGTGCCCGGTCTTCAGCTTCGCCGAGGTCATGGCGAAGCATCAGCAATTGCACGTCGTGCAGTCGCTCACGAATATCAGCATTGTTGTTTGAAAATTCCAGGGCCTTGTTGTACTGATCCTGTGCCTTTCCCAATTGGCGGTCGTTGGTATACAGCTCCGCCAGCTTGAGATACAGACTCAGATTTTTCGGATCTTTGCGAATCGCGTGCAGCAGATCCGTTTCGTCGGATTCGCCAGGAGCGTCGGCTGCCTTCGGTGTTCCTTTGCGAGCCTGACGATCGGCTTCATAGGCATTCATCGGAGCGACTGGCTGTTCCACTTTGACATCACGCGTGTTTTCCGCATTGTCGTAGCCACCGCGGTCCATAGTCGCTTCCGCATCAATGCGACTCATCATGGTGCGTGCATCGCCGTCGTTTGAATCGAGCTTATAGATGCGTTCAAAGCAGGCCCGTGCGGGTTTGTAGTCACGACGTTCGAGCAGCAAATGTCCCAGGCGTCGATTGTATTCGATATTGTCCTTGTCGTATTCAACCGCGCGTTCCAGCGCATACTTTGCGACGGTGAGGTTCTGCTGATTTTCGCAGGCGTCGCCAAGGTCAAACATCAACTGAGCGTCCCAGGGATTGAGCAGCAGTCCTTCTTCGACAGCAGCCTCGATCCCTTTCCAGTCCTTCTGCATTCGACATTTTTTGATACGACCGCGGACACCCAGCAGTCGCATTCCGGCCATTTTCGCGCCGGAGCCGTTATCGTTGTAGCTCTTGCGAATACAGCCGTGCTTGTTCTGACGATACATCAACCCCTCGGGCATGAGCGCAGCAGCGTTTCCGAAGGCTTTAATGGCATAGTCCCAGTTCTCATGGCCCATGGCTTCAGTGCCTTTTTTGAACCAGTCCTGAGCCCCTTTTTCACGTTCGTTCATCGAAGCGATGCTTTCATGGAAACTGTAAATGTCTCAATCGTTTTAGGACCGGCGCAGAAATAACTGTCGTCTTTCGGACGTGGAGTACGTTTTTAACGTGCTCGGCACGATGGAATCGTGCCCCACTTATTTCTGTCTCACTCCTTAACCACAATCTAACAAAGGATAACGGCAGTCGCCACACCATTCAGTTGTTCCGTCTGTGATAATTCGCCGGACAGCCGTTCGCGTGGTGCCCTGCTTCGGTTACACTGCGGCCTATGGCACTGCTCAGTCTGAACAATTTGACGTTTACGTATTCCCGCCCCAACCTGCTGGACGGCATCACGCTGCATATTGAACGCGGCGAGCGAATTGGCCTTGTCGGTCGCAATGGGGCTGGAAAATCGACCCTGATGAAGCTCATTGCAGGGCTGCTCAAGCCGGACGACGGTTCGGTCGATCTGCAATCCGATGCGGTTGTCGCACGTCTGGATCAGGAAGTCCCCTCGGGAGGCGACAAAACGGCGTTTGAAATGGCGGCGGAGGGATTTGGGACCCTGTGTGCTGCCGTCAGCGACTATCGCAACCTTGGCCACAAGCTGCACGAAGGCGTCGAGCTGACAGAAAAAGAGCTCAAGGCGTACGAAGATGCCAGCCACTTGATCGCTGACGCAGACGAATGGTCCGCCGCTGACCGCCTCGACGCGCTGCTGGAAGAAATGCAGCTTCCCGCCGATATTAAGTATTCCTCACTTTCCGCCGGGATGAAACGTCGCGTCCTCCTGGCCGCCGCCATGATTCGCCAACCGGATGTCCTGCTGCTGGACGAACCGACCAATCATCTGGACATCACGTCGATCGTCTGGCTTCAGGGATTTCTGAAACGCTTCAGCGGGACGCTCATCTTTGTCACGCACGACCGAGTCTTCCTGCAGGACATTGCCGATCGCATTGTGGAAGTCGATCGCGGACGTCTTTTCGACTGGACGTGCGACTATCAGACATTCCTGATCCGTCGCGATCAGCTGCTTGCAGCAGAATCGGTCGAGCAGGCACAATTTGACAAGAAGCTGGCTGAGGAAGAGCGTTGGATCCGGCAAGGCGTCAAAGCCCGCCGATGTCGTAACGAAGGCCGTGTCCGCGCGCTGAAGGACATGCGCGAAGAACGGCGGCAGCGGCGGCAGAAAGTCGGTAACGCAAAAATGTTTCTGCAGGAAGCGGAACGGTCCGGTCAGATTGTCGCGCGACTTGAAAATGTCACGCATGCCTTTGATGGCGGAGCACCCGTCATCCGCGACTTCACCACAACTGTGTTTCGTAATGATCGCATCGGGATCATTGGACCCAACGGTGCCGGAAAATCGACGTTGTTACGAATCCTGCTGGGACAACTTGTGCCGACCAAAGGCAAAGTGCGTCAGGGGACGAATCTGGCTGTCGGCTATTTTGATCAGTTGCGAAATCAGTTGGAAGAGGACAAGTCGGCTCGGGAAAACATCAGCGATGGCACCGACTTTCTGATGATCAACGATCAGAAAAGGCACATCATGGGCTTCCTGCAGGACTTCCTGTTTTCTCCGGAACGCGCTCACACGCTGGTGAAGTTTTTGAGCGGCGGTGAACGCAACCGGCTGCTGCTGGCGAAGATGATGTCCAAACCCGCCAACATTCTTGTGCTTGACGAACCAACCAACGACCTTGATGCTGAGACTCTGGAACTCCTTGAAGAAATGCTGCCGAATTTCAGTGGTACGGTGCTGCTGGTGAGCCACGATCGCGCTTTCATCAACAACGTCGTGTCGAGCACGATCGTGTTCGAAGGTAACGGCGAGATCGGTGAATACGACGGCGGTTACGATGACTGGCTCAGAACTCGAGATCAGCGTGTCACAATCGCTCGTGAAGCTGCTTCACTCGTGAAACCGTTACCAGGCATTTCGTCGAGTGCAGGTTCATTTTCCGGCTCAACGGCGGTCAGCGTAAAATCCAGAAAACTCAGTTTCAAAGCACAGCGAGAACTGGATGAGCTTCCGGAACGCATCGCCTCGCTGGAGAAACGCCAAAAACAATTGCATGTGGAAATGGCCACCCCGGGGTTTTACCAATCCGGCGGTGAGCGGATCGCCAAAGCAGCAACGGAACTCGCCCAAATCGAGGATGACCTTGCCGATTGCTTTCAACGCTGGGAATCGCTTGACGGATCGTAGGCGACGTCGCTCCGCCGACTCGCGATCCTGTTCACGCCCGTGCGAAAACACCGCCCCGTCGCGTTTCCCTGGTTTGCCCATGTTTGTAAACACCGGTCCAGAAGTTCCTTCGTTTAACCGCGTGCCCATCGGGCCACGCTTCGCTGCCAATCGCGGGGCGTTGCCCACGCGGTTAAACGATATTCTGCCAAGCTGCTTCTGCCGAGGTGCTTATTACAAAGCTGGATCCGGGAAATCTCAGTCGGCGGAGCGACTGAGCTACGGGTTTTCTTCGCAATTGCGAGAAGCGGCAACTTCTGGACAGTCCTTGGGTTCGTTCAATTCGTTATCATTCGCGGGTGATTCTGTCCTCTATCCGTTTGAAAACATCCGAGCCCGCTCATGAGCAATACCAATCCATTCGGTGCCGAAGCCACTCTTTCTACATCCGGCGGAAGCGTCAAGTATTTCAGTCTTCCAAAGTTGATCAAGGACGGCATTGGCGACATTAACACGCTGCCGTTTTCGATCCGTGTCCTCCTGGAAGCTTGCCTGCGGAACGTCGATAGTTTCATCGTCACCGCAGACGATGTCAACAACCTCGCTAACTGGAATGCCGCTAAGCCCGCTCAGGTGGAAGTGCCGTTTAAGCCTGGTCGCGTCGTCCTGCAGGACTTTACGGGCGTGCCCGCAATCGTTGACCTGGCGGCACTACGAAGCGCGATGGTGCGAATGGGTGGTGATCCGAAGAAAATCAATCCGCTGGTGCCTTGCGACCTGGTTGTCGATCATAGCGTGCAGGTTGATGAATTCGGGTCAAAATTCGCCTTGAAGCATAACGTCGAAATCGAATTCGAACGCAACATGGAACGCTACCAGTTCCTGCGCTGGGGTCAGAAGGCGTTGAACAATTTTCGCGTCATCCCGCCCGCCACCGGCATTGTGCATCAGGTGAATCTCGAATATCTGGCGACCGTTGTGATGACCACGAGCGGCGTTGCCTATCCGGACAGCCTTGTGGGCACTGACAGCCATACCACAATGATTAACGGCCTCGGTGTAGTCGGCTGGGGTGTCGGCGGGATCGAAGCCGAAGCGGTAATGCTCGGCCAGCCGGTCTACATGCTGACTCCGGAAGTCGTGGGGTTCCGGGTGGCTGGCAAGTTGCCGGAAGGCGCAACGGCGACCGATCTGGTACTCACCGTGACTCAGATGCTGCGCGCCCACAAAGTCGTGGGCAAGTTTGTCGAATTCTTCGGTCCGGGTCTGGATGCACTGAGTCTCGCTGACCGAGCGACATTGGCCAACATGGCACCGGAATACGGAGCCACGATGGGCTTCTTCCCGGTCGACGCCGAAACGCTGCGATATCTTGAACGTACGGGGCGACCGAAGCAGTTGATCGAGCTCGTCGAACGTTATTACAAGGAGCAGGGGCTGTTTCGCACGGCCAGCTCACCAGAACCACGCTTCACAAGTAAGCTGGAACTTGATCTCGCGGACATCGTGCCGTCGTTGGCTGGACCGAAACGTCCTCAGGACCGCATTCTGCTGAAGGATATGTTGCCCGAGTGGAAGAAGTCGCTCAGCGGCACATTCGGCAAAGCGCAAGCGTCTGCTGCCGTGAAGATTGAAGACAACGGGAGTTCTTCCAGTATCACTGACGGAGCCGTCGTGATCGCCGCTATCACAAGCTGCACGAACACCAGCAATCCAAGCGTCATGATCGGGGCCGGTTTGTTGGCTCGCAACGCCGTCGCCAAAGGCTTGGAACGCAAGCCGTGGGTTAAGACCAGTCTGGCTCCCGGAAGCCGCGTCGTAACCGAGTACCTCAATAAGTCGGGACTCGATGCGTCGCTGGACGCACTGGGATTTCAGACTGTCGGATACGGCTGCACAACCTGCATCGGCAACAGCGGTCCACTGCCGGAATCTGTCGCCAAGGCGGTGACTTCGGGCGACCTGGTGGCTGCTGCGGTACTCTCAGGGAATCGAAACTTTGAAGGTCGAATCAATCCGCTGGTGAAGGCCAATTACCTGGCAAGTCCCCCGCTGGTTGTCGCGTACGCAATCGCCGGCACAGTGGATATCGATCTGAATCATGAGGCACTGGGCAAAGACAAGCAGGGTAAGGACGTCTTCCTGAAGGACATCTGGCCGACTCAGAAAGAAATTGCCGACACAATTGCGTCGTCCATGACCCCGGAGATGTTCACCGAACAATACGGCCATGCAACTCTGGGCCCGGAAGAATGGCAGAAAATCCAGAGCAGCGATGCTGCCCTGTTTGAGTGGGACGAAAACAGCACTTACGTTCAGGAACCTCCGTTCTTCGTCGATATGCCTGTGACACCGGGGCCAATTGAATCGATCGAAGGCGCTCGCTGCCTGGTCTCTGTCGGCGATTCCACGACGACGGACCACATCAGTCCCGCAGGTGCGATCAAAGCGAGCAGCCCGGCTGGCAAGTATCTGCAGGCTCAAGGTGTCACACCGAACGACTTTAACAGCTACGGGGCTCGTCGAGGCAACGACCGCGTGATGACTCGTGGAACGTTTGCCAACATCCGCCTGAAAAACCTGATCGCCCCCGGCACCGAAGGCAGCGTGTCGATTCATTTCCCGAGCGGCGAACAGACGTCCATCTACGACGCTGCCATGAAGTACAAGGAAGAGGGCACGCCGCTCGTTGTTCTTGCCGGAGCCGAATACGGCACCGGTTCATCTCGCGACTGGGCCGCCAAGGGAACGTACCTTCTCGGCATCCGCGCCGTCATCGCCACCAGCTTCGAACGCATCCACCGTTCGAACCTCGTCGGCATGGGCGTATTGCCGCTGCAGTTCCGCGACGGCGAAAGCCGCGAGTCATTGGACCTCGACGGCACCGAAACCTTCGACATCCGGCTTGACGACAAACTGAAACCGCAGCAAGCCGTCGAAGTCACCGCCAGGAAACCGAACGGCGAACAGATCCACTTCGTAGCGACGTGCCGGATTGATACACCGGTGGAGGTGGTGTACTACCGCAACGGAGGGATTTTGCATACGGTGTTGAGGCAGTTGGCGAAGGGGTGAGGCCATGTGGCTGCGGGCTGGCACTGCGGCTGGTCTGGATGAAATGATGCACCCGCAAAATGGTGGGCCGGCGCTCCGCTTGTCCCACCCTACGACTTTGGGAACGCCCGATTCGTAGGGTGGGACCAGCGAGCGAATGCGAGCGCCGGCCCACCGAGGGGCGCGATCACATGAAGCACTGCCATGTGGCTGCGGGCTTGCGGTGCGGCTGGTCTGGATGAAATGATGCACCTGCAAAATGGTGGGCCGGCGCTTCGCTTGTCACACCCTACGATTTTGGGAACGTCCGATTCGTAGGGTGTGACCAGCGAGCGGATGCGAGCGCAGGCACACCGATGGACGCCCGCACGCGAAACACCGCATCGTGGCGGGTCGCCT
>CAMAVB010000207.1 GCA_945861465.1 Candidatus Kuenenia stuttgartensis
CCGCGAAACGTATTACGAACTGAGTGAACCCCTGATGCGACTGGCGTATGAAGTCAAAGAGCAAAGTCTGCTGCAGATGCTGATTGAATTCCTGCGCATCTGGTATCGCCCCGACGAAATGCAGAAGCTGAGAACCGCAGGACTCAGTCAAACCACTCAGGCTTACATGGACGCAGCGTGGGAGCTATCGCAAACGACTCCTGATCCACGCTTGAAGCTGTTGCAGCAGGAACTCGACCAAGCCGAAGCCGAAGGCCGCAGCCACGAACTGGCAGCACTGTGGGAAGAGAAAGCGGCCGCATCGAATTCGGCTCGCGATTGGTTTACGGCGGGGTACTATTTCGGCGAGATTAACAAAGAGCATGCCGCAGCACTCGACTGCTTCGAGAAAGCGATCGAGCTCGACCTTAAATATGCCGTTGCGTGGAACAACAAAGGCAACTCACTGAGTAGCCTTGGCCGCTACGAAGAGGCTCTGACCTGCCTCGACAAAGCGATCGAACTCGACCCGAAACATGCCCAAGCATGGAACAACAAAGGCATCTCCCTCAGTAGCCTTGGCCGCTACGAGGAGGCTCTGACCTGCCTCGACAAAGCGATCGAACTCGACCCGAAAGATGCCATCCCATGGAACAACAAAGGCAACTCGCTGCATAGCCTTGGCCGCCACGAAGAGGCTCTGACCTGCCTCGACAAAGCGATCGAACTCGACCCGAAATATGCTTATCCGCGATTCAATCGGAGTGAAACGTTTTTTGCCATGCACCGATGGGCCGACGGTTTCGAGTCTATGCGCGACGCCTTCACGCAATCGCGATTGGATTACCTGGGAGACTCGGCGGCGATGTTCTCCCAGATTTTTCAGCTCAGTGAAGACAATGCCCGAATGCAATCGCGAATCGGCACATTGGTCGATGTTTACCAACACTCCGCCGCAGTGCATGGATTCCACGTGCCGAATCAAGGAGCGGAGCGACGCCGCTCCGTTGGAGAGAATGGCGATTCGACAACAACCCAATCGAAAAATGCCGGAACAACGCTGAGCTCGGTCCGGCCTGCAGTCAATCCGTTGTCACATCTTGGCGACGGTCTGGTCAAGTCGCTGGCGAAGATCGACGCCGTTCGAATCACGCCTGCGGTGCTGGAAAGCTATGTCGTCGCCGTCGAAAAATGTGTGGCGGACCTTCCTGAATTCGAAATTCCGCTGCGACTGTTCCGCTACGGAATCCGCTACCTGATCAGCGGCAAGGAATCCGAACTCGTCGAACTCATCCAGCCCGAACGCCGCATCGTGCGACAGGCTCTGGGGCTACCGGAAGAGTCGTAATCCTGTCTTCGGGGAAACAAACGGTGGCACAGTATTATTTTAGCGAACGTCGCTTGTCCGATCGAGCCTGTCGAACGAGAGTTTTTTTCCGGCAGAAGGACGTACAGTAGGTCCAGCCTGCCGGGCTGGACTTTGCGACTTGTCGCAACCAGCGACCAAATGCAGGTGGATTGAAGAACAACCCGACGCCGTTGAGCGGACGTCCGTCCCAAGGGTTCGCCTTGCGGCGAAAGTCCTTTCCGGCAGAAAGGACCTACAGTAGGTCCAGCCTGCCGGGCTGGACTTTGCGACTTGTCGCAACCAGCGACCAATCGCAGGTGGAATGACGAACAACCCGACGCCGTTAAGCGGACGTCCGTCCCAAGGGTTCGCCTTGCGGCGAAAGTCCTTTCCGGCAGAAAAGACCTACTTTTTTTCGCAATCGCCTGACAAAGCCTGCCCTTCGCCGGCACTATTCCCGCGACAATGACTCATCAAGGTTCAGAATTGTGAGGCACACGACAGTCATTGCGGCATGATCGACAGGGTTCAGTGCTTCATCGCGTGGCGCTTCACCGGCGGCGAGCAACTGTTTTGCCGCGTCTTCCTTCAAAGCGAAGAGTGCCTTCTGCTTTTCGAATGCACCTCGCAGGCTGGTCAGTTCGTTGTCCGTGATCTCGCGAGACAGGACTCGTCGAGCAGCGTACTGCAATTGCTGATCGAGCTGCGCATCTGACTTGATCGCGTGCTCCGCGAGGACTCGCGCGGCTTCGACCCAGGTCGGGTCGTTCAGTGTCGTGAGCGCGTGCAGCGGCGTGCTGGTTGGACTTTGACGCACCCGGCATGTCTGGCGGTTCGCAGTGTCGAACATGTTCGCCGGACTCACTGTTCTTCGCCAGAATGTGTAAATACTGCGACGATATAAGTCCGGACCGAACGACGCCGGATACGTGAAGTCGCGCTCTTTCGTGATTGCCAGTGCTTCCCAGATATCACCGGGTTGATACGGATAAACGGGAACGCCTCCCACTTTGTCGTTCAGTAACCCACTGGCGGCCAGGGCCCAGTCTCGCAACAACATGGACGGCATTCGGAATCGACTGGCGCGGGCAAACAATCGGTTTTCGCGGTCGTGCTCCAGCAGCTCAGGCGTCACCCTGCTGGACTGACGATACGTGGCGCTGTGTACGATCAGGCGATGCATGTGTTTCATGCTCCATCCGCTGTCGCGAAACTCGACAGCCAGCCAATCCAGCAGATCGCCGTGAATCGGATACTCGCTCTGCACGCCAAAGTCTTCTGCGGTCTTAATGATCCCGATGCCGAAGTAGTACTGCCAAAATCGATTCACCTGCACCCGCGCTGTGAGAGGATTCTCCGGAGCCATCAGCCACTGCGCGAATCCCAGTCGATTTTTGGGCGCGTCGGCTGGCTGCGGGAGCAAAAACGCAGGCGTTGCAAACGACACTTTCTCCGTGGGATTCAAGTACTCTCCACGAGACAGAATACTGGTTTCGCGAGGTTTATCATCGCTCATGATCATCACGCGCGGGATCTGATCGGCTTTGTAGGCCGCGAGTTGTTTGGCCAGCTCTTCTCGTTGCGGAATCTCAGGGAACTTCTCCTTGAGCGTCGGCTTCACTTTTTCGTCGAAGTGCTTGCGGAGTTCTGCTTCAATTGTTTTCTGGTCATCCTCGGAACGCTCCGTGGCAGGCTTCGCCAGCAGAGCCAAAAGCGGATCCGGCAATTCGTTGCCTGCTGCGGGCTTACCGTCCACAATGATTCCCGAACGCCAGCCGTCGTACGCCGCGCTATTCAGTTTTGCAATCTCCGCGTCCATTGCGGCAATCCGTCTCTCAAAATCGGCCAATCGGGACTTGTTCTCGTCCGTCGGCAGTTCAAGAAACGGAGCCCCGACACGGATGCGCGACGAGAAAAACTGCGGCGTACCGGATTCCGGAACACGGTTAAACGCATCCAGCATACTGTAGTAATCGCGTTGTGTCATCGGGTCATACTTGTGATCATGGCACTGCGCACAATTCATGGTCAGTCCGAGCCACGTCGTGGAGGTCGTCTCCATCCGGTCGAACAGGTTGACCCAGCGCTGCTCTTCAGCAATCGCTCCGCCTTCACCGTTGAGCAGGTGATTCCGGTTAAACGCGCTGGCGATCTTCTGTTCGTCGGTGGCTTCAGGAAGCAGGTCTCCGGCAAGCTGCCAGATTGTAAATTTATCGAACGGCAGATCTTCATTCAGAGACTTCACGACCCAGTCACGCCAGATCCACTGCCACGTATCGCCGTCCTGTTGAAATCCATTACTGTCAGCATAGCGTGCCGCATCCAGCCAACTCAGCGCCATTCGTTCTCCATAATGCGGACTGAACATCAGGCGATTTACGAGTGATTCATAGGCTTGCGGGTTTGCGTCGTTGACGAATGTATCGACTTCTTCGGGAGTCGGTGGTGTTCCGACAAGATCAATCGACAAGCGGCGAATCAAGGTGGCTCGATCTGCTTCCGGCGACGGACGCAATCCTGCTAGTTCCAGCCTGTGCAGCACAAAACTGTCGATGGGATTGCGAACCCAGCCTGCCGCAGTCACTTCTGGCTGAACTGGCCGGACTGGTGCTTCGAAAGCCCAGTGAGTCTGATACTTTGCACCCTCCGAAATCCACCGTTCCAGCAGTGCTTTCTGTTCGGCTGACAGGCGGCGGTTCGACTTCGCCGGCGGCATGAGTTCATCGGGATCATTGGAATTGATCCGTTGCACGATCGCACTGCCGGCAGCGTCATTTGGCACAATCGCACCCGCATCAATTGCGATGTCACGAAGATCGAGTCGCAGGTCGGCCTGGCGTTTGTTGCTGTCCTGGCCGTGACAGTAGAAACAGTTTTCAGACAGAATCGGCCGAATATCGCGGTTGAAATCCAGCGATTGCTGCGCACACACAATGCCTGGCAAAAGCCAGATCACAGGCAGCAGAATTTGCGTGGACGTTTTGCGAGTCACTGTAGTCATCCAACAGGATCCGATAGAACTGAGAGGCAGGTGCAAGTCGCTGGCTCAGCAGCACCAGCCCGCCACGTGGTCCAGTTTGGTCATCTGACGTCACAGAATCAAGTGCTCATGCCGGATGAGATCCGGCGACGGTCGAATTCCAGTAATTCCGATTGTAGCGAATACCTCCTCACGTACCTTGAAATTCACATCCGGGTTGCACTTGAGCACCGCCTGTGCGTGAAAGTCAACCTAATGTTGCCGCATCTCCTCACTGGATCGAACAGTTCGTTGCCATGGACAGCAACCGAGTTCAATGCGCACTCCATGTGAACACTTTTCGCGCGACACCGACATGGCACTCATTTTCATGATACAGCGCGGATCATTCGTCTGGAATTCCGGCTGGCGCTACACCTTTTGATACACCTTTTTGAGGGGACAGTTCATGGCTCGCAACATATCGGGCTCCCTGCTGGTCGTCGATGACGATCGCTACATCCAGGCTGCCATGGCAGACTATCTTCGCAGTCTTGGCCATCGGACTGAGACCGCATCCAATTGCACCGACGCCATCGCACGCATGCAGGAGTTTCCGTTCGAAGTCGTGCTCTGTGATGTCAACCTTCCGGACAAAGACGGATTCCAGTTGCTGCAGTGGTCACGCGAAAACGCTCCGGAAACGTCCGTCATCCTGCTCACGGGTTTCGGCACCATTGAAAGCGCCGTGGAAGCCATCCGCATGGGAGCATTCGATTACCTGACGAAACCTGTCATCGGCGAGGAATTGCGATTCTCCATCGACCGGGCCGTCGGTCAGCGGCAGATTCTTGACGAAAACAGGAAAGTGAAGATTCAGTCGACTCAGCGATTCGGGCTTTCGGCCATCGTTGGCAAAGACTACAAAATGCTGCGAATGTTTGAGTTGATTGAAAGCGTCGCTGCCACGCGAACAACTGTGTTAATCCTCGGTGAAAGCGGGACTGGCAAGACCATAACCGCACGTTCGATTCATCATCTCAGTAAACGTCGTGACAAACCATTCGTGGAAGTGGCGTGCGGATCACTGCCTGAATCATTGCTGGAAAGCGAACTATTTGGCCATGTCGCCGGTGCGTTTACCGGAGCTTTGCATGACAAAGCCGGCAAATTCCTTCAGGCCGACGGAGGCACCTTGTTTCTGGACGAAGTTGCCACAGCCTCACCCGCACTGCAGTTGAAACTGTTGCGCGTGCTTCAGGATCGTGAATTCGAGCCAGTCGGCGGCAACGTCACGCAGAAGGTCGATGTCAGATTGGTCCTTGCGACGAACGAAAACCTCGAAGATTGCGTAAAACGCGGCACGTTTCGCGAAGACCTTTACTACCGCATCAACGTGATTGGAATTACTCAACCGCCGCTGCGAGAACGCAGCGGCGATATCCCGCTGTTGTCCGCACACTATCTGCAGGTGTTCAACGAACAGACAGGACGCAACATTATCGACATTGATGAAATGGCGATGCAGGCCATGCAGCACTATCACTGGCCGGGCAATGTCCGCGAACTGGTCAACGTCATTGAACGAGCGGTCGTATTGTGCCGTGAGAATCATATCACGGTCGCTGATCTGCCTGAGAAGATGTTCGCCAACCACGATCATCGCGCGAACATTGAAACGCAGCTGGGAGGAGCGTCTCTGAAGTCGGCCTTGACAGAACCAGAACGTCACCTGATCATTCAGGCGCTGGAAGCCAGCGGCTGGAATCGGCAGAAGACCGCCAGGACGCTCGGCATCAACCGCACGACGCTGTACAAGAAAATGAAACGCTACGACATCGATTTTGAATCGGTCTACAGGCACATCTGATTCTATACTTCACGCGGTCAGGAATGATGCCCTGCGTTATCAGCCGGAACGCGTTAGCGTCCGGTTAGGTCCGCTTTTTTATTCTCCACCGTCAGTGCAGTTCGTTGCACGAAGATGCACGCTCAACTCGATGCCTGTTTGAAGGAGTTGGCGTACAATCAATGTAATAACAAAGCCTGGGGTCGCCGTGGCTTTCATCCCTCTGAAGGATCTCGATTCATAGTGCTTCATTCACGCTTGCGGCTGCGGCCGTCGTTGATGAGTTTGTCAAGTTGAGAGGTCAGGCGTTGAACGACTTCGGGATGCGTGGCAGAGACATCGATCCGTTCGCCGGGATCCAGGCTGAGTTGGTAGAGCGTGTGCCTGGCAGTGGGAAGCGGGCGTTCGTTCTTGCTGACAACAGCCTGCGACTTACCTCGCTTTTCCAGACGCACGAGTTTCCAGTCGCCGGAGCGGAGTCCAAAGTTGCCGCTCCCATTGTCTTGTTGAAGCAAATAGTCGCGGCCTGTTGCTCCCGACTTGCCGAGCAGTGCCGCTGAGACATCCAGACTATCCAGACAACCCTCTGGAGCGACTGATTGACCAGTGATCGCAGCGATACTGGAGGCGAAGTCGATCGTGCAAACCATCTCCTCCGACACTCCCGGCTCGATGCGGCCTTTCCAGCGTGTGATGAACGGCGTTCTGGTGCCGCCTTCCCAGACGCTGTATTTTCCGCCGCGATGCGGTCCGGCAGGTTGATGCTCTCCCAGCTTTTCCACAGCATCATCCTTGTATCCGTCATCCAGCACAGGACCGTTATCGGAACAGAAAACAACAAGCGTGTTCTCCGCGAGCTGCAGTCGGTCGAGCGTCTTCATCAACTCACCGACGCACCAGTCCAGTTGCACGATGCAGTCGCCGCGCGGGCCAAGCAATGTCTTGCCTTGAAAGCGTTTGTGCGCGATACGCGGAACATGGATGTCCTGCGATGCGAAAAACAGAAAGAATGGACGGTCTTTGTGTTCTTCGATCCAGCGATTCGATTCCATCACCCATGCATCGGCCAGGTCTTCATCGCGAAACCTCGCCTTCATCCCTCCGGTGTAAAAGCCGATGCGACTGATGCCGTTATGGATCGTCTGGTTGTGGCCGTGCGACCAGTCCAGCTTAAGCATGTTGCGATGCGTTATACCAGTAGGATGATCGTCCGACGGAATCTTGTCGCCGACCCACAACGGATCCGCAGGGTCGAGGTTCTTCACGCGACGATCTTCAACAAACACCTGCGGCAAGTGCATCTATAACAAAGGCTTGCGGCAATACTGCTGTCGTGAGCAGAATTGGCAGTGTAGTTAAATTGTGTAGCAAATGTCGCAGGAATGATCGGCGGCAACCGGCCTGCGTTGTGACACTGAATCGAAACATTTGAACTCCTACTTTGTGCTGTCTGCTGGTCGTGTCAACTCGCTCCATCAAACTCAACCAGTGTGCTCCCCAATGGCATGGAACCGATCGCGGTTCTGGCGGTATTGTCTTTTCTTAGGACCTTCAGGTCAATTCTCAGCGGCATCCTTCACCACGATCAAAGGCGATCGAATCTCATGGCAAAAAAACGAAAACTGCGGCGTCAGCAGCATGGGTCTGCGTGGCACTGGAATCAAACAGACTGCTGGTACTACACCGAGCCCGGAACCAATAAACGTGTGCCATTGTTCGACGGTAAAGGTGAGCGAGTTCGCGGGAAGGACAACAAGGAAGCCGCGCGAGTGGCACTTGCCCGGACCAAAGTCGCCGATGAGTTAAGTACACCGGTACTCCCGACATCCAGCGGATGGACGGTGGCCAGAGTTTGCGATGTCTATCTGGCTGACCTGCATCTCTCGGCCAATCCTGAATGGGCAGTGCAGGTTGGAAAGTGGCTCAACGATCTCTGTGGTTACTGCGGTGCATTGAAAAAGATTGAGTTTAAAAAGAAACACCTGCGAACATGGCTTAAGCGTCATTCAACCTGGAATCACAACACTCACCGAAACGTCATCGGCTCAGTGATCGCATCGTTTAACTACTGCTGTAAGTATGACGATCTGGATGTCAACCCGGTCGCAGGCTATGAGAAGCCATCAGCAACCCCTCGTGTCACATCATTCACACCCGAGGCAGAAAAATCGATGTATGAAACGGCAGACGACGCTCAGGCGCTGTGTTTATCAATGCCTGCATTCTGACTGGAGCCCGGCCTTCATCCGAACAGGCAAAAGTGACGGCCGACCATGTCGTTGAGACAGAGCAGGGGATGTACTACCTGCTCAAGGCACGAACGGCTGACGGTCGGCAAGGACACAAGTCTGGAAAGAAGACCGGCAAAGACCGCAGGATCATGCTGTGCGAAGAGATGGAGACCATTACAAGGCAATTGATGCTCGGTGCTCCAAAGGGTTCTGGAATCGAGTTGTTTCGCACGACACGCGGCAAGGCATGGAAACGGTGCAATGGCGTGATTCGCTTTCTTGAACTGAAAAAGAAACTCGGTCTGCCGAAGGACCGTTGCATGTATGCCTGCCGCCACACGTTTGCCAAGCGAACGCTGTCAGGGTATTACACTGGAAAACCGGTCCCGATCGAGGTCCTGGCCGGATTAATGGGGAATACACCGAAAGTTTGCTGGGATCATTACGCGGCTTGGGCTGACCAGTACAACAATCCGTTGTGGGAAGCGCTCGGTAAGAGGAAGGCGAAGCCGGGCTCGGAGTAATGACCACAGTCTTTGGCTTGTGAATATCACATTCACCATTGTTGTCAAATATGACGCGAGGCACGCCATGCTCGCCTGCTGTCTCGTGTCCATTTTTTTTCACCCTGGCATTTGAACGCGCTTCTGACCCTGAAAGTACAGTGTCAGTCAATGGGGCGACCAAGTTTGGTCGTGATATGCTGCAGGATCGTTTTCCTTTCGGGACGCTTTCGAGCATATGTCGTTCCGGGCGTCACTCGCATCAATAAAAGGAGTCGCTCAATTTCCTGTGCATCGATTTTAATGCGCCCTTGTCCACGTCGGCCACCTTGGTAGTAATCTATTGTCACAGGCTGGCCTTGGATTACGAACTCGCCGACATCCGACTGACCCAGCCAGTCGTACAGCGTCAGTGCGCAGATTCCCAGTCGCCTTGCGGCTTGTTCGGATGAAAGCAGTTCGGAGAGCATACCAATAATCACAAAACGTGGCAGCAAGCCTTGTACGTCAGGCTTTTGATCGGACACGTTCTCGATTGTGATGACTGGCAATCCCATGGCGCTCGCGCCGTGAGATTTCTAAAAGTCGTGAAGAGACTTCGCTGGTTTGGGGAAACGGAGACCAGAAGAAGATGACAGAATCTGATTCGATCGTTACAGTGAAACTTGTACGATCCAGCAATCCAACGTGATGAGATTTTTCCGGTTTGCGTTGGAATCATGCTCCAATGGAGGAATGAACATGGCGGAGGCGAGTCAGTTATCGCAAATGGTTATGGACGAGTTGAGCGTCGCTGCCTCTCGAATTCGTGCCGCAGCGTGTGCTTTGCGGCTGTGGGATCGATACTTTACGCCCAAGGATCGGAAACGCCTTAGTGGCAACGTTGATTCCGCTTGACGCAAATGCCGCGGTACCGCAGGGATGTGGGTCGAACTTCGGGGTGTGACGAGGCAAAGGGCCGTTCTGGACGTTGCCAAGTTGTTGGGCTTCCTGCGGGACGACGATTACTCGTGGCTGCTTCGCGAAGTAGGCGAGTTCGCCGACGCTGAAGAGGCCAAGTCATCCGCCATGGCTGCTGGCGACTTCGTGCTTGTTGAGTATCCGCGTGTGGCACATTGGAACAAAAAAGAGATCAGGATCGACTGGGCAAAGAATACTGCATTGTGGGATTTCCTGTGGGAGTTAGGACGCCATGCCAAGGCCAGGAAACCAGTCGACAGATTCACGTTCGGAGATTCGGCAGATGCAAATGTCGTAACCAAGCGAAAGTAACGGCTCACAGGGATGAAGGCATTCCAGACCGATCTTGCAGTCAATATTGAAGTTGTGGGTCGTGGTACTCAGCAATTGAAGCTTCCAAGTGAACAGATCCGCATATTCGAGCGGACCAGTGGGGATGCTCTACCGCCGTATGCTGTCACGTGCGGCGTATATCGGCCGGTGGGAATTCGGGCGAAAACGAAACGAGTTCTCTACTAAGCGCGACTATGTTCGTCAAATAATGCAGCGTGAAGACGAAGTGGCGTTTATGCAATGCGAGGAGCTTCGCATTGTAGATGACGAGTTGTTCTTTGCCGTCCAAAGCCGCTTAGCTGAATTAACGAAAGGGCCTCGCGGACCAAAGAAGGACAAACAACCTCAACTCTTCGATCTCGTTACCGACTTGTTTTGGTGCGCGCACTGCAATGTGCGATTTCAACAAGCTGGTGCGAACGGACGCGGCATGCGGTGCAAGAACGGTGACCTATGCCCATGTCAGTCGATAGTGCGTCGTGACGAGGCGACCCGGGCGATCTGTGAAAAACTCTGTGCGTTGATCAATCAGGACGCGGAGTTAATCCAAAGTATCATCTGCCGCGTCCACGAACGGAATTCGCCAGGAGATGAAGAATTGCAAACTGCAGTCGCTAAACTTGAACGCCGGATAGCCACACTGTCGAACAGGATCAGTGACTTCTATCAGATGGCCGGAGAGGGCAACGATAAAGATCGCAAAGAGGTCATGCGACATGTCCGATCGACCCAGGCTGAACGCTCGTCAGTTCAACACGAACTTAGCCAACGGCAGCAGCAACTCACTCAATCCACTGCGACTATTCAACCTGAGGCGGTTCGGGAATCCCTTGCGGGGTTCTCAGAATTGTTAAAGGATGCCGCATCCGGAATGCTAAGTGAAGAGGCCGTTTACAAGGCAATGGCTGTCATCAGAAGACTGGTTGGTGGCCGAGTTATGATCCATGTCGAACGCCGAAAAGGACGAAAAAGGAAGAATGCGCGAGGCGTGTTCACTCCCCAACTGATCCGTGCGGTCGCAGATCAGGCAGACTTGACCGACCGTCATGAACCGGCAGGCGAAGAGGTTTCAGTGTGGTTGCGTGAGCCGCCTCGGCTGGATGCCATCGCGGAGCGCGCTCACGAACTCATTGATATCGAAAGGCTTAGCCATCGAGATACGGCAAAACGCCTGCAGAAAGAAGGCCACAAAGTTAACTCTGGAAATGTCTGGTACAGCTACCACCGCTGGTACGAAATGAACGGTCAAACGCCGCCTTCATTGCCGTACAACAGCCGTACAACAACGGTCACCGGCGAAAGCCGGCATAGTTCGGCATTGTATTTCAAGTAGTCTCTGCCCCGTCCTTGTGACGGGGCTTTTTTTTGCGCTGTGCAATTGCCGGCGCATGCACCAACAATGGGAGGACAAGAATGAGAGAAATGCCACTCAAAGGACCGTCAACAAATGGCAAGCACGCCACCCGTGATGCTGGAGCCAATACGAACCAAGTCGAACGTGAGCGGCTGATTGATGATCTGGCGTTCCTCGTGGTTCGCCAACATCAATATCGGCAATGTAAGGAGAAGGACATCGACGTGTCATCAGACAGTACCCACCGTGAAGAAACCTGAATTGACACCTCATGGGACATTCGCACCGCATAGGTCACAGAGAAGTTGCAGGTACTTTTGACCAAAGAAATCAAGACGGATTGGGCCTTCCTCCGGGGAGGCCCAATCGATCTTTTTCTTTAGCTATCAGGCAAAACCGGGCACGATACGAGCTCCATGCTGACCTGCTCGGCCAAACTGCAGCCTTGGAGTGATCACGTAAGCTCCTTCTGAGTAGAGACTTACGCCAATGTCGCCGGAAAGTTGAAATACAAGTAGTTGTATCCACAACTCTGGCTCATTCAACTTTCGAGAAGCAGTATCGCCATCATCAATGTACTGGCAGAATCTCTGCTGGCTTCATTTACTGAATCGGGCACAGTTTTCATTCGGACATTGCGACAACAAGTGCCAGAGGTTGAAGTGTTGCCTTTTGCAATCAACGCAGTTTGCAGTCATGGACTTAACTCCAACGAGATCGCAGCACCAAAGCCACGTTTTGGCGTTGGTCGCTGGCTACCTCCACTTTCTGGGCGACGAGTCGCCGCTGTTTTGGCCCCAGCTGTATGGGCGACTGGCTTTCCGTTCAGTTCGCCCGCATCGCCTAAATTTCTGCCGATTCCGTGTCATTATTACTTGAAGGGAAACCGTAGCTCTTGACGAGCTGGTCGGTCCCAAATTTTAGCTCCGCTCTCTGATCATCTGCATTTGCAGGTGATCGATGGACGGGGCTTTTTTCATGCCTTCGCAAAGTGCGAGGGTGGTCGTGACCTTTCACGACTGCCCCGGCACTGGGGCAGTCTGTGCGCGAAGGAGTTTGTCATGAATCGATCTTTATTGAATCGATCACCCACGGAACTGATTGCAATGGCAACAGGTAGGCGGGGAGCTGCAGCGTATGCGGATGCTCATCGCCTGGTAGAAAAGCCGGGCCTCAGGAAGCTCGCAGACGCTGGTTCGGCTGAGATACGGGAGATTTGCCAGGGGATGACACCCAGAGCCATCCAGCGGCTCATGGCGGGCGTAGAGATCGGGCTGCGAATTGCCGAACGGACAACATGTCCTGAATCCGCATGGCGCACCGATCACTGAACAGAATCTGCCACGGCTGGTGGGCAAAGCCATGACTCGGCTGGTTTCGGAGCGGCGCTGTCTGGACCAACGAATTGCAGCGTTTAAGGCGACTGAGATTTCTGACCGTACGGCGCACGATGTGATGATTCGGGCACTTGACGCGGAAGTAATTCGTGCAGCTCAATTGCCGGACATCATTCATGAATGGCACATGCCGCGTCACGAGGAGTTTCTGGAACACGGTCGTTCGGTATGGAGATTGTTCAATGCCTTCACCGCGAGCTTCAACGGCTTGTGGCTGGCAGCCGTGCTTCAGCGATCCCGAGCCCTCTACGGCTTGATGCCGGGGGGTTCACCTGAAGAAGATTGAACTCAGGACGACTATGTCGCCTGAGTTCTGATCGAACTCTGTTCTGCCCACAGTGGGCGGCTTCACATCTTGTGCGACCGCTCCGAATCCGGGGTGGTCGCTTTGCTTCTAAAGGAGAAAGCAAAACCCATGACCCAATCCGAACTCAACCGTCAGATCTCAAAATAGACGGGAGAGTCCATCCCTGAGATCGCTCGTCGCGGTTTCACAATTCTGACGGAATTGCCCGACGACAATGAAAACGAACCCCAGCAACGAAAGCCCCAAACGGCTTCCGCATGACCGGCTGTGTTTTTATTTCGAACTCTAAACTCAACACAAGGAGACAGTATGTCAGTAAAGCTGAACATTGGGCTGAGCCGTAAAGTCGGTGAATCCAACTATGGGTCCCGTGGAGCCAGTATCAATTTGGAAGTCGAACTCGATAACGGAGTGCTGAACGATCCCGGTCAGCTTCGTGATCGTGTGAGTGATTTGTATGCCCTGGCCCGCCAGAGCGTTGATGAAGAACTCCAGCGACCTGCTGATGCTGGTCCGAATGAGCCTTCTCACGAAAACGGCAACGGTCACGCGCGTACCAATGGCCATGCAAACGGCAACGGCCACAGCAACGGTCAACACAACCGTGTTGAAGTGGCTGGTGCCACATAGAGCCAGATCCGCCTGACTACCGCGATCAGAGACTGGCGGAGTTCGCCCAGCAAACGATGGAAGAGCAACGCAAACAGAATGATCGCATTGCTGATCAGTCCGAGGCTGTGGTCAAGGAAAGCAGCCAACTCGTGGGAGCTGCGAAAGAACTGGTCGAACACGACGCCCAGACTCGTCGGGAAATGATCGCTGCCCACAGTGAACTGACCTCACAGCTCAACCAGCAGCAGGCAGTTGTGGATGCAGGCCGTGATCAGCTGGAACAGGAACGTCAGCAGATTGCCGAGAAGCGTCATCGGGATCCGGTTATTGCCATAGCCATTGAGACCGCAGGTATGGCGATCGCCTGCCTGTTGCCGCTGGTCATCTGCTTTTTTGTGATCAGGCAGATGCAGACTCAGGAACCAGA
>CAMAVB010000208.1 GCA_945861465.1 Candidatus Kuenenia stuttgartensis
GGTCCGATCTTTTCGAACTTGATTCTGGCCGATGAAATCAACCGTGCTCCGGCAAAAGTGCAGAGTGCGCTTCTGGAAGCAATGCAGGAACGACAGGTGACCATCGGGTCGGAAACGTTTTTGCTGCCGGAACCGTTCCTGGTCATGGCGACTCAAAACCCAGTTGAACAGGAAGGCACTTACCAATTGCCAGAAGCCCAGACCGACCGTTTCATGTTGAAAGTCATCGTTGACTATCCCAACCGAAATGAAGAGTTGCAAATTCTGCGAAGGATGAGCAAGACCGGGCCGAAGTTCGACATTCAGCCGGTAACTTCGCCACAGGAAATCATGGCCGCTCGCGAACTGGTGGATCAGGTCTACGTCGCCGAGAAAGTCGAAAACTACATCGTCGATCTCGTCATGGCGACTCGGAACCCTGAAGCTTACGGGTTGAAGCTGAAGGAGCTGATTCAGTTTGGTGGTTCACCGCGAGCAACCATCAATCTGACGCTGGCGGCGAAAGCGAATGCGTTTCTGGCTGGACGAGGTTACGTGGTTCCACAGGACGTGAAGGATCTGGCTTTGGACGTGCTGCGACACCGCGTCGTAATTACTTACGAAGCGGAAGCAGAAGATCGAACCAGCGCATCAATTGTGACGGAGATTCTGAATCACATTCCGGTCCCGTAGTGATTCGGCACAGTCGAGTTTTGGGTGGCCGGGTTTGGAGCGAGGCGAAACGCAACGCCGTTAAGGATTTATCGTCGTGTTTTCACCGGGTTTCTCGGAGTCCCTTCTCCCCCTGGCAAGGGGGAGAAGGTGGCCGAAGGCCGGATGAGGGGGTTATTCGCTGGTTCTGACTCTATGAAATGCTTAACGGCGTTGGGGGAAACTCCGGGGCTTCCTTCGCTTCGCTCAGTCCAGCCCCGGCCACCCAAGCGCAGGCCCAACTTCTCGGACTCACCGACGCAGCAATCGCGCAATTGACAAAAGGAACGTTTTATGATCCCCCGTGAAATTATTCGCAAGATCCGGCGAATCCAGATTCGCACGTCGCACAAAGTCGATCAACTTCTGGCCGGTACCTGGAATTCCGCCTTCAAAGGTCGCGGCATCGAATTCGAGGAGGTGCGGCCGTACCAGGTTGGCGACGACGTGCGCACAATCGACTGGAATGTGACCGCTCGCAGCGACCAGCCGTATGTGAAACTGTTCCGCGAAGAACGAGAACTGGCAGTCATGCTGCTGGTGGACTTGAGTGGTTCGCAGAGTTTCGGCACCAATGATCAGACGAAGCGCGATCTGGTGGCGGAACTCGGTGCGACATTGGCGATGTCGGCGATCAAGAACAACGACAGGGTCGGATTGACGCTGTTCACGGACGAGATTGAAAAGTGCATCCCGCCACGAAAAGGGTCAAGGCATGTGCTGCGACTCATCCGGGAACTGTTGTTCTGCGAGCCGGTTGGAAACCGGACGAATCTGCGTCGAGCCCTGGAACATCTGAACCGCACCTCCAGACGCCGCACGGTAGTGTTTCTGATCAGCGATTTTCAGGACACCGATTTTGAAGCAACGTTACGGGTCGCGCGCCGCAAACACGACATCATTCCGGTAGTCATCAGCGATCCCAGAGAAAGAGAAATGCCGAACGTGGGACTCGTCCGACTTCAGGATGGGGAAACGGGCGAGGTCATCACGCTGGACACAGCCAGCCCCACGAATCGCAGACTGTTTACGAAGCTGTATCAGCAACAATCTGCAGCTCGCGACGGAATGTTTCGTCGTCAGCGACTGGAACCGCTGCATCTGGAAACCGGTCGAGATCTGGTTGATCCGTTGCGACGATATTTTCATCAGCGTGAAAGTCGAAAATGAATATTTTCAATGCCCGAAATTTCAGGCAATCGTTCTGGCCGACCGCTCTCGTAATGTTGTTGAGCGTTGCTACGTCTTGCGAATCGGATGCCGACGAAGTCAGCCGCACATCTGATCCCGATTCCGCCACGGTGACTTCGAAAATTTCAAGCACGACGGTGCAGGTCGCAGAACCGCTGACGCTGGAATTGACTGTGATTGCGCCGGTAGGAAGTTATGTGGATTTTCCATCCGTCGGGAAATCGCTGGGGAGCTTCGACGTGACAAACCAGACGGACAGAGCGGATGTGCCGTCTGCGATTGACAGTGAAAAGAGAGTCTGGACTCGACGATTGACGCTGAAAAGCATCGTCACCGGCGACGTCGAGATCCCTGCATTGGAAATTCTGGTTCGCAATAGTGCTAACTCTCAGACACTGAAATCTGAAGCCATCGCCGTCCGCGTCACAAGTGTTCTGGAAGACCGCGCGGATCCGACTCAATTCCGCGACATCCAGTCGGTTATCGATGTCGAAGTCCCGCAACCTGCTTCGCGCGCATGGTTGTGGTGGACACTGAGCGGTCTCGGGGGCGTTACGACAGCGGCCCTGCTGTTCATGGCTGTTGCGAAACGCAAAACATGGATGACCCCAAATACATGGGCGATCCGCGAACTGGAAGAACTTCGAAACTCGGACGCCATGAAGTCTATCGACAGTGACACAGTGACAGACAGCCTCACGACAATTCTGCGGGACTATCTGGAACTGCAGTTTGACATTGCAGCCCCGGTGCAGACAACCAGGGAACTGCTGCTGGCCATCGAGACCGGCAGATACATGAGTGTTGAGACGACCAAAGGATTCTCGGATCTGTTTGAGAATTCAGATCTGGCCAGGTTTGCCGGTCTGAACCTGACTCACGCCGAACTGACCAAGGCCATTGACGATGCTCAGCGGCTGATCGAAACTGTGGCCACCGAACTTCAAATGCTAAGCATTGGAAAAGGGGGCGGCGACCAATAGCCAATTTGCCCGCAGAGTGCTCCGCACTATTTGGTTCCTGACCCTTTTTTCCTGACCCTATCGAATTCTATGTGTCGTGATTTCCCAAACCGTCGTTGGTTTTGAATCGTCTTCCAGGACCTGTCTTCAGGCCCAACGGGCTGGTCCTATGTCAGCCTGGGGCAACGCCCCAGGTTTCATGGAAAACAATGTTCACATAGCCCCAACGGGGCGATCCTAACCTGATATTCTTATTAATGCCGCCCCTTTGGGGCTCAGTAACTCGCTTGTATTTCTGTCCTGGGGCGATGCCCCAGGCTGACATAGCGCCGGCCCGTTGGGCCTCAACTCACCCTGTAAACTCGGTTTTCTTAGCTGCACACAGAATCCGGTAGAGCCAGCCTTCTTCCATAAGAGATATCTGAAATGTTTGCTTCACCCTGGTACTTTCTGCTGCTGCTTCTGGTCCCGCTTGTCGCGTGGCGACTGTTCGCTCCGCGACGCAGGACGGCTGTGCGCTTCAGTTCGTTGTCTCTGGCAAAGCAACTGACACCAACACTGCGTCAACGAATGGCGTGGCTGCCCGGCGCGTTGACGATTGCTGCTGTGCTGGCAATGATCGTCGGTTTGGCGCAGCCACGCGAAGGAAGAGAACAGTCGGTGACCGACAGTGAAGGGATCGCGATTGAAATGGTCGTCGATCGCAGCGGCAGCATGCAGGCGATGGATTTTCAGGTGGATGGTGAGCAGGTCGATCGGCTGACAGCCATCAAGAACGTCGCCGGGAAATTCGTGGCTGGTGGCGACAAGCTCAAAGGTCGTTTCAGCGACCTCGTCGGACTGGTCGTCTTCGCAGGGTACGCAGACGGCGAGACTCCACCGACGCTGGACCATGCGTTTCTGGTTTCGCAACTGAACAACACTCAGATTGTCACGAACCGCAGCGAAGACGGAACCGCGATCGGCGACGCCTTGTCGCTCGCCGTCGAGAAACTCAATGCACTGGATGCGCGGCAGAAAGAAAAGGTCCGGAGCAAAGTCATCATTCTGCTGACCGACGGTGAGAACAACGCGGGCCAGCTCGATCCGATTCAGGCGGCCGAACTGGCCGAAACGATGAGCATCAAGGTTTACACAATCGGTGTCGGTACAAAAGGGCAGGCTCCTATGCCGGTTCAAGATCCGTTTACCGGTCGCACGGTCATGCAGATGGTACCTGTCAGTATCGATGAAGAAACACTGACGAAGGTCGCGTCTCTTACCGGCGGTAAGTACTTCCGTGCGACCGATACAGACTCGCTGGAAAAGATCTATAATGAGATCGATCAATTAGAGAAGTCGAAGGTGGAGGCTCAGCACTTCGTAGATTACCGCGAACTGGCGATTCAGCCGTACACCTCGGCTGGGTTCTCTGTTCCGCCCGTCCTGTTGATCGCATTTATGCTGCTCGCGGCACGCTTCTTGCTTCAACAAACATGGTTTCGGGAAATGACGTAGGCGATATCGCCCCGCGAGTTGCACTTCAGGTTTTGGTGATCGAAAAAAACGCCCTGTCACTTATGAAAAAGTCGTTATCATGGACATGCAGTTTGGAAACACGAACAGCATCTGGCTTTTGGTCATGGTCGCGGCTGGACTGATTCTGACCGGCTATGCCACAATCGCCCGTCGACGTGCATCGTTAAGGTTTGCTACAGCCAGACTTCGGAACCAGATTCTGCCATCAGGCACCACGTCGCGTCACTGGATGTCGGCGATTCTGATTGCCGCCAGCCTGACCTTGTTGTGCTTTGCGATGATAGATATTCGCTGGGGCAAAACGTGGCGTGAAGTTCCGCAAAAGGGCATCGAAGTCATGTTCGTACTGGACGTCTCACGCAGTATGCTGGCCGAAGACGCTGCGCCAAACCGACTGATTCGAGCCAGGCAGCTTATCAAGGATATGGTTGATGAAATGGCGGGAGACCGAGTCGGGCTGGTGGTTTTCGCGGGCGAGACTCGTCAATCAGTTCCGCTGACCAGTCACTACGAAGATTTTAAGCAAACCCTGGATTCTGTCGGGCCACATTCTGTGCGTGTCGGAGGTTCGCAACTGGGAGACGCAATCAAAGCGGCCGCCGATGGCTTCATCAGTAAAACGAACGACCACAAAGCGATTGTGGTGTTCACCGATGGAGAAGATCAGGAAAGCAAACCTGTCGAAATCGCGAAACAGGTTCATCAGGAAAGAGGAATTCGCATTTTTACAGTGGGACTTGGGGACATCGATCAGGGAGCCCGCATTCCCGAAACCGACGACCGTCGCAGTGGGTTTGTGCAGTACGAAGGACAGCAGGTCTGGTCAAAGATGAACGGACAGATCCTGAGCCAGATTGCCACAGACACTGACGGTGCCTATATCCCCGCAGGAACGCGACAAGTCAACATGGCGGATGTCTATCACGGCTATGTCGCCAATGTTGAACAGATGGAATTTGAAACAGCAAAGATCAGTACTTACACTGCCCGATTTCAATGGTTCGCGGCCCCTGCATTGGCACTGTTATTGCTGGAAGTTTGGATTTCAACGCGAAGCTCTGGGGCCCGCCGAGCGAAAAAAGCCACACAGGTGTCATCAATGTCAAAATCAACTTCTGTGAGCGGAAGGGCGTTGGCCCCCGATGTCGTTTCATAAATCAACAGCAAAGAGCGGGACTGGGCTGCGCAAAATCGTGGTATTTGACGCGGCTGATTTCTCCGGGTTTTGTTCCACGATTAAAGGACAACGTTTCGACAAGTCCCTTCTCCCCCGAAGTCGGGGGAGAAGGTGGCCGACAGGCCGGATGAGGGGGTTGTCCAGCATGGCAACGTGCAAAAAAAGCCCCCTCACCCTGCCCTCTCCCCCAATTCGTTTGCGGCGACGCTGCCTCATAATACAGGGTGTAATCACGCCAACGAATAGGGGGAGAGGGGACACTTTTCAGTCGTTCCAGCATGGTGGGCCGGCGCGGCTAATCGCCGCTTGTCCCACCCTACAATCAAATGAGTCGCACTATGACCAGCAGCAATGCCAAACAATTCGTCTGCAGCGGCGTCGCGTTGGCGATCATCGTGATTGCTTCAGCTCCGGCACCAGCGCAGTCACGGCTCAGTGCCGGGGAGACGGCCGGCGAAATCAACGCGGCTAACAAGTTGTTGCGTGAAGGGAAGGTGGACGAAGCTCTTGAGGCTTTTCGCCACGTTGTACCCGGCGATCAGCAACGCGATGAACTGAACTACAACATGGCGGTGGCGGAGTATCGAAAAGGGAATATTGACGCTGCCGAAAAATTGTTTTCTGAAGTGGCCGGCACCAGTGGTTCAGCCATCTCAGCAAACAGTCGCTACAACCTTGGCAACTGCCAGTATGCGAAAGCCGTGCAAGTGGCTGAACAGGACACGCCAGCAGCCATCGAAAATCTGCGGAACGCGGTCTCGCACTACCGCGGGGCTCTGCGCGGGAATTCCAACAACCCTGACGCGCGTGCTAACATCGAACTGGCTGGGGCATTGATCCGCAAGCTGGAACAGGAGCAGCACAAGCAGGAAGAACAGAAAAAGCCGGATCAACAACAGCAGGATAAGGAAGACAAGACAAACAAAGATCAGCAGCAGGACCAGAAAGAACAGCCTGAGCAGAAAGACGATTCACAGCAGGATAGCGAACAACAGAAATCTGACTCCAATGACACGAAGTCCGACCAACAGAAGGAAGCGGAGCAAACGGACCCGAACAAATCCTCAACTTCTGACAAGCCAAAGAAAGATGAACAGGAAAAAGACGCGCAGAAGAATGAGAATCCTGGCGATGAGTCACAGAAACCAGACGACCAGAAATCGCCAGGCGAGGAATCTCAGTCGCGCCAGCAGAAGCCATCAGAACAACAGGTTCAGCCACAGGGTTCAGACGGCAAACAGACTCCGCAACCGAGCATGAAACAGAAATCCGGTGATCAGCAGCAACCCGATGATGAGGGGAAATCGGAAGAGCCGGACGCGAAGAACCAGCCTGTTCCTGCTGGTGACCTGAAAGCTGCGGGTCAACAGAATGAGAATACAAAGAGGGTTGGTCCCGGGGCCATAGCAGACCCGAATGCAAAGGACGGACTGATGACTCGTGAGGAAGCCCTCAAGATGCTGCAGTCAGTCCGTGACCGGGATATGCTTCGTCGAATGCAGCAACAACAACGACAGGAACGCTCCCGCCATGTCCCTGTCGATCGCGACTGGTAAAGGCGTGGTGGCATGAATTTCCCCTTCTCCCCCGATTCGGGGGAGAAGGTGCCCGACAGGGCGGATGAGGGGGCTTGCCGCTCACGAGGAACAGGACAATCCATGGTGAATAAAATGAAATCGATAAGAACCACATATGCCGCATTTTCACTCCTGGCACTGACGCTCAGTGGCATGAGCAATCCTGCGACCGCTGCCGACGTCGATGTGCGGCTCTCCACCCGGGAAGCCTGGGTCGGAAGTCCGGTCGTGTTGCAGCTTGCGATCAGCAACGCGGCAGATTACGAGCAACCGACCATTCCAGACATTGATGGTTGTGATATTCGTTCGGCTGGCGCGCCTTCGCAGAGTTCACAAACCACGATTATCAACGGTCGCCGCAGCCAGAGTCGCAGTATCGTGATGCAGTATCTGATCACGCCGCGCCGCGAAGGGGCATTCGAAATCCCGGCATTCAGCTTCAAGGTGGACGGCAGCAGCGTCACCACGGAAAGGCTGAGTTTTGTGGCCACGAAAAGCGAAACGGGGAATCTGTTGTTCGTCGAAGTTGCAGGCGGCAAGGACAAAGTGTTTGTCGGGCAGCCGCTGCAACTGACCCTGAAAATCTGGATCAAACCATTTCGCGATGCAGAGAAGAACATCACCCTGTCGGAAGCCAATATGTGGCAAATGATCTCCGAGCAGACTTCCTGGGGCAGTTTTCTCGATCGCCTGAAGGAACTGGCGGCAAACAACCAGCGTCCCGGTGGCCAGGAAGTCCTGCGGGATGATGGTCAGGGAAGCGAACGCAGCTACTACCTCTACGAAATCACTGCCACCGTTTACCCCAAGCGATCAGGAAAGATTGATGCAGATGACGTACAGATTGTGATCGATTATCCGACGGCACTTGGAAAGGCGAGAGATCCATTCGCAGGCTTCTTCGAAGACAGCCCATTCGGTGGCAGTTCTCGTTTGTCACAGATGATGGGTGACGATTTCTTTTCTTCATCATTTGGAAATCGCCTGACAGTGACATCCACACGACCGATCACAGGCGATGCCAAAGTGGACGCCACGGAAGTCCTGCCCGTTCCAACCGAAGGCCGTCCAGCGGACTATCGCGGGGCTGTAGGGCGGTACAGAATTGTGACACAGGCAACTCCGACGGCGGTCAGCGCCGGAGATTCGATCACGTTGAACATTGGCATTGAAGGCACCGGACCGATGGAGCTTGTGCAGGCTCCACCATTATCGGAGTTACAATCACTGACCGCTGATTTCAAAGTCACCGATCAGTCTCTTGCCGGGTTTGTTCAGGACACCACCAAACTCTTCTCCACAACCATTCGCCCGCGTCGTGAGGGAATCACTCAGATTCCCGCGATCCCGTTCAGTTTCTTTGATCCGGACACCGGTAATTACGAGACGTCGATGAGCGATCCGATTTCCATCACTGTCGAAAAGTCCGAGTCCATGTCACTGGATGCGATTGTCGGCAGGCAGCGGCAGAAGGACGGACGTCCAACGGACTCTGCAATCGCCAGCATGCAGATGGAGCCGGAATTTACCAACGACAATTCTGCCGACGCGCTTGTTCCGCAATCGCAATCGCACTCAAGCTCCAGCGGATGGTGGTGGTTTTTCGTTATCGCTCCTCCGATGGCGTGGCTGACGACAGTGCTTGTGCGCAATCGAACCATGATCGGCAGTCGTTTGCCACGTTTCCGGTCCGCAAAGTCCCGCTGCCTGGCTGCGATTGAACATGCGAGTGGGTCATCAGATCTTGTCACAGCGCTGACGCATTACATTGGAAGTCGCACACGGCAGACATGTGCGACGGCTGTCACAGCCATAGGCAGGCTGCGAACCTCAGGCATGACGCAAACGGCAATTGATGTCGAAGCATTCTTTCAGCGTTGCGAACAATCGCAATTCGGTGGTTCGTCACCACAATCCCTGACGGATTGCTGCATGGAGGCTCGCGAACTTGTGGAACGGATCGAAACAAGCGTCGATGCAATCAGCAAATCTCAGGTTCGTCGCACAAAACGCACGGCAACACGTCGAGGCGCAACAGTCCGAAAAGTCAGCAGCACGGCGCAGCGGGTTTCGGTGCTGGTCATCGCGGCGTTCGTCGCCTCCTCAGTTGGCAGCATCAACGCGGCGGAGGAAACTCGGCCCGTCAGCCCGCCAGTCACAAGTGTTAAGGAGCAGTCTCATGACATCATTGAACTCTCGCCCACTCAGCAACAGACTCTGCTCAAGGAAGCCGGAGATCTGTATACGCGCGGTACCGGCGTTGCAAAGACGGACTCTGCCGACTCGATGGATCTGTTCACAACCGCTGCCCAAAAGTACCAATTGCTCGTCGATGCAGGCCTGCACAACGCGCGGCTCTACAGAAATCTTGGCAATGCCTGCCTGCAGAGCAACCAGCTCGGCCGCGCCATTGCGAATTATGAACGAGCCAAACAGCTTGACCCTGACGATCGGCAGCTTGCCGTCAATCTTGAGTTCGCGAACTCGCTGGTCAAGGGCGACTCACCAACCACGAACATCGCAACCAGTCCGACTGCAGGAGGCGCCGCGTCGCGCCAATCGATTATGGAGAAATTTCGCATGTGCAACCGTCTGCTGATTGACTTCACCGGGATGCGTCTCATGATCTGGACGCTCGTCATGTCATCCGTTGTGTTTTGGGGTCTCCAGATCACCCGTGCGAGCGGTTATTGTTTTCCTGTTTGGCGATTCGCAATTGTACCGCTGCTGCTGTTGACGACTTCGCTGACTTCCACTGTGCTTGCGACGACTCAACCACACCGAACCGACAACGGCATCATCATTGCCAACAGTGCGACGTTGCACTCAGGCGACGGAGAGCAGTTTGACGCAGTCCTCTCCCTCAATGCGTCCCAGGGTCATCGCGTCCGGATTCTGGCCACTCGGGGCGACTGGACTCAGGTCAAAACCCGAGATGGCCACATCGGCTGGCTACTCGCCCGTGACGTGGAACAACTGTAGCGATGGCCTTCCATGCAGTGCTTCGCGGTGTTGCGCCGAGGTGAGCGGTTGGGCGTCAGCCCTCCGTGTCACAGATTCACGATGTCAGGACTGAGACAGGTGGGGCACGATTCCATCGTGCCGGGCACGTTAAAAACGTGCCCCACGTCCGGAAGACGAAAGTTATTTCTGAGTCGGTCCTTAGTCACACAGAACGCGGCAGAGCCAACTGGTTTTCTGATGCCTCCAGAGTTCCTGACAACTCTTTCAACGCGAATTCCGGTTTCTGGTCGTCATTCAGGGACAGCCAATCTACGATGCTCCGTGTTCGGATCGATTGGCCGTGGGACACATGGTGAATCGGTGGCGTCGGTCCCGTGTCCTGAGGTTCTCCTATGTCCGGTTCAATTGCAGCATCAGTGCAGGATGAAATAGCCTTTTCATTCCACGCGGTCACTCAGCAGTTTGATGCAAGTTCCAGCCCCGTATTTCGTGAACTCAACCTGTCAATTGCTGCGGGCCAGTTTGTGACAATCGTGGGCCCTTCCGGCTGCGGCAAATCCACATTGCTCAGACTCATCGCCGGATTGCAGTCGCCGACGTCTGGAACTCTGAGACGTAACCCTCGTGCCACAGGACAGCAGATCGGGTTTGTCTTTCAGCATCCAACGCTGCTTCCGTGGAGAACAGCCGAACAAAATCTGCGTCTGCCGCTGGAACTTGGGAAATCCGATGCCCGCCGTTCGTCCACACCCGTCGCTCAGAAGCCGCTCCATGAACTTCTGGAACAGGTTGGCCTGTCATCTCAGGATGCCAAAAAACGTCCGGCTCAGATGTCCGGAGGCATGCAGATGCGATTGTCACTTGCCCGAGCTCTGGTGACAGACCCGAGCGTGCTGCTGCTGGACGAACCGTTTGCGGCCGTCGATGATTTTCTGCGGATGCGACTTCAGGAAGATATCCGTCGCCTGCATGATGATCGCAGGCTGACAACCGTCCTTGTCACACACAACATTCAGGAAGCCGTGTTCCTGAGCGACCAGGTTGTCGTGCTGACGGGCTCTCCAGCGGAAGTCAAGACATCGCTTTCCATTGCGTGGCCAGGATCCAGAGACGCATCGTTCCGCAACAGCGATGCGTTCGTTGGCTACATGCGGGAGTTGAGTCGTTCATTATTCGACCAGTAGTTTCCTGTTTACACCGCAGCCCGTTGGCATTGGTTCGTTCAACCGCGTGCCCAGCGGGCCGCGATTGTTCTATTTGAGATTCGAGATTTGAAATTTGAAATTTGAAATTTGAAATTTGAAATTTGTAATACGAAATACGAAATACGAAATACGAAATACGAAATACGAAGCGCGGGGCGTTGCCCACGCGGTTAAACGAATGTGCCATCTTCCACGCGCGCGGGCGATGACCCCGTTCTTGCCGTGTACTCGTCGGCCATACGTTTTGTTTCCATCAGAAACTTGTCCGAAAGCCCACCGATCAGAAACAATCCGTCCTTCTGATCGGCGACGTACAGGACTCGTTTGCCGCGAATCAACTGAGCAACCGACCGGAATACCCAGATTGCAGGTATGACAAGTATTCCGAATCCTACGCTGCGTGCCCAGAACATCGCGCCAACTGTGAAGCCCATCGAAAGTATCAGATTGACGATCGAGACGTAAACGGACCGATCCGCAACTCTCTGGGAAATGAACCAACGGACCTGTATTGATGATCGCACGACATAATTCGCCGTGATGAGCGCGATTGCTCCCAGGATCAGTCCGGCACCAATCATCAGTTGTGACCATGCGGCAAGATTCGTTGAGGAAGACAATCCCTTCGCTCCAGGCGGAAGATTCATGAGCATCGGGATTCCGCCGAACAAAGCCGCAAAAATCATCGCGTTTCTTGTGATCATGATCCAACGAGTACACCACCACAAGCGACTTTCGCGAGCCAGCAGGGAATCTGTCGATCCACTGACCACGCAGAAGCGCGGCAACACAATTGTCCCTGTTCCGGCGACGACTTTGTCATTGAACAGAAACTCCGTGTCCGGGGCAAGCGAAGTGTCCGATGTCGGCGTGCTCGGTGCCTGATAGGGATTGAAGCTGGATGTTCCCGTTGCCATAGTGCGCTGTCCGTCGTGTATTGGTGTGTGCCACTGGCTCTGCCAGTGCTTCGTTCAGGTGGGACGCACTGGCAAAGCCAGTGGCACACAGCTCTCAGAATTCACAGTTCATCATGTGTAGAACGCACAGGCGCAGGAATCTGCTTCTCGAACCTCCAAACACCGGCTACCTGTTTCCCCGTGACTTTCCTTGAAAAGGTGTAGTCGTCCAGCACTCCCTTGCATGCCTCAAATTTTGAGAGTTCAACGAAATACGCCAGCTCGATAGAATGACCGGTGATGGACACCCGTATGATTTTCACACTCTCGAAGATTGCTAGTCGATCCGCATGATCAGTTGTCAGATCCAATGCTTCGAAAATACCGCCATCGCGGTGTTCAAGTTGATTCTGAAAATAGCGGAGAAGAGTCTCTTCATCGATGTTTTCAAGATCGTTGGGAACAGGAATCTCAATAAAACCACCCATCAATAAACCTCTCCTGCTCTGGCCGATGACCTCGACGCATGGTTCGACGGCACTGTCTTTCCATCAACCTGCGTCTGTCCACTCCAATATGCAATTCCATGTCTGCACTTGTTGTTATTAACGACAGCGCTTCTTTACAATCGTACCCGTCGGTTTGAAAAAAGGTTGATTCTTGATGTCAGAGATAAATTGGGCTTCGTTGGTGCTTTCACAGATTGGAAATTTCCTGTTTCTGATCGTGTATTTTGTCGGGATCGTTCTCGCCCTTGTTTTCTGGAGACGCCATCCGACCGTTTCAATCCTCTGCATCGTTGCGTTCCTGATATTACTCGGAGCACTGGTCATTGGAATCGGAACGCAAATCTGGATGACGGCAGGAGCGTCTCGGGGCATGCGCTCAGAGGAAATCGGGAGATTTCTGAGTATCATGGGTATCGTTCGCGCAGGCCTTGGAATAGTCGCGTGGACATTGTTGCTCACCGCACTTTTCGGATGGCGTTCGCCTGCCGCCCCGCAGTCGACCGTCTGATCTCCACATCGAATTGCGATTTGAGTCCGTTGTTTGGTGACATTGATGTGTTGGCCGGTCCTACGGAACTGCGTTAACTTTTGGCAGACTCACGCACACGAGTTTTCCGCCTGCGTTGCGACCGTAGACACGCCCATCTGAAAGAACCGGGACCGTCCAGCAGCGGCCTTCCAGAAATGTGGATCGCGCAAGTTCGACATAGGCATCCGGCGACGCTTGGGCGAGCACCAGCGTCCCGTCTTCTGTCAATACCAGAAGCTTGCCGTCAGCGATCAGCACGGATCCGCAGCCAAGTCCACGTTGTCTCCACGCCAGTTCTCCGGTCGTGAAATCGATGCAGGTCAACGTGACAAGTCGACCGAGGTGAGCATCTCCGTCAAAACCATACAGATGTCCGTTCAACAAGATGGAATTGTTGAAGTGATTTCGCATCTCCGTGTTTTTGTAAACGAGATCCAGGGACTCGCCCTCCAGTCGAAACAGACCGCATCCGATTTTGTAGCCCGTCGAGACAAAGATTTGATCGCCCACAACGATGGGTGTCGTGGCGTTGGTTCGGTAGGGAGATTTCCATTCGGTAAACGCGACCTGTGTCCCGTCTGTGGAATTGACAATTCGCAGACCGTCACAATCCAGGGTAGCGATCAGCGTTTTTCCGCCATGCTCAAAAACGGCTGCTGATCCGTAGCCAGCTTTATGGATTTCTGTTTGCCACAATTTGTCGCCGTTCAATTTGTCGAATGAGACAACACGACCAGCCTCAAGGATCAGTTGTTTCCCCAGAATCCGAGGTGAACTGCTGAAGCCCCATTCGGGAAGCTGGACTTCGAGTTCCGGCTGCAGCGTCTTCTCCCACAGGACTTTTCCGTCAGCGATGTTCAGGCAAAACAAATGACCTTCTTTGCCGACCGTGTAGACACGATTGCCATCGACCGTCGGCGTGGAACAAGGACCACCTTCGTGCAGATTCGGAATCAGCGCGGCAGGATATTCGTGCCTCCAGAAGACTTCACCGTTCCGGCAATTCAGACACCAGACAATTTCC
>CAMAVB010000209.1 GCA_945861465.1 Candidatus Kuenenia stuttgartensis
CTTCCGATTACAGTTGAGATCGTCCGCAGTTCCACCGGGCTGCATTCCGGTGGTCGGTCGCGTGTCACGATGATTACGCAGGGAGTTCTGTTACTGCTGGTGATCTTTGTTCCGTCAATTGTCAACAGCATTCCGCTGGCCAGCGTCGCTGCGATCCTGTTGTTCACCGGGCTGCGACTTTGTGATCTCCATGTTTTCCGGCAGATGTGGAAATCCGGTCGCTACCAGTTTTTGCCATTCATGGCCACGATCATTCCCATTATCCTGTCAGACCTGCTGGTTGGCACTCTGATCGGGCTTGCGATCAGCGTCACGTTTATTCTGAACAGCAATCTGCGACGACCGCTCCGGCGTGTCCTTGAACGACATCTCGGCGGTGAAGTGCTGCACATTGAACTGGCGAACCAGGTGAGTTTCCTCAACAGGGCCGTGTTGGAAAATACACTGCGCGAAGCGCCCCGCGGTACACATGTGCTGCTGGATGCACGAGGGACTGATTATATTGATGCCGACGTGCTGAGTCTGATCGAGGAGTTTCGTACGGTGACAGCTCCCGTGCAGGGAGTTCAGGTCAGTTTGCGAGGTTTTCGTCAGAAGTATCTGCTGGAAGATGAAATTCGTTACGTGGATTATTCGACTCAGGAGCTTCAGCAGCAGATGACTCCGCTGCAGATTCTGCAAGTGCTCAAAGAAGGCAACGAACGATTTCTGTCCGGCCATCACCTGACGCGTGATCTGCGGCGTCAGCTGAATGCGACGGCTGTGGGACAACATCCACTCGCCGTGGTACTCAGTTGCATTGATTCCCGCACTCCCGTCGAACTGGTTCTGGACCTGGGACTCGGCGATGTGTTCAGTGTTCGGGTTGCCGGAAATGTAATCAGTCCCAAGGTTCTGGGAAGTATGGAATACGGCTGCGCCGTGGCCGGGGCAAAGGTCGCGCTTGTGATGGGGCATACTCGCTGCGGTGCCGTCGGAGCGGCTGTTACACTGGCAGGGTCCGCGACATCCACAGAAGAAGCGACCGGCTGTCAGCATCTGGATGCCATTTTGCACGACATTCAGGCTCATTTTGACCCTGCCAAACTGGGTGATGTGAAATCTCTGAGTGATTCCGATCGTCAGGCACTCGTTGATGGTGTTGCACTTTCCAATGTGAAGCACATCGTAGCCGACATCCTCGTCCAGAGCCGTACGTTGGCGAAGCTTGTCGAAGAACGGAAAATCGCAATCGTAGGATCAATGTACGATGTCACCTCGGGGTATATTCACTTCGTAAAGGAAGCGACGGTCGGCCTTTCGGTGGAAGAACTCGACAGCGTCCTGTAACCAGCACAGTCCACCAAACCAAGCGACAGGATTTCTTAGTCCCAGTCCCAGTCAAGCTCCGTACCACCCGAGAATGCCCCCAAGTCAAACATCAGGGCCTGGCCGATGTCTGTTGACGCATCGAGCTGCTTCCTCAGCCGACGGCGTCGTCCTGAGTTCCAATGATGCGCCGATTCAACTGTCCCAGCCAACGCCCATTGAGGTTCCTGCGCCGGCACACCAACCGATGTTCTACGGTGAGAGTCGAGTGCCTGGGGATTAGACAGAAGGTCAAGATTCAGCACATCGTCACTATGATCTGTCATCATCGTTCATGCTCCTTTTGCAACCTTGCCAGAGTGCAAGGACTACTCTGCTCCATCGACCAAATTCTATGGCCTTCACGAGAATTCACTAATTCAAAGTTATGCCTTGAATCATTGATTAAATGAAAGTATTGTTCGCCGCATGGACTGGCTCAACTATCATCACCTGCTGTATTTCTGGATGGTCGCTCGCGAAGGTACGATTCTGCGAGCGGCTGAGAAGCTTCACATCGGGCAACCAGCAATCAGCACCCAATTGCGCAGTCTGGAGGAGTCGCTCGGGCAGAAGCTGTTTCAGAAGTCCGGTCGAACGTTGCAGTTGACCGAAACAGGCAAGACCGTGTTTCGATATGCGGACGAGATTTTTTCGCTCGGACGCGAAATGGTCGATACGCTCAAGGGACATCCCGTGGGCAAGCCGGTGCGATTTGTTGTCGGTGTTGTCGATGTGATGCCCAAGATGATGGCTCGCCGCCTGCTGGAACCGGCGTTGCGATTGTCGGACGACCTGCGGCTCGTCTGTGTGGAAGACACGCTGGAACAATTGCTCAGCGAGTTGATCCTGCACAATGTGGATATCGTGCTGTCCGACACGCCAGTCACAGCCGCGTTCAAAGTGCGAGCTTACAATCATGCGCTTGGGGATTCTGCGATTGGTCTCTTCGCGACGAAAGAACTGGCGCATCGTTGTCGCAAGAACTTTCCAGAATCGCTGAACGGAACCCCGGTGCTTTTGCCATCCCGCAGTTCCGCCCTTCGACGATCGATTGATTCGTGGCTGGAAAGCAAGGATATGCACCCGGTGATTCGTGCGGAGTTTGACGATACCGCCCTGCTGAAAGCATTCGGTCAGACAGGCGAAGGGCTCTTTCCTGGCGGCCTTGTGATCCAGGATGAGATTTGTCGGCAGTACGAAGTGGAACTCGTGGGCGAAATGGAAGGTGTCCGTGAACACTACTTCGCGATCTCCGCAGAGCGTAAAATCAAACACCCTGCGGTACTGGCGATTGCCCGTACGGCAAGGTCAGACCAATTTCTCTGACTCTGGATCTGCTGGCGATAGACGCAATGGCAGAACAGCCTTCAATAGATCGCCGGAAAGTTCGATGAGGCGGACGGCACTCTCCGCGATCCCTTCAGCAGCGAGGCTCAACGATTGAAGGTCAAGGCCACCCAGGTGAAGCTGGTTTCCGTTTTCCTTGAGATTTTCGGAGACCAACAGAAACAGCTCGCGAGCTCGACGCGCATGGCGCTGAACGCCAACAGAGCGACCTTCACGAGCCTTTACTCCGGCAGCTGCCAGTTTGATCAGGCCTTTGATGAAATCCGCGTCGCGACCCGATCGTCCGAATTCAATCCAGAGCTGCTCCCATAACTCGTGAGCTTCCCAGTAAAAACCGTGATTGAACAGGTCGATTCCGAAAAGATAGTCAGATGACTGCTTCCACTCCGACACCATGCTGACCGGCAAACACGAATCCGGATGCTGAGTTTCCGCTGGAATCACATGGAGCTTGTAGCTGTGCCCGGACGGATCGCTGATCGGATGGGGGAAGTATCCGGGAACATAGGAATACGGCGGCAACGGTCGATCTGGACAAAATCGAAACATCAAGGACGATCCGAGTAAAGGCGCAGGCTACGGTCACGTTTATAGAATGTTATACTCCGCGCGGCCAGGACTGAGGGACGTGTTGTTGAGTGAGCCGCAAGGCGCTAGCCGCGGGTTGTGCATCCGGTCAGCACCGGCGGCTAGCGCCTTGCCGCTCACAAAACCTCAATTCTGCCCACGCGGAGTATAATCAGCCCGAACCGGGTTACTCAACAATGCTGATGCGGATGATTTTGTCAATCTGTTTCCAGGATAAATCGCTGTCCGCCCCAACAGACCTCGTCGAGATGTCACGTGTTCACCGTTATTCACAACGCAATTGTGTGAAACATCCTTAGACATACTTTTCTCCTCGGATCACACTGACTGTGGAAAGGTAAGCCACAACGGCATAACGTTCAAAATATTCGGTTGAGATAACGCCCAGCAGGCGCTCGGCGACTTCCGGAGACACAATCGTCTCCAGCCGGATGTTGGCACCCAGGATTTCGCCAACACGTCGCTGCCGGACACCTTCACCCTCCGCGTCGGTAATCGTGTAGCCACGCGCGCCGGCTTCACGGACGTCCTGAATAAGGCGTTCCTTGAGAATGGATTCTGCAATCACGGTCAATAAGCACAAGGGGACTGTTTTCACTGCAGGTGTTTCCTGGAAAGAGTCGTGTAAGTTTTTGTTCCTGTGTCCTGCTGGTCGCGGCTCTCATTCGGCCATGTTTCGCGGGCCAGCGGTGGCAGCGAGTATTACGCGCAGAACCACTTTGCCATCTCATAGTAGATTGGGATGCCAGCCAGCAGATTGAACGGGAACGTGATGGCCAGAGCGGCCGTGAGATAGAAGGTGGGATTGGCCTCGGGAAGTGTCATTCGCACGGCCGGTGGAGCAGCGATGTAAGAGGCACTTGCCGCCATGGTTGCCAGAACAGTGCAGCCGCCCACCGACAGGCCGGCCACAGAACCGAGCCATGCTCCCAGAGTCCCGTGGATGATCGGCATTACCATCCCGAAGGCCAGCAGAAAGACCCCCGCCTGCTTCAGGTCACCGAGGCGCGAACCGGCAGCGAGACCCATTTCCAGCAGAAAAATTGTCAGCAGTCCTTTGAAGAGTCCTTCGAAAACCGGCTGCACCGGCGTCCAGCCGGTCTCACCCACCGCAGTCCCGATCAGCAAACCACCCACGAGCAGCAGCATGGATCGGGAAGTCAGCAGTTCGTGCATGATTTCTTTAACGGGTCGACCGAGCTGCTGAGTACTGTCTCCCCCAGTCGCCTTTGCAGCAGCCGACATTTGAAACGCCCCGATCGCCAGGGCGACCTGGATTCCAGGGATTTCCAGCAACGTCAGCAGTGTCGGCATGAATCCTTCCGCAGGTGCCCCGACAGAGTTTGTAAATTGCTGTGCTGCGATGAACGTCACGGCCGACACTGAGCCGTAGTGCGCTGCGATTCCGGCGGAATCTGCAATACTGAACTTTCCAAGTCGTCGCAGCACCAGATAGGCAGAAACGGGCGTCAGACATCCCAGAAGAATGGTGACAATGGCCGGACCTGAAATCGAGGCTAAAGAGCTGTGGGAAAGCTCAACGCCTCCTTTCAGGCCGAGGGCAAAGAGCAGATAAATCGAGAGACCTGTGTAGAGATCACGCGGAAGCGCCAGTTCGCTGCGAACCAGCCTTGCGAAAACTCCCAGCGCAAACGACAGTGTCAGTGGAGAACACAGATTGATCCTGAGAACATCCAGCATGGAAACACGCCTTACATTTTGCGAACATTAATACACGAAATATCTTTCGCGTATTGTGTATCGCCATTCTGTTCGACACAAGTGCAGCGGATATGAAAAAGAAAAAAAAAGAAAATTCCCGGATTCCAGTGCCGCTTACGCATAAGCAGGAGTCGGCAAAAGTTGCGGGTTGGACGTTTCTGACAAACCACACTCATGTCCTCCTGTGCCTCTACCGCAACCCGGAAATCACACTGCGTGAAGTCGCAGTGCTGGTCGGGATCACCGAGCGAATGGTGCAAAAGATCGTGGCCGAGCTGGTCGAGGCGGAGTACATGGACGTGACAAAGATCGGTCGCCGCAATACCTACCAGATCACGGTCGATAAGAAGCTAAGGCATCCGTTGGAGTCCCATTGCAGCGTCGGAGATATGCTCGATAATCTCAGCAACGGCTGAAGACCGCAACTCAGCAGGTGCAGTCAGCGACGGAGAATCGATATGCTTCGGTTCCTCATCCAGCGAGAGCGAACACCAGGAATCCCCATGGTCGAGCGTTTGACACTGACAAAACCAGACGACTGGCATCTGCACGTTCGGGATGGAGAATTGTTGCGACGGGTAGTGCCCGATAGTGCTCGGCGTTTTGCCCGCGCAATGATCATGCCGAACCTGTCGCCACCGATCATCACCACTGAGCTCGCGCGTCAATATCGTAACCGCATCCTGGCAGCGGTCCCGGAAGATCTCCGCTTCCAGCCGCTGATGACGCTGTTTCTGACCGAGGAAACGGCACCGTCGGAAATCGTCAAAGCGAAAGTCAGTGGATTTGTTCATGCCATCAAATGGTATCCGTCCGGCGCGACCACGAATTCGGAAAGCGGAGTGCGGCAGATCTCGCGATGCTACCCGGTCCTGCAAGCTATGGAAGAACAGGGCTTTCCGTTACTTGTGCATGCCGAGACGACTGCTCCCGACATCGACGTGTTTGACCGTGAAGCAGTTTTCATCGATCGCCAGTTAGCCCCGGTCATTCAGCGGTTTCCAGGATTGCGAGTGGTTGTCGAACATGTGACGACTCGGAACGGCGTGCAGTTCGTGCAGGATGCCTCGCCCATGGTCGGAGCCACGATCACGGCGCATCATTTGATCCTGAATCGCAACGCGCTCTTCGATGGTGGATTGCGGCCACATCACTATTGCCGACCGGTCCTGAAACGGGAATCGCATCGGCTCGCGCTGGTTGAAGCCGCCACCAGCGGCCACCCCCGTTTTTTTCTCGGGACTGACAGCGCGCCTCATCCACGCCGGGATAAGGAATCTGCCTGCGGATGCGCCGGCATTTACACCGCACACGCGGCAATTGAACTTTACGCGGAGGTGTTCGAACAGGCGGATGCACTGGATCGTCTCGAGCCATTCGCCAGTTTTCACGGTGCCGATTTCTACGGCCTGCCCCGCAACATCGAGCAGATTACCCTGTTGAAAAAAACATGGCAGGTTGCCGAATCGTTCGCTGTGGACGAGGATGCGGTCGTCCCGCTGCGCGCGGGCGAATCTGTCGCGTGGCAACTGGCAACTGGCCGATAACCCAGTCGAGTCAGGGGCATTCCGCCCTTGTCAGGCTGAAGCTGAAAGCTCCTCACTGAGCGGTTCTGAGGATCTCCCCTGCCGAATCGAGCGAACGACGCCTGTCAGCAGCGTCACGACGGTCAGCGGAACAACGATCCCCAGCATGACGAAAGCAAACGTGCGATGGAAATCCGGGACCGTCTCCGCGACCACGAAGGATGCTGTATAAGCGCAGTAGTACGCAAAGAACATGACTCCGTTCCATCGAGAGATGAGATGTCCGACGTAGAACACAGGCAGACAGGCAACGGCGACTGCAATCATCACCGGAATGTCCAGCTGAAGAGCAGCCTCAGAGACTCTCACTCCGTCGGCAGAGACCACGCTGGAGATTCCCAGCACTCCGAGGATATTGAAAATGTTGCTCCCCACGACGTTCCCCACGGCAATGTCGCGTTCTCCGCGAATGGCGGCCATGATCGAGGTGGCAAGCTCGGGCATTGAGGTTCCCGCAGCGACGATCGTCAGTCCGATGACCAGCTCAGACACACCCAATTCTCTGGCAATCACAATCGCCGACTCAATAAACCAGTGAGATCCCAGCACGAGCAGTCCGAGCCCTGCGACGACCAGCAGCAAATTAAGCCCGAGTTCTCCACGGCTTGGAACCTTCTTTCCGATTCCAAACCCTGCTTCGTATTCCGCCTGAATCCCGGCCTGCTCTTTGCGGCTCGTCACGATCGCCACCACCGTGTAGGCAATCAGACCTCCGACGAGCAACAGCCCGTCCAACCGTCCTATGCCTCCATCAAGGGCCATTACGAGGACCAGAATTGAAACGGCGATCATCAGCGGGACGTCAATGCGAATCAACTGCTGCGAGACTCGTAACGGGACGATCATGGCCGATAGACCAAGAATGAACAGCACATTGAAAATATTGCTGCCCACCACATTGCCGAGTGCGACGTCAGACTGCCCTGCAAGTGATGATTGGACGCTAACGACCATTTCGGGCGCACTCGTGCCGTACGCCACAACAGTCAGCCCGACAACCAATGGCGAGATACCCATCGCCATCGCAAATCGAGACGAACCGCGGACTAACAACTCGGCACCGACCGTCAGAACAGCAAGCCCCACAACCAACATCAGAATGACCATTGAAAATTCCCTTGTCGGACTTCGGAGTCGACATCCTGAACCATCGCAGCGGAAATCCCGTCGGCGGAGCGACGGGTGTACTGTACGCCCGTCGCTCCGCCGACGGGAATCTTTCAGGCTCGCCCCGGCGTCACGTCGCCTTCGTCACTTCACGTGCAACCGGCTTTCCGGCCTTCATCTGCAGCATTTCAACGCCCAGGCAGAACGCCATCGCGAAGTAGACATACCCCTTGGGAATCTTCTGATGAAAGCCTTCGGCCACCAGCAGAGTTCCGATCAGCAGCAGAAACGAGAGAGCCAGAATCTTGAGTGCCGGATGACGTTCGATAAAGCTGACGATCGCCTTCGAGAACACCAGCATCGCTGCCACCGAGATTACAATTGCCGCAATCATGACAGGAATCGGGTTTTTCAGACCCTCAGTCATGCCGACGGCCGTGATGACAGAATCCAGTGAAAAGACAACATCCACGATGAGTACCTGAGTCAGCACGGCCTTCAGAGTGGTAATGCCCAACGCTGCGGATTCGGGATCGGTGGCATGTTCAATCTTCCGATGAATCTCCCATGTCGCCTTGCCCAGCAGAAAGAGTCCTCCCAGGACCAGGATCATGTCCTTCCCCGAAAATCCGGTGCCGAATACTGAGAACAGTGGCTGGTTCAGCTGCATCACAAAACCGATCGCCAGTACCAGCATTGCGCGGGACACAACTGCCAGAGCCAGTCCCATTTTCCTTGCGTAGTCGCGCTGAGACTCAGGAAGTTTACCCGCCAGAATCGCAATGAAGATCACGTTGTCGATCCCCAGCACAACCTCGAGAGACGTCAGCGTGAACAATGCGATGAGCGCTTCCGTCGAAAAGAAATCCATCATTGTTTTGTTCGTTCAAAAACAGTCGAGAGAGTAGACGGTGGAAGGGCGTCTGGTTCTTCGAGGTCAAGTGGACTTGTGACGTCTGACGTGACGGCGTGTGCGGCACGGACCATTGTGGAGGGATGGTCATGGCTCGGACGTTCCCGATCGCGCATCGCTTCTTCTGTTGCCAGGCGGGCGATGCGAGTCGCCAGCAACCCATCCTTCGCTGTCGGCATGTCGCGCAGATCGCCAGTCGAAAGTGCGTGAGCGAATTCCGCATGCATGCCGACGAAGTTCTTCTCGGGATGCCATGCAAGCCATTGAGTCGCATGAGAGTTTCGCAGCTCAAACGAGTGCTCTGCGCGGTTGTAGCGAATGACAATGCGTTCGATGTTCAAATCGTCGATTTATTGTCCGGACATCGAAGATCCCTGCGAATCCCGAAGCCGATCAAGGCGTCTGGAAACGGCGAGAGCAGCTCGATCAGCGGTCTCCGCCACAATTGCTTCCACTGAGACACCCTTTCCCTCCACGACGATTTCCCGTTTTGCCTGAAACACAACCTTCATGCGGCACTGCAGGTCATCGCCGCCCCTGGGGCCGTTCACGTCAGTCAGCGAAACATCAACGGTGCGAATATGTGAACTAAATCGATCGAATGCAAACTGCAGGCAGCGATCGATATGTTCCCGCTGACCCGATGTGATCTGAACGTTACGATCCACAATGTTAATGTCCATAGCTGAGCTTCCTCGACAGACAAATGTGCTGAAAGTTTTCCGCGAACCGTCAACTCTATTTAACCCTCATAAAATTGACAAATTCAAATTGAATTGCTAACCTATTGATTTAAATGAATGTTCAGGTGCCCCGCAGGATTTGGTTTTCGTACCGAAACGGGCAATGGCGACGCATTGATTAAATCAATGTTTTCGCAACGTATTATGCATTTGTTGTTCAATCCCGTTTTTCTAGAATGTGCTAGGTGTGATCTGGAGCATCCTGCGAACCGCTGGTCGGAATCAGGCTCGATTTGATCTGCCTGCGGTTGTGCGCTGTGACTTGCGATAGATCATGCGGCAGCTTTCGTCGTACAATGCGCCTGACATCAGGTATGACTTCCCGAAGCGGGACGAAGACTGCATCGGCAACCGGCAACGGGGATTGTCGATTCGCAGGTTCCAATCAATCGTTGAGCAAATCTCTGTTCGTTCGGTAAAATGCTCGCTGCGGGCAAGACCTGAGACAATGCTGAGGCGAAGGATTAGACAACAGCCAGGGAGTGGATGAGCCGTATGGAATCTTCAGAGCGCGCTTCCGAAGGAGACTTAGTCGCGGCCACATGGATTTTCGAACAGATTGCGCTGCGAGACGGTCTGCATGTGGATCGGTCCAAAGTGCGGCGCTCCGTTGACGAGGCCGCAGAGACCTTTTTCGGTGTACAAGAAGGCGGCTGGTGGCGCTGGATTGTGGAAGCAGGGCATTCTCTTGGTCGCGGGTGTCGAGTCATTGATGGCGATGCACGGGAATTGGTGCAGCTGGTCTGGGACGGCGTCGTCGTGATCCTGCGTTCAGACGACGGGAAGACGTGGCATTCGCTGATGCGGACTGGACGGCGGATCAGCTTTTCCACACCGACTGGGGATCGCCCGGTCCAGATTGTATCGCCACGAAAGATCGAACGACTGCTGCGTAAGGATGGATTCGAGGGGACTCTGCGATGCGTTGTCTTCGAACCGCCACTCACGTTATCCGAGTCGATGGTGGCGGATGCAGGGGAGACGAAACCTCTGCAGCGGTTGCTGTCACTCCTGCGAGCCGAAAGCGCTGACATCTGGGTCATTGTGATTTTTGCGCTGATTTCCGGTATGCTGATGATGACGACTCCACTGGCCGTGGAGGCCTTGGTCAACACCGTCGCATTCGGTCGGTTTCTGCAGCCGGTGATTGTCTTGTCACTGATGTTGCTCGCGTTTCTGCTCTTCCAGGCGGCGCTGAAAGCCATTCAGACGTGTGTGGTGGAAATCATTCAGCGGCGATTGTTCGCCCGAGTTGCTGCGGAGTTGTCATTTCGGCTTCCGCGAACCCGCGTGGAGGCACTTGATGATAAATACGCACCCGAACTTGTGAATCGCTTTTTTGACATTGCGTCAGTACAGAAGATCAGTGCGCAGTTGTTACTGGACGGAATCTCGCTGGTCCTGAACATTGCCGTCGGCATGACGGTGCTCGCATTTTATCATCCGTATCTGCTGGCATTCGACATTGTGCTGGTCATTTCGATTTTGTTAACCATGTTTGTACTCGGTCACGGAGCAGTGAAGACCAGCATCAAGGAATCGAAAACCAAATACGCGATGGCCGCCTGGCTGGAAGATCTGGCCCGCTGCCGCACGGCGTTCCGTTACGACGGAGCGGCTGAGTTTGCGATGGAACGATCGGATCAGCTGATTTACGACTACCTGATGGCTCGCAAGAAACACTTCAAGGTGCTGATCCGGCAGATCATTTTTATGCTGTTACTGCAGGCGCTGGCGACCACTGCGTTGCTGGCGATCGGTGGAATCCTGGTGATTTCAGGACAGTTATCCCTGGGCCAGCTTGTGGCCGCGGAACTGATCGTGGCGGTGGTCGTCGGGTCGTTCGCCAAGCTTGGTAAGCACATTGAGAGTTTTTACGACCTGATGGCTTCGATCGACAAACTGGGATCGCTGTTTGATCTGCCGATTGAACGAACGGACGGCCTGCTGACAACGGGTTCAGAAAAAGGAATCGTCGTCAAGGATGTGAGTTATTCTCTCCCGGACGGACGTGAGATTCTGAACCATGTTTCGCTGACGATTCAGTCCGGCAGTAAAATCGCAATCAGTGGCGCGAGTGGCTGTGGAAAGAGCATTTTGCTGGATATGCTCTTCGGTCTGCGAGAACCCGCCTCGGGGCTGGTCACTGTGAATGGAATTGACCCGCGCGACGTTCGTCCGGATGTCCTGCGACGACGGGTGGCTCTGGCTCGCGATGTGGAAGTGTTTGCGGGTACGATTGCGGAAAACGTACATCTGGAGCGCCCGGACATCAGCATCGGCGATGTTCGCGCGGCCCTCGAGCTTGTGGAACTTCTGCCATGGGTCCAGCACCATCCGCAGGGACTGGAGACGCCACTGAGCTCCGCCGGGACACCACTCACGACCAGTCAGTTGCGCCGGTTGATGGTGGCGCGAGCGATCGTCGGATCCCCCGAAATCGTGCTGCTGGATGAAATCCTGGACAGTATGTCTGACCCCAGCGCTGCACGGATTCTTGACCGCATCGTCGCGGCTGAGAAACCGTGGACGATCGTGCTGGTCACGAATCGAGAAAAACTGAAGTCATTGATGGACAGCGTGTTTGATCTCACGCCAGTCGCTCGCTGACTCCTGCGACTGTTGTCGTTACGTTCCTGACACACCAGATCGGTCACTATATGAATACCAGCCTTACAACACAGCCCACATCCATTGAGTCCACCCCGCGGCGGCGCTCAATTCTGACACCGGTTGCCTACACCGAAGCGCTCATGCCTTCTCTGCGGCTGAACAGATCATCAAGGACCGCTCGACGAATTGCCGGCATCCTGCTGCTGTTGCTCATCGCGACGATTTTTCTGATGGCTTTCGCACCATGGCAACAGACAATTACCGGTGCCGGTTACGTCATCGCCTACGCGCCGCGCGAGCGTCAGCAGGTTCTGGAAGCAACCACCGAAGGTCGCATCTTTCGCTGGAATGAAGAATTGTTTGAGAATGCGCGTGTCTCGAAAGGGGATTTCATCGCGGAAATCCGGGACATTGATGATTCCTATACTTTTCGCCTGCAGGGACAGATGGAAAACACGATTGCCATTCTGGATGCCTCGCAGAAAATGGTCACTGCGAGCGAAGGCCAGCTTGCGGCCTATCGGAGAGTTGCCACGGAGATCGAAGCGGCTCAAAACGCCTATGTGCAGTCCGCCACAGAAAAAGTCACGGCCGCCGAACAGAAACTCGCCATCGCCGAAGCCGCGATCTTTCAATTGCAGGCCGCGTATAATCGGGCGAAGGATCTGCAGGCCGCAGGAAACATCGCGCTGGAAAAATTGCAGGAGATCGAACGAAAGCTCCAGGAATCCCAGGCCAAAGTCAAAGAAGAAACGGCAAACGCTTCTGCCGCACGCGCCGAACTGATGGGAAAGCAGAGCGATCGTGAAGCCTACATCCACAAAGCTGAAGCTGACGTGCAGTATTACGGAGGCGCGCTCGACAAGGCGAAGTCTGAAGTTTCCAAGGCGGAAAAAGAAAAGTTTGAGATGGAATCGAAAGTTTCTCGTCAGAGTACTCAGGAAATCATCGCCCCTTTCGACGGATATCTGGTCCATCTCAGCGCGAATGTGGGATCGCAGATGGTCAAGAAGGGTGATCCGATCTGCACCATCGTGCCTGAGACCAGTGAGCGAGCCGTCCAGATCTGGCTGGACGGCAACGATGCACCACTGGTGGCGGCGGGACGTCATGTCCGTTTGCAGTTTGAAGGCTGGCCCGCTGTCCAGTTCGCCGGTTGGCCGTCAGTCGCTGTCGGTACGTTCGGGGGCACGGTTGTGTCAGTCGATATGGTGGATAACGGCAAGGGAAAATTCCGTTGCCAGATTCTGCCGGACGCCACTGAGGCGATTCAGTGGCCTCAGGATCGGTTCCTGCGTCAGGGCGTGCGCGCGAACGGCTGGGTGCTGCTGGAACAAGTGCCTCTGTGGTTCGAAGTCTGGCGAAAACTCAACGGATTCCCCCCCACGGTGGATGTGGAATCCTCCCCGTATTCGACGGAAAAAAAGCCCGAGTCTGACGAAAAATAGCGATGGCCCGCTTACTCACTGGGATTGAAGCGTCAGGAATTCATTGGACAAAGCGATCAAATCCGGACTTTTTTCTGGCCACGAAACAACACAAAAAGCACAAAGAAAGCACAACACGATCCATGGAATGAGTGATTCTTTGTGTCTTTTGTGCCTTCTCGTGGCTGGAACGCAAAACCTCCTGGCGGGCTGCCAGATTCCAGAATGGTGATGTCGCATGTAGGTATAAAGGCAATTTAATAATAGAACTCATGTGGAATCCGCACTCAAAATCGCAGTGCAGATTCCGAACAATTAAGCGGGCCACAGAAAAATAACAACGGCCCGCTGCCGGGCTAAGATCGATCATCGTACGACACCCCTGTGGGCAAAAAATGCTGGGCAAAAAATGTCCGGTATCTTTTTTGCCCAACATTTTTCTGCCCAACTCCTTGCTTCTAAAACAACCTATCGACGCTGTGCACACGCCGATTCCCGAGTTTAGCCTTGCAGCAGGCCGTTGAAAAATAAGGCGTGCGGATACCTTAGGACCGTTCGAGAAATAATTGACCACATCCTCCTATCCCCCGCGAAGGGGAGAGGGCGGGGTGAGGGGCAACGCCGTTAAGGATTTATCGTCGTGTTTTCACACGGTTTCTCGAAGTCCCTTCTCCCCCTGGTAAGGGGGAGAAGGTGGCCGGAGGCCGGATGAGGGGGTTATTCGCTGGATCTGACACTATCAGATACTTAACGGCGTTGGGTGAGG
>CAMAVB010000210.1 GCA_945861465.1 Candidatus Kuenenia stuttgartensis
GTCTGTACGCTGCTGATGCACATACTGACCACTGGGCTATTGTCAGCCCAGGATGAGGCTGTCGATCCGGTGGCCACGCGCGAGTACGCAGTGGCTCTGGGGTTTCAGAAGAAGAAGCTCTTTGATCAGGCTGCCGTTCGCTGGACGCAGTTCATTGCGAAGTATGCCGGCGACAGCAGGATTGCCCATGCGCATTATCATCTGGGCGTTTGTCAGTTGCAATCCGCCAGGCCCGAAGCGATCGAGACGTTTCGCAAGGTGTTGAACCAGTTCCCAAAATTCGAGCAGCGCGATGCGGTGCAGTTCAACCTGGGGCTGGGGCTTTACAATACGGCTCTGGCGTCGAAAAAGCCGGATGACTTTCGCGCAGCATCCGTGGAATTTGCGAAGGTGTCCACGGACTACGGTCAAAGCACTCACGTGCCAGCAGCGCTCTACTACCATGCAGAAAGTGTCTTTCAGGCAGGTGACCAGGCAGGGGCGATTGAGATCTATCAACGGCTCATCGCGCAGCACGGGAACAGCCCGCTGCTGCCGACGGCTCTGTTTGCCCTGGCGACGACGCAGCAGGACGTGGGACACGACATGGAGGCGGTTCAGGCCTATCGCACGTTCCTTGAAAAAGTTCCCGGTGACACCAGGGCAGCGGAATGTCGGCTGCGGCTGGGCCTCGCACTGACGGCACTGGAAAAGCACGGTGAAGCCGAGACGGAATTCGCAACCGCCGCCGGAGTGAAGGAATTCGCGATGGCTGATCTGGCACTTTTCCATCAGGCGCGATCGAAGCGCGAACAGAATCAGTTGCCGCAGGCGGCAGATCTGTTCGAATCACTGCCGCAAAAGTTCAAGAACAGCGAATACGTTTCCGTCGCTTTGCTCGAAGGCGGCAAGTGCCGGTTTTTGGCGAATCAGCTGCCACAAGCGAAGAGCGCATTCACACTCGCCGCCGAAACAAAGAAGAATGAATCGGCGGAAGCGGCGTGGTGGCTCGGACGCACGCTGCTTCAACTGAAGGAGGCACCTGCCGCAATCGGCTTCCTCGACAAGGCGATCGCCGAATGGCCACAGAGCGAATTTGTTCCCGATCTGACCTTCACGCGAATAGAAGCCATCTACGACGACGAAAAGCGGCGATCTGAAACGGGCAACCTGTACGCTCAGTTCGCCGACAGGTTTGCGACCGACGAACTCGCCGCTGACGCGCGCTATCGAGCGGCATTGACAGCCCTGCAGCTCAACGACCTACCCGGTGCCATGCAGCAAAGCGATGCGTTTCTGAGCAATCCGTTGTTCGCAAAGCATGCTCTATTGCCCGATGCCTTGTTTGTCGCTGCCGAGGGCCGCATCGCAGGAGCTGCACCGGACTTCGCGAAAGCCGAAGCCTTGTATCAACGACTGGTTGGCGAGTTTCCTGAACATGCTCGTGCGCCGCGATCTCACATTCGTATCGGGTTGTGCCTGTTTTCACGCGATCAGCACGATCCGGCGATCGCGTTCCTGAATTCCTCGCTGCCGAAATTGAAGGAGCCGGAACTGTTGGCGGAAGCGCAGTTCCTGACGGGACTGAGCTACATGAGTTCAAAACGCCCCGCTGAAGCCGTGACGGCATTGCAGGCGTCGCGGCAATCGAAGGGCGACTGGAATCGGGGTGACGAAGTGTTGCTGGCACTTTCCACGGCTTTGGTCGAAACAAAGCAGCCGGATCCGGCCATCGCAGAACTCAATCGACTGAACCAGCAGTATCCGAACAGCGAGTTCGCGGACCGCGCGTGGTTTCGACTCGGAGAGATTCAGGCACAGCAGAAGAAGTTTGACCCGGCGGTCGCAGCGTTCCAGCAGGTGATTGCCCGATTTCCTGCCAGTGAGTTTGCGCCCCGTGCAGCCTATGGTTCCGCAGCGTCTCTGTTCGACAAGGGTGACTACACCGGTGCGGTCAATCAACTGAATGAGTTGCTCTCAAAGTTCGCCAGTTCGGACGTCGCCGCCAACGCGCTCTACCTGCGCGGACTCTGCCAGCACCGCCAGAAGAACTTTGCCGCTGCGATCACTGATCTGCAGGAGTACCTGAAACGCAATCCGGCCGATGAAAATGCGAAGCTCGATGCCCAGTATTCTCTCGCATTATGCCACGCCGGATTGAAACAACATGACCAGACAATCCAGATTGCCAATGATTTGCTCAACGCCAAACCCGATTACTCTGCCGCCGACAAAGTCCGATACGAACTGGCGTTTGCGTACTCAGAAACCGGCAAAGCAAAAGAAGCGGCGGATGCGTTCCGCGACCTCGCCACGAAGTTTCCGGACAGCGATCTCGCACCCGAATGCTGGCTTCGGGTCAGTGACTTTCACTCGACACAACAGCAGTTTGCGGAAAGCATCGCAGCGTGCGATCAGGGACTTGCCAAGGCGAAAGACCCAAAACTGCGGGAACGGCTGCAGTACAGAAAAGGCTCGTCGCAGTTCTCATTGGATGCGTTCTCGCAGGCGGCCGTCACGCTGCAGTCTCAGATCAGTGAACATCCCACCGGTGACCTGCTGATCGACGCCACATGGCTCATCGCGGAAAGCCTCTTTCGCGAGAAGAAGTATCAGGATTCGCTGCCGTGGTACCAGAAGACAATCGACGCGAAGTCAGAGGCATGGCAAGCACGCGCACTGTATCGCATGGGCACATGTACGAACGAACTGAAACAGTGGCCGCTCGCTCAGCAGCACTTCGATGCGATGACGAAACAGTTCCCGAAGTTCGAACAGATCAGCGAGGCCCGCTACGGCCTGGGTTTCGCTCTGCAGAATCAGAATCAGCTCGATCAGGCCATTCAGGTTTATGAACAGGTCACCAAAGAAACAAACACAGAAACCGCCGCGAAGGCGCGATTCATGATGGGGGAATGTGCGTTCGCGCAGAAGAAATACGACGTCGCGTGGCAGCACTTTCTGGAAGCAGCACTCGGATATCCCTATCCCGAATGGCAGGCACTTGGCCAGTTCGAAGCCGGTCGCTGTTTCATCGAACTGCAGATGCCCGACAAGGCCCGCGAGTCGTTGCAAACGGTCATCGATAAGTTTCCAGAACATCCGCGCGCCAATGATGCGGCAAGTCTGCTTGCCGGACTGAAAGAGGTCGATAAATGACACCATGGAATAATCGAATCACCATCGCCGCGACGGTCCTGCTGCTGGCACTGTTCGGACCAATCCTGTCGGGTGACGAGGCGGCAGACACAGCGGCGGCTCCACCGGCTCCACCGGCTGCAGAAGCCGTAGCGGAACCGACACCGGAAGATGAGTCCATCCTGGACCTCATCATGGGCACTGGTCTTACTGGGCTGGCGTTCGTCGTCGCCCTGGGGCTGTTTTCATTCATCGCGGTGACCGTGGCGATTGAACGGTTGGTCAACACACGCCGTGAATACATTGTGCCGTCGAGCTTTGTCAGCGAACTGAAGAAGTTAGTTGAATCCGACCATTCCACTCCGAAGGACCTCAGGGCCCTCTGCGACAGACATGTTGCGACAGTGGCAACAATTCTCCTGGCGGGCGTGCAACGCGCCGGTCGGCCGCTCCCTGAAATCGAAAAAGCCATGGAAGACGCGGCCGCCCGTGAAATGGGAGCATTGCGAAGCAAAGTGCGTCCCCTGACGGTGGCAGGCAGCGTGACGCCGCTCGTCGGACTGCTGGGGACAGTGGTCGGCATGATCATCGCGTTCAAAACGGCGAGCCAGGCGGGACTGGGCAAGGGAGAGATGCTCGCGCAGGGGATTTATATGGCTCTGGTCACCACGGCCGCGGGCCTCATGATTGCCATCCCGTCAGTGTTGTGCGCCGCGTACTTCAACGGGAGACTTGAAAAATTCTTTCGCGAAATTGACGAAGCTCTGATGCCCGCATTTCAGTGCTTTGCACGAGTCGAAAACCGTGCGGCCAACACGCCGCAGACCGAGAGCAGTGACGACACTGGGCGTGTACGACCGATCGAAAAACGGATGACAATAAGATAAAGACGATTTCGGTCCTGTGCTGGACTGGATTTTTATTTCCCATAGCCATCCGCTTCCATCGGGCTCGCCCCGATTGGGGCGTTAATTGAAGGGCTACCAACCGTAGCTTCTCAATTGTATTCCCGTCGGGGCAAGCCCGACGGAAAACCATATTCCATCAAGCGATCGCATCGAAATCAGGATCGTCAAATCCATACGAATCAGAGCGCATTATGAAACTACCAATGGACACAAACGACTTTGCAGGTCCGGACTTGACGCCGGTGATCGATGTCGTGTTTCTGCTGCTGATCTTCTTTCTGGTCGCGACCAGATATGATCAGGAAGAACGCGAACTGGATGTCGTGCTGCCGCAAGTCACGCAGGCCCAGCCCCTGTCGATGACTCCCGAACTCATCGTCAACGTGCTGCGGGACGGTCAATACAAGATCGTGCAGAGCGAAGTCAGCGAACAGCAACTCGGCAGAATCATCCACGAGTCCCACAAGAACAATCCCCACCAGTCAGTCCTGATTCGAGGCGACGGTGACGTCGCGCTCAAACACGCAGTCCGCGTGATGGGATTATGCAACGAAGTCGGCATGGACTACCGCATCGCGGCCCAGGAAGAACGTTAGCGGGTGGTTGACCTAATCGTAGGGTGCGTGAAGCGGAGCGTGACGCACCGTTTCCGGCAAGCGTGATTTTTGGGTAGGCCGGCGATGGCCTTCGAGACGAGTTGCCGGATCGCGTGGGACTCAAGACTGAACCCAGAATGATGAAGTTTGAAACTGAACCGCTTTGACTTCTTCATTCTTCATTCTGACTTTCCAAGCGCTGGATGTCGCAGACTAAGACGTACTCGCCGAACACGGCCCGGCGATGCATGTCGGCAATCACGCCGCTTGGACCATCACGGAGTTGGAAATCACGTCAAACGTGTCTGTCCGGGTCTTGTTGATTTGCACGATGACAGCGTGCAAGGCGTCGGGGCGGTCCAGGTCCTCGGCGGATTGAACACCGGCGGGGCGGAACCAGCAGGTTTGCAGGAAGGCACCGAGCATTTCCGCGCCGCTTTTGATGGCGAGTCCCCCGTGCGCATCTGGTTGGACGCGCGCGGCGTAGTTGGCGGCGCGGGGATACAGGGACTTGAGCAGGTCACGGACCTCGGACTCCGGCTGCGAGGCGGACAATTTCTGAATGACGCGCGCCACTTGCAGTGCGAAGCGAGCGCTTTCGGAACTGGGAGCTTCGAGGGTGTCGTCGGCATGGCTCGGCTCGCCCAACAGAATGCGGGCGCGCTGTTCGCCGAGCCGGATGCCGATCCAGCCGCCCCGTCCGTAGCGGTGAATCTGTTCTTGAAAATAGTCCAGCGCGCGTCGCGCATCGCCGCTCGCGAGCCAGACCAGGCCGCGTGTTTCCACGAACGCGGCCAGCAGGTCATCGTCGATCTTGTCTTCGGGCAGATCGAGCAATGCGGTCGCGGGGACACACAGCGATGACCTCTCGGCCGCGTCTGACACACGTTCGGCTTGCCAGAGCAGGATCATCGCCCGCCCCAGTCGCTCGGCAACACTCATGTCCGCCATCGCCCGTCCCGGCTGTGCTCGCCGAGCAGTCGGCGGTTGCTCTCCGGTCTCGCGTCGAAACGTCATCGTCGGATCGGTCGTTGCGCGTTCCCATTGATCGTCGAAATTCCGCAGACGGCTTCGCGCGTCGTGGTCTCCCTCGTAGGCCAGTTCTTCCAAGAGGCCCTTGGCCTTGTCTCGAAGTTCGACGTCGCGCGTTCTGGCGCTGCGGATCGACAGAGCGCGGGCGAGCCCGCCTTTCGCAACTCGGTTACGTCCGTCGATTACCAAAACCTCGCGAAATAGGCGTTCGGCCTCTTCCACGTCGTACAAATCAATCAGCAAATCCGCCAATCCGGTTCGGCAGACGACATTGTTCGGGAAATGGCCGACCGCTTCGCGGAGCACTCCCTCGGAAGCGGTCAGGTCACCATTCTGACGCAGAATGCGGCCGAGTTCGTTGCGGATGAAGGGATTCCAAGCGAAACGCTGTCGCGCTTCCCAAAGGGCGCTGATGGCGTCTTCCTCGCGATGCGCGCTACTGAGGACGATGGCGTAGGAAGTCCAGTTGTGTGGATTCGACGGTGCCCAGTCCAAGGCTTCTTCGATTAAGGAAAGCGCGAAATCCGCCCGCCGGTGGTCGGCGCGGACGATGACGGTGGCGAGATTGTTGAAGGTCTTGTTGATGTATTCCGGGTCTCCGGTCGTTTCGGCATACGCGCGATACTGGTCCAAGAACGATGAAAACTCGGGCGTGTCACACAAGGCGGGATTCTTCTCGACGCGTTGAACCCATTCCTCGCGAACGGAACGGGGAACCGGCTGCACTCGTCTCACGAGAGTCGCGGTCGTCGCAACCGGCGGACGCCACTTGGGGATTCCCGGCAGCAGCGCCGAAAGCCACGCGCGAGCGTTTGACGGTTGCTCATGGTGCGGCAGCAGCGGTGCCAAGTGGTCGACCCAGTAGCTCTCGCTCCGCCGGTAGGTGGCGAACAGGCTGCGCACCGTTTGCTTCCACTTGGCCTCTGCGGTTCCCGGTTTGTCTCCTAGTCTCACCAATGCTTGAAGCAGTCCCTCCGGAACATCCGCCGCTTCGCGACCGTCGTGGCCGGGCATCTTGCGAAAGCCGAGGATGCCGACGCCCAGATACGACCGCCCCGCCAGTTCCTCGCCAAGAATCAGACGTCGCCACAGGGATGAGAACCGCTGGCTGTCTTGAGCACGCGTGAGCGCGAGGAGATACGAGCCTTCCGGATCACGATCCGGGCCTTCGTAAAAGCCATGCAGCCACAGTCGAAGGCCCTTGTGCTGACTGCGGAGAATCTCGCCAGTCCGCGTCAGTTCCATCGCCGCGATGCCGCGAAAGTATTCCTCCAGAACCGCCACCCAACGATGCAACGACGTGCCGTCCGGCAGCAGTCCCAGGATGTGCCGTTCCAACCAGCCCGCGGCGGCGATGTCGAGCGCCGCATCTCCCGGCTCGAAGAGGCCATGCAGAACTTCGCCGAACGAAAGCTGACCGGCCGCACCCAACGGAACGAGACCTCGCACCAACCGATCGAAGGCGGTGTCCGGTTCCCGCGCGAACTCGTCGCGCCAGCGTTGAAGGGCTTCATTCATGGTCATGACACATCGGTACGAAAGCGAAAGTCCGGCTCCAACAAATCGAAGTGTCGCTGTCGGGCGGCTGAGAGTTGGGTAATGGTTATCTCGTCCGTGAGATCGCCGACCATGACGAAATCATCCAAAGTGTAGTCGAGGCGGAAGTGGAGAAGTTCGGATTTGAAATCCAAACCTCCATTTGCGGCAAGGTCAATCGTGACACCGAATCCAAACGGGTTACTGCCTAACGCGGCTTGTGGGAACGGGAAGAATGCTGTACCAGGGCCAGAAGTTCCTCCCGCTTCAAGCACCGTCGGGACCGCTGCCCATGCCGCCACTTTGGCTTTTCGCGCCGCACGCTCGACTCGCGCGAGGTTGTAACGGCACAAAACTACCGGCAGAGGCTTCGATGGCGATCCACCGAAGTGGGCGAGTCCAAGCACATTCCGCAACTGCGTGGCCCAGTCGGGAGCTGCCAGCAAGTGTTCGACTTCACCGAACGGGGCTGCAAACGCCGGGCGCGCATCGCGTTTTTCGTTCAGCTCATCCAACCATGAAGCTAGTCGGCTCCGCTGGTCGTCGCTGAAGGTGCCGGACTGGCCGGGTTGTCGTGAACGAATGAGATTGCGAAGTTCCGCCGCAAGGTCTGATGTGGAGTCGAAGTCTCCCGGAAAGCGCTGATGCATAGCCTTGAGCGACTCGATCCGCACGGCGTCTTGATGGGATTCGATGGCTAAATGATTGTCCTGATTCACGGTAGCGAAGGTCGAGACGTCCAACGCGCGACGCAAGGGACGTGCCACGGAATCGCTGTAGTGATTTCCAAATGCCTGCCACCACGACGGAATATCCCATCCTGTCGGCGTCGGACCGGGCGTGGAGCTAAGAAAGATTTGCTCGCGAAGCACAGGTAGTCGCTCTTCGAGAAGGAAGTTCACAGCAGGCGACGATTCTTCCGGGACCGCCGTACTTGCGGTGCGGCGGAGAAACTGGACGAATAATGTTTCAGTCTGAAATGCCATGATTCCAAGTCACCCTGAACAAACCAGAGCCATAATCTGCAACGCTGATGTTACACAAGCCCGAATCGCTTGCAACTCACAACTCGTAATTCACTTGCAGCAACGACATTCTGAGGGATGCGCAGTCGAGGATGAAGGGTCGCACTCAGGCGAAGTTGGCCTTCGCGCTTTCGTGGAAGGCCGTACTTCCACGGAGCGTCCTCGTCGCGGCGGTGCCAGTCCGAATCGTTGAACGGCGAATTGGCCAGCACATATTCGGCCTTGAGGTCTTTGTGCGGGTCGCGGCAGAACGTGTCGGCGTGCTCAGGGCCGAGGTCGCGTTCGATGCCGCGATTGGCCAAGTGCGGGTCGAGAATCGCATTGGGTGATTTGGGCCACTTAGGATGCATTGGCATTACATAACCGACTCCACAACCAGGCGATGCTTCGGTTTGGGAATTCGCTTGCCGAGCTTCTGCAGGCTCTCCAGGTGCAGGTCGAGTGCCTCACAAGCATTGCTGAAGGCTTCTCCCAGCGTACCGCCGCTTGTGATGATGTCTTGTATGTCGCTGAAATCGACAACGTATGCTGGGTCTTTCGCGCCGTATGTCACGGTAAACACGTAACCGCGGTATTCATGCGTCGTTTTCATGGCCTGGCACCTTCAGTAATCGTAGGACATCGGATGATTCAACGAGTCATCCTGGAGTACGCGGCAGTGTAGCAAAATACGTGGGGTGCTAAACCTGCATTTGCTGTTTGTAGTACCATTGGCGAAATCCGGTGAATGGTGGTCGTCGATTGGCTGTTGAGTCCCAACGGGGCGGTCCTATGTCAGCCCAGAGCAACGCCCTGGGTTCGATGAACAACAGCGTAGAAAAGCCCCAAGGGAGCGGCCCTAAATCGGCAAGTCGTGGTAAGGCCGCCCCGTTGGGGCTTGGTGGTGCGGCATCATCGAATTCCTGGGGCGGTGCCCCAGGCTGACATAGGGTCGGCCCTTTGGGCCTGAAAGCAAGTGCGGCGGACCATGCCCATGATGGTTCGACGCGGAGCCATTGGCCAGCCTATAATCACGGTTGGAAATGTTTCAGATGACTGTGGGGTCATCAACCGGGACGCCCCGGATCGGCAGTCTGCCAACATGCGGTCTGGAGACTGGGGTGTTAATCGTTTAACGGCGAGCCGCAGGCGTAGGCGTCACGTTCGCCTACGCCTGCGGCTCGCCGTTAAACGAGATTACCGACTTGAGGTTCGCCTGACGCAGTTCACCCGGGATTCACCGAAAGCCATCAGTTGAAAAAACGATCGGACAATTCGAATACCGCCGACGCCTCGCAGGCTTGGTTTGCGTTTCGGCGTGTTCCTAAATTGCCGGTGCTGATTGCCGTGGTTGTGCTTCTGCTGTTTGCCGTCTGGGTGGTGCCGAAGCCGCGCTCTTCTGTCGTTCCCGTCGATGGAAGTCCCCGACGGGCAGGCTCAGACGAATTGCAGCAGCGGCGGATTGTCTGGCAACCGTCGATTGAGCTATCTTCGATTGTGCCGCTCGACAGAGCCAATGCGTCGCTGATTGCTCCCCGCTTCGGGGATGGCGGAACAACTTTGTACTTCGCACTGCGATCAGAGGGCGGGCAGGCAGACATCTACCGCAGCCGACTGACTCATGGCGTATGGACAGCGGCAGAACCTGTGACATCGCTGAATTCAGTCTCGGATGACATCGGTGCCGTGCCATCAGCGGACGGGCGGCAACTGTTCCTGTATTCGAATCGACCGGGTGGGCTCGGCGGGTTCGACGTCTACGCTTCGAAGTGGCAGGACGGGGACTGGACTCAGCCAGTCAACGTCGGCACGCCAGTTAATTCCACGGCCGACGAATATGATCCGGCGATTTCGCCCGATGGTCGTTCGCTGTATTTTGCATCGAATCGCGACCGTGCAGCAGCGACTCCCGGCCCGCCGGGCGATCAGCGAGGCGATGCATGGAGCGGAACGCTTCGGCACCGAGAATCAAACACCTTCGACGTGTATGTCGGCGTTCGAGACGACATTGATGAACCGTGGAAATCGGTCGCCTCGCACGACGCGATCAATCGTCCGGACAGCAACGAAGGTGCGCCGTTTGTGTCGTCCAACGGGGCTTTTCTGTATTTTGCATCGGACCGAACTGTTCGTGCTGGAGAGCAGCGGAATCTCGATTTATTCCGCAGCAACATCGCTGCAGGGACGGCAGCGGCGGCGGTTCCGGAAAACCTTGGGTCGGGAATCAATACGCCTGACCATGAAACGGAGCCCGCGCTGTCGGCGGAAGGATTCACGCTGGTGTTCTCTGCTCATCGCGACGGAACCGAGCGTCTGTTCCTGAGTCGAGCCGAGGAGATTCGGTATGAAACCGCATGGGACACGTCGAATCTCAACGCGATTTCCGCGATCTGGGTGCAGGCCCTGTTGTTCACGCTGGTCGTGCTCGTGATGGCTGCCTTGTTCTTTGCCGCGCGAGGCAGATTTGTGCAGGCAGCGGCCTCGGGGCAGTTCTTTGCAGGTAGTCTCGTCATTCATGTGCTGCTCGTGTTTCTGCTGGCGGTCTGGAATCTGCCGAAGGTGATTGAAGTCATCACGTCGAAAAAATTCGATGCTGAAGCGTCCACTCAACTCTTTGATGACAATCAGCACCAGTCTCACGAAGACGGACGTGCTGCATACGAAAAGCTGGCCGATCTGCAGTCGCTCGAAAACCTGCCGCAACCAGACGTCGTGCGGCAGGAAACCGAATCGTTCAGTGTTCCCGAACGCACCGACAGTCCACTGCCCACGATCCCGCTGGACGTGGCCCGACGGTTGCCGCCGGAACGGCTCCTGTTCGTTCCACCGCAACGCGAACAACCGCAGCAGGCCGGAGCAAAAGATGCTGTGATGCCCGCTTTGTCGCGCCCCACACCGGCGATCGCGCAGGCGGTCCCCGAGCTTGCACAGGCCGCTGTCGAACTTCCGGAACCTGAGGCAGTGCCGGGTGAACGCCCCATTGCGACGCAGATCGACATGCCGCGCTCGGAACTGCCGGTCCCAGCCGTTCAGTTCGACATCGAAGTGCCCAATGCAATGAAGCTCCGGTTGAAGTCCACGACCGATCTGACTCCGCCCGCAGTGGAAATCGGACAGGAACGCCAAGCCACCATGCTGCCGTCAAATCCCCTGGCGGTGCATGTCGCGCCAGTTCCAGACAACACGGAATCTGTGGAGCTCGCTGAATCCATCGTGCTGCCTGCCGCTCCCGTCGAAGCCGTTGAGAAAGTCACCGTTGAGCCGACTTCGCTGATGACAGTGGATCGCGTGAGTGCGACGACGCCAGTTCCTGTCACGTTCGCCACCGCAGGAGATCGGATCAAAACTCGTCAGCCACAGCTGTTCGTCGAACTGAACGCTCAGACATCCACGATCGAAAATCGTCCGGCAGAACCCGCGAAGTCGCCGATCGTACCACCGCGCGCGACTGCTCCATCATCGATCAGCAATCCGCTTGTCGGTACCGCTCAGATCGACGCGGAAGACGTGCGACTCGTCGCCGGCGAATCCGGCGACAGCACCGCGACGGATCAAACTGCCGACAGCGACCTGAAGCTGGCGCTGGAACGAGTCGCAGCGACTGGCCCGCAGCCATTGACGACGCAGGAAATGTCCGGCCCGGCCAGTCGAACCCAGCAGAGGATCGTCGTGGGTGCGCTCAGTCTCGAACGCAACAACGCTCCGCCGACGTTCAACAAACTGGCCAGCCAGCTTGATCGACCGCTGGCGAAGGCCGCCGCCGTGTCCCTGGCTGCGGACAGTGTCGGACTTCGATCCATGTTCACGTTGCGTCAGGGAGACACCCGCAAGCAGTATATCGAACTTTTTGGAGGCACTGAAGAAACGGAGAAGGCTGTCAATCGCGGTCTGGTCTGGCTGACTCAGCATCAGAATGCTGACGGAAGCTGGAGCCTGAACCGATTTCACGAAAACTGCAACGGCAAGCATGCTGCTTGTACCGGACTCGGCGGCGAATCGTCAAACACAGCGGCCACCGGTCTCGCCCTGCTTCCGTTACTCGCAGCTGGCAATACGCACGTCGATGGCGAACACGCAAAATCGGTCGCGGCAGGTCTGCAATGGCTGATCGATCACCAGAAACCGGACGGTGAACTGCTCGGCCCCGGGGACAGCCAGAAGATGTACAGTCAGGGCATCGCCGCCATCGCCATGTGTGAAGCATTTGGAATGACGCAGGATCCGAATTTCCGCGAACCGGCTCAACGTGCTCTGCAGTATATTATCGCGGCTCAGAACAAGACGACAGGCGGTTGGCGATACACTCCCGGTGAAGCTGGCGACACGTCAGTCGTGGGCTGGCAGGTGATGGCCCTGAAGAGCGGAGAAATGGCTGGTCTGGAAGTTCCGGCCGCAGTGCATGATGGTGTTCAACGCTGGCTGAAATCCGTTGAAGGGAATCAGCCCGTCGGTGGTCAGTTCGGTTACATCAACGCCAGTGTCACTCCCGCGATGTCTGCCGAGGGCCTGCTGTGCCTGCAGTTTCTTGGCACCAGCCGCAACGATCCCGCCATGAGAGCCGGTGCCGACTACCTGCTCACTCAGCTTCCCGAAATCAGACAGGTGCAGACGTCTTACTACTGGTACTACGGCACGCAGGTTATGTACCACATGCAGGGAGACTATTGGCAGGAATGGAATACCGCACTTCGCGACATGGTTGTGGAGACCCAGATCAAGGACGGCCACATGGCCGGCACCTGGAACCCCGCCGACAACTGGGAACAACGGGGAGGCAGATTGTACGCCACGTCAATGAAGCTGCTGTTGCTCGAAATCTATTACCGACATCTGCCGCTGTACGAACAACTGGATGATTGAACCGTCACCGGTCACCCACACACGAGCTAAAAAGTCGCGATTGGATTAAGCGGCGATCCTGTTCCTCCCGTCACGGCCAGGGGAGAGGCCGTCAGCAGGAACTCCCACTGATCCAGTTTTTCTGCAGTTTCGCTCAGGTCTTCCAGATCGCAGTTGTCGAAAATATGGACACCCATGGCGTGCAGCGTCAGGAGATGGACAGGAAAGTCTATGCCCTCGATTCCTGAAGGGATCACATCACTGGCTCCGTCGCTGCCGAGCATGGCGATGTCGCGGTCCTTGAGCCACTTCGCACAGGATGCGTGCAACCCGGCGGCTCCATCTTTATCGACACTCCATGGGCCAGTCAGTTCGCGGCGTGCCCAGCGACCAGTTCGAATGAAAATCACGTCGCCACTCGAGACCTGCACTCTGGCCTGCTTTTCCCATGCGTCGAGGTCTTCCGGGTAAATCGGCGTTCCCGGCTCCAGAAATCGCACGCCGCGCAGCACGGGAATATCGAACAGGATGCCTCGCGTCAGGACGCCCTGCTTCACGTTTCGGATGGCCAGTACTTCGGCACCTGTCTGACCAACTGTCTCCCGACTGAAGCCGTTGTAGAGTTTCCCCTTGTAAAACAGGTGACACAGCGAATCCATATGCGTGTGGGCGAAGCCGTGGTAGTCCACGCTGAGATTATCGGTGGCCCAGGGACCATCCGTGCCGCGTCCGATCTTCAGCATTTCATGTTTGAATGGTGATGGATTGTCGAGTGCTTCGGCCTTTTCCACATCGCGTGCGAGCGAAACCGAAATCCCCTTTTTTACAAGTTGAGCTGCCTGAATGCGTTTTTCGGGAGTGATCAGGTTGAGAGCACCCAGCTGGTCATCTTTTCCCCAGCGGCCCCAGTTGGAAAGTTCTTCAATCTGCCGCTCGACGTCTGCCTTTGTCATCTTGTGCTGCTGCTGTTGCGCGCTGAGGTCTCCATGAGCGACGGGTATTATGCACAACAGAGCCAGCGACTGGATTCTTAACATGACAGGTTCCTTCGGGCGAAAAGTTGAGTGAGCGCATTCCAACCAGTGCCGCGAGTATACCACAATCGCTCAGTCTCGCACCACGGATGC
>CAMAVB010000211.1 GCA_945861465.1 Candidatus Kuenenia stuttgartensis
CACCGGCATGGGTGAAACAGTGATTCTGGCCAGCGGTCGCAGTGATACGGTCCTGGATGATATTCGTGAAGGCAAATCAACCGGCACTGTGTTTCTGGCGAAAGGTGAAGCGATTGTTTCATGGAAACGCTGGATCGGTTTTGGTGCCCCGCCAGCAGGAGTGCTGGTGATCGATGACGGTGCGACCAAAGCCGTCCGGGAATCCGGACGATCTCTACTCGCCGTCGGCATCACCGAAGTGCAGGGCGAATTCGAACCCGGCGCGCTGGTGGGATTGAAAAGCAAAGATGGCACTGAGATCGCACGCGGGCTGGCCAATTATTCGTCCGACGAAATCCGCCGCATTCAGGGCCGCCGCTCCGACCAAATCGCCTCCACACTCGGCCACGTGCCCTTCGGTGAAGTCATCCATCGCGACAACCTCGCGTTGATCGGCAAGTAGGCAATGTCGCTCCGCCGACTCGCGAGTTGGTTTTTAATCTTGGCGCGGGCCTCGCCCGCAACCCAATTAGCCGTGGCGTGGGCTTCGCGCGCAAGCTAAAGTAGTCGTCACTCTCTGAGTGACGCAATGCGATTCATTTGGCCAGTTCAGACAAGCGTCACTGAGGCAGTCGCGTTCTGATTGATCCGCCCTTATCCCAATCAATCGCACTTCATCACTCAGAGAGTGATGGCTACTTGGTACTCAACCAGGTGCTCTCCTGCTGGTCAGGATAAATCTTCTCAGAATAACACCAATCGCAACGTTTGCTGAGCGGAAGCTAAACTCGCCCGTCCACGCCGCCGGGAGTATATCTATCCTCAAAGCAATCCTGCAGAATTCCGGCAATCTGTTTCACAGTTTCTGCAGAACTCAACAAGGCCGTGTGATGCAGTGAAATCAGGCGATTGTGGAGTTGCGTGGCATTTGGCAGGTCGCCAACGGCTCGAAAACGTTGCCTGCTGTGGACCCGGTGCAGTCCACTGAAACCCGGATCAACAGGGACGCCTGCGATGCGAGCAGATTCACAAAACTGTTTTCGCTGGTTGTCGTTATCGCTCTGCGGGAGCATGAACGCAGATTTATAGAACGCTGGTTGATTGCTCACCGCTCCCGCGGTATCCGCCAGATTCATTGCCGGGCGAATGCCGCTGTTTCCCAGTGCCCGCACCAGTTCCAGTAACCGCTGATGCCGATCTGCATTGCGAGCGTCCAGTTGAAGAAGCTGAGGCAGCAAGACGGCCGCCTGCATTTCTGACAGCGGATACGCTTCGTTGCCGCGCTGTGTGTAGACTCGAATTCGCTGGGCCATCTGAGCATCGGACGTGAGCACCGCACCGCCGCGTCCGGATGTCAGCAGTTTGCTACCGCCAAAACTTAACACACCGACATTGCCCCACGTTCCCGCGCGGCGGCCATCGAGCATCGCCCCGGGAACCTGGCATGCATCTTCAATCACGACGACTCCGCGGTCCGCAGCGATGCGACAGACTTCCTGCATCGGAGCCAGATTTCCGTGGAGATGCGAGACGATGACCGCTCGGGTGCGATTCGTGATGGCGTCTGCAAGCTGCTGAAGATCCGGGATGGGATAATCCGCCACTGTGTCGATCAGCACGGGTATGCACCTGGTCGTCAGCACGTTGACGAAATTTGCTTTGAAATCATACGCTGCGAGAATCACTTCATCCCCGGCTGTGACCGGAATCGCCCGCAGTGCCAGTTCGACTGAGCATGTGCCACTGCTGCAGAGGATCGCATGATCCACGCCATGATATTTACGCAGCGCGGCCACGAGCGTCTCACAGTGCGGACCGTGATAACGTCCCCACGAACCGTCCTCCAGCATCTGCGCAAAAACTTCACGCACGCCATCGTCATTGATCGGCCATGAAGGGATGTTCAGAATGGGCGATGATTCAGTAATGTGGACTCTCATATGAACTCAGCAGGAAAGGACGCCTTCAAAGAATGGTCAGGTTACCTTGGCGCGGACTTCGCCCGCAACCGAGTTGACATCAGGAAGCCGCCCAGCCACCATATTCAGTTCCGCTCTAAGAGTCAGATTATGAGTAAGGACTGAGACAGAAATAAGTGGGGCACGATTCCATCGTGCCGGGCACGTTATAAACGTGCCCCACGTCCAAAAGACGACAGTTATTTCTGCGCCGGTCCTAAGACAGCTACGAAAACCGCAGGCAGAACGAACTTGTGTCAATTGCAAAACCGATAAGATTATCCAACGCATTCACCGGCCATCATCTGTTGAACCGACGTGGTTTCCTCGACCACGCGGGCACCGGACTCAGCGGCATTGCGTTGACGATGCTGCTCGCCGAGCAGGGATTGTTGAAGGCGAACGACGAACAGCCCGGCACCGTCGGCGGTCAAAGTCCAATTCGACCGGACATCAAGCCGTCGCATCCGTTTGGCTCACGATCGGCGCATTTCCCCGCAGCAGCGAAGCGCGTGGTCGTCATCTTCTGCTCGGGTGCCTGCAGTCATCTCGATACTTTCGACTACAAGCCGGAACTGATCGCGCGGCATGGTCAGCCGCTGCCGGGCGCGGACAAGCTGATTACGTTTCAGGGAGAACAGGGCAATGTGACTCAAAGTCCATGGAAGTTTCAGCCACGCGGCGAATGCGGCAAGATGATCTCAGACCTTGTTCCGCATCTCGGCGCACTGGCGGATGACATATGTTTTCTGCATTCGATTAAGGGAAAGACGAACACGCATGGCCCCGGTGAGAACTACATGTCCACTGGTTTCACGCTGGATGGTTTCCCCAGCATCGGAGCCTGGACGACGTATGCACTCGGCACCGAGAACGAAAACCTGCCGGCGTATGTGGCGATTCCCGATCCACGTGGCACGCCGCAGAATTCCGTCAACAACTGGGGACCGGGGTTTCTGCCCGCAGCGTATCAGGGCACAGATTTCAACACGTCTCTGCCCATTCGAAACCTTGCACGACCGGAATCAATTTCCGAATCTGCTGACGCGAAGACTCGCGATTTCCTGAAGCGGCTCAACGAACGCCACCTGGAACGCTTTCCCGGTGACACGGAATTGGCTGCTCGCATATCCAGTTATGAACTGGCCGCGAAAATGCAGCTCAGCATTCCGGACGTGCGAGACCTCTCCACTGAATCTGCAACAACGCTCGCCATGTATGGTGCCGACGACGCTCAGAATTCGCTGAAGGCTGCCTACGCGAAAAACTGCATTCTCGCGCGGCGTTTGCTCGAACAGGGCGTGCGCTTCGTCCAGTTGTTCAATGGCGCGTATCAAACGGGGGGTGAAGGCGTCAGCAACTGGGACGGTCACAAAGTACTGGCCGAACAGTACAGCATCCACGGCCCGGTGCTCGATCAGCCCACTGCGGCCCTGATCACAGATCTCAAGCAACGCGGACTGCTGAAAGACACTCTCGTCGTCTGGTGTACGGAATTCGGCCGCATGCCGACGTTTCAAAAAGGTGCCAGCGGACGTGATCACAATCCGGAAGGCTTTACCTGCTGGATGGCCGGTGCCGGAGTCAAAGCTCCGTTCAGCTACGGAGCGACTGACGACTTCGGCTACAAGGCCGTCGAAAATATCGTCAACGTCCACGACTTCCACGCCACCATCCTGCACCTGCTGGGACTCGACCACGAACGACTGACGTTCTACTACAACGGACTTGAGCGACGCCTGACGGATGTGGAAGGCGTGGTTGTAAAGGACGTGCTGGCATAGGCATGGAAGCCGAACAATCCATCCTCGCTACTTCGACTGTCCCAGATCCACAACCAAGAGCAGGAAATCGCGTTGAAAAAGGTGTCTGGAACTTTGGAGGCATCTGGAAACTCCGCAAAAACCTGATGCCGGAGAGTTCCAGACACCTTTTTCAACCAATCTGGGACAGTCGAACTACGGCTCAATCGACCTCACCACACGGAAGCCGACGTTTCGGGCACCGACTGTAAAGACAGCATCCAGACGCCAGAAAATTCCGTTACGGATCACACGCTGCAGCAATCCTATATTTTCCTCCAGGCCGGTCGGATCGCTGACAACGCCTGACTCGCCGGGTTCATGATAAGGGCCCCACCAGTCCTGACAATACTCGCTGACACCGCCATGCATGTCAAACAGGCCCCAGTCGTTTGGCGGAATGCTTCCAAGCCTTTTTGTGACTCTTGGTTTCCCGTATCCATCGACCGAGATCAGGTCCGTGTAAAACTCGGATGCGATCAATGAATTCACTTCATCCCCTGCAGCATTCTGCGTGTCCATTCCGGCGCGACAGGCGTATTCCCATTCGGCTTCCGTCGGCAGTCGATAGCCATTCGCATCTGCAACAAGTTTCCATTCTTCGTATTTTCCTGAGGGAATCTGCCAGAATTGGCCGGTGAACTCATAACTCGGCGTAAGTCCTTCTTTGTGGCTGAGCCAGTTGCAGAATAACACTGCGTCATTCCAGTTGACGTGCTGGACCGGATAGGCGTCCGTTGGACTATACACCGCATCCGTGCGTGTCCAGTGTCGCTTTTCCCGATCGGAGTAGCTGGAATCGTCGATCATCTGCTGAAACTGCCCGACTGTCACTTCGTGGTCGCTCATCAGAAACGGCTGCGTCAGCGTGACTTTCTGCAATGGTGCCTTCAGGAACTCATCAGCATTAGCAACTGCCAGAGCGTTGACGCCATAACGACGATTGAATTGGCCCGCCGGAATTCTCAACATCGTGAGTCCGGCAGAGTTCAATTGCCATTCGCGACCATTCACCAATCCACTTGAAACCTGGATCACTGGTTGTTTGAGTTCCCACTGCTGCAGGAGCCAGCCCACCGCGCTGTGCAGCCCCTTCTCAGGGGCATCCTGATACCAGTCGCTGAGAACAGGGTTCCAGAGCTGTCTGACCTCCGGGGTGACCTGATCGACAGGAATTCTGCCGAGCCCAATGCAAACAGCGGCTTGCAATTCAGGATTCTGAATTGTCGGGGCGACCGTCGCGAGTCTGGCAATGTCTCCATGCCACGAGGACCATTGAAACAGGAAGTGCAGACGATCCACGCCATTTGGACGCGGCTGGCTCAGGTCCGCAGCAAGTGTCATGTCGCCCAGGTACATCGCCATAACCGCCAGGCGGTGTTGCAGACGCAAATCCAGTGTCGTGTCACCGGCAGCCGCGATCCGATGAATGGCAGCCAGTGAATCCACCGGTGAATGGGCCAGTGCGGTCACGAGATTATCGGCTTCGCCAGCCTGGGCATCACCAATCCGGGCCACCAGAAAGTCGATGTTCACATCACCAAAATGCGCCAAGGCACACGCCAGGGCCAGCTGCTGGCTTTCACTGCTTGACTCAAATCGAGTCTGTAGCTCTTCCAGAACCAGCGGCGCCGGGTAATCTTCCAGATCCTGTATCGCCCGCGGCACAATCACTTCTCGACTGTTGGACATTGCTTCCACGGCTGTGACGGTTCGAGCCTTCAGCTGGCGATGCTGCTCTGCACTCAGGAATTGCTGAAGACTGACAACCATCACCAGCACGGCCAACAGCCCGACTCCCCACCGCACACCCAGAAATCGTCTCGCCTGCCGCATCATCCGGCGCTGTGGTTCGGTCCATTGACTTCGCCTGGTGAAGAGCCGAACGTTGGCGTATTCCCACCACGAAGGCAGATGGCGATTCTCAGGTCGGGCATTCCAAACGTCCGCCCTGTCTTCCAGACGCAGTTCCGCTCGGCCTCGACGGGTTTCCTGCTGCCGCCGCGTCAGCCATTCACGCAGGACAGGAACCAGAAAATCATGAGTCAACTGGTAGTAGCGGAAGGATGAAGTATGAGGGATGAAGGCTGAATCGAATGCAACTGGACTGATCCTTCCTTCATCATTCCTCATTCGTCCTTCATCCTTTCCTTCAGGATCCGTCGGCGTGATGAGTCGCAGTTCACCGTCGAGAATCCGAATCAGGTCTTCGAAATTCTGCGTGTGACCGATGTAGCCGGAGGCTTGCTGCAACTCATCATAGGACCGCATCCGCCCCTTGATGTTGGTCTCTGAATCCGGGAGCAGAATCTTCAGAACTCGCTGTGCCGCCGTCAGATGCAGCCTGTGCTTTGGATTGGCGGTTCGCGAGTTGAACGAATCCTCAAGAAACGTCACTCCGATCCCCTCCGTGCCGCCAACCTCTTTCAGCGAGACAGATGTCCAGGGTTTGCCTTTCATCATCTCGGCAAAAATCGTGAGTCGAACACTCACGATTTTGCCCTCCTGCGCCAGACCATATACGGCCTGCGTCAGGAAGTCTTTCTGCTGTCGTGACTCGTCTCGCGAATGCTCCGGAAGTTTTCCGTACGCACGACCGAATGCCGCCAGAACCCGGCGAGCGTGATCCGGATCGAACAAGTCGATCAGCGCAATGTTGTGGCCCGGAATGAGGTCAATTTCCAGCTCCAGCATGAAGCGACTGACGGCCAGCCAGAAATCGTCCCGTACCATCACAATGCACTGCACATGCTGGCCATCACATTGCCGCAGCGCCTGAATCAGCCGTGCGGCGTCTTCGGACCGCCGAGCGTGCAGCCATTGTTCAAACTGATCGAGGATGATCAAAACCTTGCAGCCCGCTGGAAGGTTTCGGCCTTGCCGCAACGTTGACAGCGTTTCCCTGAGATCCGTTTCCGCTGAGAGTTCCGGAAGCCGTTTCTTCAGTTGATGCAGGACACGAGCTTTTGTTCCCGAACCGGTGGCTTCGACATACACAACGATGACACGTTCAGAAAGCAGGGGCAACAGTCCCGCTTTGACCAGTGACGACTTGCCACAACCCGACGGACCATACATCAACCCCACGGAAAATGTCTTATCAGGATCCATCTCTTCGATTCTGGTTTTCCAGAACCGAATGCTCTCCGGCAATCCCTTGCGGTCTCGGACTCCCGGCAATAACTCCAGAAAGAAATCGGCATCGTGTTCGTCAAAAGATCGCAGCCCTTTGGGGACGATCCTGATCAGCTGATGGTCCGAGATCGGGGTTAACGATGAGTTGCTGCTTGAAGTCGAATCGATGGCCGAGGTCGTTTTTCTTTCCACAACGCTGACTGGCGCAGGCTGGACCACGCCGGTTGCCACTGCCGAACGCACAGAATTCTCAGCCAGGAACTTCCGCAGGTCGCTCGCCATGTCATGCGCCGTTGAGTAACGCTGGCCGACGCGTTTGGACATCGCCATCAAACAAATTCGTTCCAGCTCTGCCGGGAGCTTCTCGTCATACTGCCTGAGTGGTCGAGGCTCCAGCGTCGTGACTCGCTCCAGCAGTTCCGCCTGAGTGTTGCCCCGAAACGGCTTCCGCCCCGTGAGCATCTCGTACAGGACGACTCCCAGACTGAACACATCGCTGCGTCCATCGACACGATGCCCTTCCCCGCGAGCCTGCTCGGGACTCATGTAAGACGGTGTGCCCGCGTACCTTGGTCCGCTGTCAATATCTTCGTCCCGCAGTGCTAGTCCGAAGTCCGCCAGGTAGGCAGTCCCATCGTTGTCGATCAGGATGTTGCCCGGTTTTACGTCCCGGTGAACGAGCCCCCGTTTGTGAGCATAGTGCAGCGCCTCGGCCACGGTGGCGACCAGCTCCGCTGCCTCTCGGTAACCGAATCGACCATGTTCCAGTCGCCCTGCCAGCGTCGTGCCATCGATGTATTTTGCAACCAGATAGCAGGGAAACTGGTCATCGCTGCCAAGGTCATACACCGGCACGATGTGGGCGTGGTCCAGATGCGCAACCGCTTTTGCTTCCGCCAGATAGACCTTGGCATCCTTCGGTCGTGCAATCAGTTCCGCGTGCGGTACCTTAACGGCCACGGCTCGATTCAGGCTGTCATCATAAGCCTTGTAGACCAGACCAAAGCCACCCTTGCCGACTAGTTTTTCGATGCGGTAACGACCGATGTGCCGGGGACACTGATCGCTTGCCGCCTGGATTGGTGAATCGAATCCACCTGCGGCTGATCCGGGCTCCTGTACAATCTGCGTCTCAGTCCGGCCTTTCAGCAGCGGCCCAAAGACCAGCCGAATCTGGTCGGTGCGATCGGGAAACCGCAGACAATACTCGGTTTCGCCAGATATGTCCTCATGCGAACCTCGCAGCTCAATCTCAATCGCCAGCAGTTCCTGGAACAACGCATCTCTGATTCGGACAGGTGCCGCACTGATTTGATCTTCGATCAAAATGTCCTGGTCACTGGTCAGCGCCTGCTCAAATGCCTCGCACACAGCGTTCAGTTGCCGCACTTCATCGGCGGAAAGCTCGGAAAACAGGATGGCCGACATTCTCACCTCGATGATTTACATATGCCCATAGGAACATGAGTATACGCATACTTCTTCAGGTTTGAAATCGTCCGGTGGAGAGCTGGATTTCCACGCTTTTGACCCTGGATATGTTCGACATGGTTCTGAAGTTCTGTATCCTTTGGAGGCAAACAAATTGGACGGATCGACACTTCGGAATGCGATTTGACTCGCGCGGCCTGAGCCTGCCTGGAGCGGAATGGCGCTGTTGATCAAGCGAAGAGGTAAAGTGATTTATGGCGGCGGACACCCCGATCACGCTTTGGATTGAAGAGTTGCGTGCTTCAGACGAGGACGCGGCCACCAGGCTTTGGAATCATTTCATCGGTCGCCTGTACGAATCCGCACGCCACATGATCCGACCGGAGACGCGACCGGTTTATGATGAAGAAGACGCGGCGCTCAGCGCATTCAACAGCGTTTGTCGTGGAATTGCGGCAGGACGGTTCCCCGATTTGGGGGATCGGGAAAGCCTTTGGAAATTGCTGCTGGTGATCACTTCTCACAAGGTCAGCGATCGGCACCGGCACGACCAGCAGCAGCGACGCGATGTTCGCCGGACGCTGTCGGATTCCATCTTTGCCAACTCTGCGGACACGTCTGCACCTGGCGGGATCCAGCAACTTCCGTCCCGCGAACCGACTCCCGAGTTCGCCATGGCATTTGCCGAGACGTGTGAAAATCTCTTCCACAGTCTTGATGATCCCAGACTGCGAGAAGTGGCGGCGATGCGGATGGAAGGCTACGCCGCAGACGAAATCGCCAGCCGTCTGAAATGCACCCGCAGCACGGTCCAGCGACGACTCGCCGTCATCCGCCATCAATGGCAGCAATTCGCCGATCCTGTGGAGTAGGGTGGGACCAGCGAGCAACGCGAGCGCCGGCCCACCATTCGGCATTTCAAATTTGAAATCTCAAATCACAAATGGTGGGCCGGCGCGGCTTATCAGCCGCTGGTCCCACCCTACGATACTGATTGGTTGCAGGCGGATCCCACTGCGATTCGGCCCCTGCCGGCCCTGTGCCGGTAGAGCCCTGGTTTGACAACTACCACACGCCCCCATGCGTAACTCGGCCCCTGCCGGCTTTACGCCGGTAGAGCCCCGGTTTGACAACTACCACACGCCCCCATGCGTAACTCGGCCCCCTGCCGGCTTTACGCCGGTAGAGCCCTGGTTTGACCACTTGGCCGCGAGCGATTTCAAACCCTCGTCCCCCCGGCGTGAAGCCGGGCGGGGACGAAGCACCGAGTCGGTTTCCGCTGTAGTTTCCAAACCCTGGCTCATCCGGCGTAAAGCCGGGTGGGGCCAGCGGCTGAAAAACCGCGCCCGCCCACGATGTGCAATTTGAGATTTCAAATTTGAAATTCCAAAATGTGGGCCGGCGCTCGCGTTACTCGCTGGTCCCAGCTGCGTAATCAGAAATCCTTCACGGCATTGCCCTTTGGGCCGGAATCGCAGACCGGCTCGGCTCGTTATCTCCGCCCAAAACCACGCTCTCAAAAAAACTTTGAAAAAATTGCGACAGTTGGCGGACTAACGGAGATAGGAGCACAGGGGGCAGAGAAACCCGCATCTCTGCAATTGCTTCAATCACGCAAACAAAGGCTCGCCGTGCTCATTTCTTCCTGGCTTTCGTCATTGCGATCCACGATCCAGAGTCGCTCGCGAATCACGTCTCGGCGACAAAGCACTCGTTCCGGTTCCAGACCTGCATCTGCGGAATCGCTGGAAAAGCGACTGCTCCTGGCTGCTGACTTGCGGCCGGTTACGGTGTCCGGTTGGTCGGAGCCGGTTGTCGTATCGACACAACCCGGGGATCACACGAATGCCGCCGCGTATCGTATCGGTGATTTGATGTATGTTGACGCCCTCTGGGCAAATACCGGCGACGCGGCAGCGGGCCCGTTCAACGTTGCGCTTTCGCTTGATGGGGGACAAACGCAGAACTTTGCTTCGCCTGGGCTGGGCGTCAATTCGACTCAGTCCGTTGAGGACAAAGTATTTGGAGACGGTTTTCTTTCGGCTGGCATCCATACTTTCACAGTCAATGTGGATTCGGCGAACGCGGTCGTCGAGAACTTCGAAAACAACAATTCGCACGAGAACACCATTTCAGTTGCCTTGCCGAGCAATCCGACCAGCCTGACTGTCCCGACCGGGGACGTGCTCAGCACGGCTGCCACATCCTGGCTCGAATGGTCGGATTCGATCAGTGCCAACGTCTCGGACGTCTTTTCCATCACGGTTGCGGCGGCATCGGGATTGTTTCTTGACATTGACTCGCGGGATCTTAGTTCGCCGCTGAGTACGACGCTCGATACCGTGATGGCGCTCTATGACTCTGTCGGAAATCTGATTTCGAGCAACAATGATGGCCTCGATTTTCGAGCGTATGCTGCTCCATCGATTAGCAATCTCACGGTTTCGGGTGCTGGTTTCAGAGATTCTGCAATCTACGCCGACATCGCAGCTGGCACATACTATATCGCAGTGGCGGGCAAATCAGCTTCGGCGGGCAGTTACAAACTCTACGCGCTGGCCGACACCAATTACGCCGCATCGGTCCCCGTGATGGAAAGCAATCCCGGCGCAACCGATGCACTGTATCTCGATTTTGACGGCCATTCGTCGGCCACAGACCGTTGGGCACCCTATACGGCATCCGCTTTTAGCCTCGACGGCAGTTCGGCGACGTTTTCACCTGGTGACCGGTTGGCTATGCAGAACATCTGGAGTGTTGCTGCGGAAGATTACAGCCCGTTCGCCCTGAACGTTACGACGGTGAATCCGGGCACGTTTAATGACGGTGAAGCGCAACGCATGGTGGTCACCAATACCAGCCCAACCGGTTTGGGACTCGGGGCTGGGGCCGGGACAGGTGCCGCATTTCCCAATTCTTACGCGCATTTTACGTCGTATGACAATGTTGCGTTTACCTTTGCCGACGAATTCGGCAATTATGGAGCGGGGCTCAATGGGCAGATCATGGGGTCCGCGCTCGAACAGGGAAATACAAGCTCGCACGAATTTGGTCACGCATTAGGGCTGAATCATTACAACACGGTGCTGGTAGGCGCTGTCGCCGGGAATGCCACGATCCTCCCGGGCGCGATTATGGCGACTCTGGATCTGGGTCTGAATCGCGAAATCTGGGCTACCGGAGATGGCTTCACGGGAGGCTCGAATGTTGCTGCTCAGGACGATCTGGCTGTTATTAGTAGTGCCTCAAACACGATTCTCTACCGTGCAGACGATTTTTCGAATGTCAGTGCCAGCGCCGCGATTCTTACGCCTGTTGGAACCACATACTCTGCATCCGGTATCATTCACATCACCAGCGACATCGATATGTTCCGCTTCCTTGCGTCCGGAAGCACGACGATCAAAGTCGATGTGAATGAATATGTCAACAACCTCGACGCTAAACTGGTGTTGTATGACACTGATGGAACGACTGTTCTGGCGACGAGCGACGATTCGATCACGTTTGATGCATCGATTACACAGTCACTTGCAGCCGGTAATTACTTCATTGGAATCATGAGCAATGGCGAATATGGTGAGGTCGGTCAGTATTCCCTGACGATCACGACACAGTCGGCAAACGCAGCACCAACTGCAACAAATCTGGATGCCGCAGAATCGTACACGGAAGACACCTCACGCGACTTGTTTGATATCGTCGTAAGCGATGTTGATTCTCCCAGCGTCACGGTGACATTGACTCTTTCAGACATCAACGCAGGAAGCCTGACGACCGCCACCTCCGGCGCTGTGACTTCCACGTTTGCAGTTGGCGTGTGGAGTGCTTCCGGTGCGATTGCGGACATCAACACGCTGTTGGCCAGCGTAACATTCTCACCCGCAGCGAACTACAACTCCAGCCTGTCGATCGCGACCAGCGTCAGTGATGGTATCGCGGCGGCAATCACCGGATCCAAATCGTTGACTGGTGTACCGGTCAATGACGCACCCGCGGGCACCGACGGCAGTGTCACGATCAGTGAGGACACGACCTACACATTCGCGGCCAATAATTTCGGCTTCACTGATCCGCTGGACAGTGGATCTGCGGCAGGCGCCAATGCGTTCAGTCGCGTGAAGATCTCCACGCTGCCAGTCTCGGGAACTCTTAGGCTGAGCGGCATAGCGGTCGCGGCTGATGACTTCGTGGCGGTGGCAGATATCCCGAATCTGACCTTCGAACCGGCAACCAACGTGAACGGCAGCACAACGTTTACATTCCAGGTCGAGGACAACGGTGGAGGCACCAACCTGGACCTCTCGGCGAACACGCTCACGATCAACATCACCAGCGTCAACGATGCACCCGCAGGCACCGACGGCAGTGTCACGACCAGTGAGGACACGCCCTACACGTTTGCAGCCAGCAACTTCGGCTTCACCGATCCGCTGGATGCTGGCTCGGCGGCCGGGGCCAATGCGTTCAGTCGCGTGAAGATCTCCACGCTGCCAGCCTCGGGAACTCTTAGGCTGGGCGGCATAGCGGTCGCGGCCGATGAATTCGTGGCGGTGGCAGATATCCCGAATCTGACGTACGAACCGGCAGCCAACGTGAACGGCAGCACGACCTTTACGTTCCAGGTCGAGGACAACGGTGGAGGCACCAGCCTTGACCTCTCGGCGAACACGCTCACGATCAACATCACCAGCGTCAACGACGCGCCGACGATCACATCCGATGGCGGGGGAGTCACATCGTCGCTGAGTATCGCGGAGAACACGACGGCGGTGAACATTGTCACCGCCAGCGATGTTGACCTGCCCGCTCAGACGCTGACGTTCTCCATCAGCGGCGGTGCCGATACGGCCAAATTCAGCATCGACAGCTCCACCGGCGTCCTCAGCTTCGTGGCAGCACCCAACTTCGAGAGTCCGACCGACGTCGGCGTTAATAACATTTATAACGTGACCGTTCAGGTCAGCGATGGCTCGCTCACCGACACTCAGGATATCGCGGTCACGGTCACGCCGGTCAACGACAACAGCCCCGTCATCACCAGCAACGGAGCTGGCGCTTCAGCCTCGGTCAACGTTGCCGAAAATACTACCGCGGTGAGCACCGTCACCGCCACCGATGCCGACCTGCCCGCTCAGACACTGACGTATTCGATCAGCGGCGGTGCCGACGCAGCCAGGTTCACCATCGGCAGCACCACTGGCGTCCTCAGTTTCGTGGCAGCACCCAACTTCGAGAGTGCGAACGATGTCGGAACTGATAACATCTATAACGTGACCGTTCAGGTCAGCGATGGCTCTCTCACCGACACTCAGGATATCGCAGTCACCGTCACCGACGTCGCCGAGTCCGTGGTCTCCTGGGATGGTGGGGCGGGCACGCTGAATTGGAACGACGCCGTCAACTGGTCGGGAAATGTGCTCCCCGGCGCGAACGACGACGTGCAGATTGGTGCAGCATTCAATGGGGCGACAATCGTTTCCAGCGCGAATGTCTCGGTGAAAAGCATCACTTCGGAAGCGGCGCTACGCATCAACTCCGGAACAATGACCGTCGCGACAACCACGCAAGCGAGACGCGGTTTGACGCTGGCGGGTGGGACCCTTGGTGGAGGAACACTCAATGTCGACGCTGGCTTCCAGTTAGTGGCAACGGCTTCGGGTGGGACGCTGAGCGGCGTGACGGTGAACGCGGACCTGGATATGACGCAGGCAGCCAATGTCTCCCTGAATGTCATCAACAACACCGTGATCAATGGAACGGTGTCGATCGGGAATACGGCGGGCACGACGTACGGGGTGCTGAACGTTGGCAATAATACCGC
>CAMAVB010000212.1 GCA_945861465.1 Candidatus Kuenenia stuttgartensis
CTTCAGCGGATTTTCGAGTTGGGATGAAACCTACATTCATCACCTGCACAACGAAGAGAACCGCACGGTCCTGGAATACCGCGTCGAAGGCGAACAGGCTGAAGGAAATGACAGGGAACCGTGGACCTGGGTGAGGACGCACGGAACAGGCCGCGTCTTCTACACGGCCTGGGGACATGATACACGAACATGGACGAATCCGGGTTTCAGTAATCTCGTAGAACGCGGGATTCGCTGGGCCTGTGGCAAAGATGTTTCCGTCGTGCCCGCGTTTGCAGATCTGGAAGCGTTTGCTGCTCCGAAGATGACGGAACCACGTACAGATGTCGCTCCGTTTGAATTCGTTGAAGTGGGGCCAAAGATTCCGAACTACACGCCGGGCCGGCAGTGGGGTGTTCAGGGGGCTCCAAAGACCACGATGCAGCTACCGCTCAGCGTTGAAGAATCGATGAAGCACTACGTCATGCCGGAAGGCATGGCGCTTCGACTGTATGCCGATGAACGCAACTTCGAATCGAAACCCATCGCCATGAACTGGGACGAACGCGGTCGATTGTGGATCTGTGAAACGCTCGACTATCCGAATGAGCTTGGCCAAAACCGCGACCGCATTCGAATCTGCGAAGACACCGACGGAGACAACGTCGCCGACAAGTTCACAATTTTCGCCGAAGGACTGTCCATTCCCACGGCAATCATGATCTATCGTGGCGGCGCGGTGGTTCAGAATGCCACTGAAACACTCTACCTGAAGGATACCGACGGTGACGACAAAGCCGACCAGAAGACGGTCCTGATGACAGGCTTCGGCGCTGGCGATACGCATGGCGGAATCAGTAACTTCCGCTACGGTCTGGATAACTGGATCTGGGGCATGCAGGGCTACAACGACAGCACTCCGGAATACGACGGCAAGTCGTCACAGTCGTTCCGCCAGGGATTCTGGCGATTCAAGCTTTCGAACTCAGATCCCCCACAGGTCACCGACGTAGAATTCATCCGTTCGACCAACAACAACACATGGGGTCTGGGGATCAGCGAAGAGGGCCTGATCTTTGGCTCGACCGCGAACCACAACCCAAGCACGTTCGTGCCGATCCCGAACCGTTATTACGAAAAAGTACGAGGCTGGGCAGCTCCTGATATCGGCACGATTGCTGACAGTTATCTGTTCAAAGCCATCACCGAAAATGTGCGTCAGGTTGACCAGTTCGGCGGCTACACGGCGGGTGCCGGTCATGCGTTGTACACGGCAAGGACGTTTCCGCAGCAGTGGTGGAATAAGACGGCGTTTGTCTGCGAACCGACCGGTCATCTTGTCGGCACATTTGTCCTGCGTCGCGACGGTGCTGGCTACAAGTCGACGAGCCCCACAAATCTGATGGCAAGCGACGACGAATGGGCATCGCCGATCATGGCGGAGATTGGTCCGGACGGCGCTGTCTGGGTTATCGACTGGTACAACTTCATTATCCAGCACAACCCAACTCCGCAGGGCTTCAAGACCGGGAAGGGCAATGCTTACGAAAGCGATCTGCGTGATAAGAAGCACGGTCGGATTTATCGCGTGCTTCCGACCGATGCCGGCAAGGACGTGCTGCATCCGTGGACCAGTCTTGCGAACGCGACCGATCTGGAACTTGTCAATACGCTGAAGCATCCGTCGATGAACTGGCGGCTGCAGGCTCAGCGGCTCTTAATTGAACGAGATGCCGGCAAAACGGGAGAAGTTCTCCGGCCACTGCTGGCTTTGCTGGCGGATGAGTCTGTTGATGAGATTGGACTTAACGCCGGGGCCGTGCATGCGGTTCACACCCTGGCCGGACTGGGGTACATGCATCTCGACCACAGCTACAAATCTGCCAGCTTGGTTGGGCCGATCGTCAGCAAAGCGCTTTCGCATCCGTCGGCAGCGGTTCGTCGCAATGTGATTTCTGTATTGCCGCGCGATGAACATGGTTTGGCCATGTTGTTGGCGGCGAAAAACGTTTTTGCAGATTCTGACGTGCAGGTTCGCCTGCAGGCGATTCTCAGTCTGGCGGACATGGCTCCGTCTGATGAAGCTGGGCAGCTGCTCGCAAACCTGGCTCAGCGAAGCAACATGGATCAGTGGGAAGGTGACGCTGTTACAGCCGCCGCCGCGACGCATGCGGCTTCCTTCCTGAAGGCGCTCGCTCAGGCGAAGGCCGACAAGCCGGAACTCAGCGCGGCCGCACTGCAAACCTCCGAAATCATCGCCGAGCACATTTCCCGCGGTCGCCCATCGGCGGATAACCTGCAGGCACTGCTCGCAGGTCTCGAGTCCGCACCGCCGCAGCTCATAGAGGTCGTTGTGCGAGGGCTCACCGCAGGCTGGCCGCGCGAACATCGAATTGAGGTCGTCAAAGCAACAGAAGCGTCGCTGCTGAAGTTACTGCAACGTGTCCCGGCATCTTCGAAGGGGAAGCTGCTGCAATTGTCGTCTCTGTGTGGATCAAAGGCGCTCGAATCGCACGCCAGGGAAATCGTCGAATCGCTTCTTAGTGTCGTCAACAACGCCGACGCGACCGCACCGGAACGCATCAATGCCGCGAAGGAAGCAGTCGGATTCCAGGCAGACAATGCGGAAGTGGTGACTTCAGTGCTTGACACGATCACGCTGCAGACCTCACCCGATCTGGCCGTGGGGATCATTGAAGCGGCAGGACTCAGCACGTCGGAAGCACTTGGCGAACAGCTCGTGCAGCGAAGCGAGCAGATGACCCCTCAGATGAAAGCAGCGACCGTTCGTGTCCTGCTGTCGCGCCCGTTAACGACCAGTGCTTTGCTGAAAGCGATCGAAGCTCGAACGATGGAAATGGGTGACCTGACGCTGGATCAGAAGCAGGCTCTCCGAGTCCATCCCGACAAGGCTATTCGTGCTGATGCCGAAAAGCTGATGGCGGCTGGCGGCGGGTTACCGGATGCGGACCGCGACAAGGTGCTCAAAACATTGCTCCCGCTCTGCGAAGAAAAGGGCGACGTCAAGGTCGGCAAGGCGATGTTCGTCAAACACTGTTCGAAGTGTCATATGCATGGCACGGAAGGCAAATCCATCGGCCCGAACCTCACCGGAATGGCCGTGCATCCGAAGCACGAACTGCTGACTCACATCATCGACCCCAGCCGCAGCGTCGAAGGCAATTTTCGAATCTATACGGTGGCAAAGACCGACGGCATCGTCATCAACGGCATGATGTCCGGCGAATCCCGCACGACAATCACGCTGATTGATACCGAAGGCAAGGAGAACCAGATCGCTCGCGAAGACATTGATGAACTGATTCGATCCCGCAAATCGTTGATGCCGGAAGGCTTCGAAAAGCAAGTGTCGCCGGAAGAAATCACCAGTCTGCTGGAATTTCTGACCGACAAAGGCAAGTTCATGCCCGTGTCGCTCGATCGCTACGCAACCGCCATCAGCACCAGGGGACTTTTTAGTAACGACGACGAAGGTCCGGATCGCATGGTGTTCAGTGACTGGACTCCAAAGATCTTTCAGGATGTTCCATTCATCCTGACAGATCCTCGCGGCAAAACCGTGCCGAACATCATTCTGCTGTACGGACCGAACTCATCGCTGCCAGCCTCTATGCCAAAGTCGGTAACGCTCCCATGCAATTCAGAAGCCAAAGCCATTCACCTGCTCAGCGGCGTCGGTGGCTGGAGTTTCCCATTCGATGCGAACAAAACTGTTTCCATGATCGTCCGACTGCACTACAAAGATGGCTCAACTGAGGATATTGAACTCATCAACGGAGTTCACTTCGCCGACTATATCCGGCGCGTCGATGTGCCTGAATCCGAATTCGCTTATGCACTCGGTGGCCAGCAGATTCGCCGCCTCACCGTGACTCCGAAGAAGCATGATGTGATCGAAACCATCGAACTGGTCAAAGGCCCGGATCGCACGGCACCGATTGTCATGGCCGTGACGGTCGAGCGAATGTAGTTCACTCCATTAACTTTCGTAATGCGTTAAGGCTTTTCTGTTCATCAAACATAGCTTCGATTTCGAACTCAAGTCCAGCAATCATGATGCTGCAGAGTCGGCCAGATGAAGACTTGACTCGCAATTCATATGCGGCATCAACCGGTCCACCAAATTCGGCAGTTGTGGAGAATGGAGCAACACTTTGATGAGTTCTTCAACAGTGGCCATCAGTGCTTTCCTTCCCGGTCGGTTCAGTCGATAAAGATGTAAACCTCGGCCTATTGTACCTCGTCTCTGATTATGTGGGTACTCATTAATAGAGCCCAAAAAGTAGTTGCTGGACAAAATGCATCGACCGTTGTCACAATCCTGAATCCGGTCTGCTGCGCTGCAGCGTACTTTGCTGCCAGCCACAAACAAAAGGAACTTCATGATGAGAATCCCGCGTGTGTCCTTTGATGGTCGCTTCCTCTTCCTGGCATTGGTCGCATCGTTGGCAACTGCGGCTGTGGCTCGTGCTGGAGAACTCACGGAGGCGGAGTTCCTGAAACTCCATGCGGAGCTGCAGCCCGACGATGCTGCGCTATGGCGGTCAGTGCCGTGGAAGACGTCGGTCCTCAGTGCACAACAGCTTGCCGCTGCGGAGAAGAAACCCATCTTCATCTGGGCCATGGATGGGCATCCGCTCGGCTGCACCTGAAACAATGGTGTGCTCGACCGTGAGTCGACCTTCGCAGACCCCGCCGTAGTAGAATTCACTAAAACCAAAACTGTTCCCGTCGCCATCGATCAGTGGAATCAACGCCGCCAGAAGGATTCCGAAGGCGAGTTCTATCGCAAAATCGCCAGCCAGGGACCACGTCACGACTTCGAAAACGCCACAACCCAGGGGCTGTATATGGCAGCTCCGGATGGAACGTTTCTCGGGTATACGAATAATCGTGATCCCGAACGGGTTCAGAAAATGCTGACATCGGCTCTGGCTCGATACCAACCGACCGAAACCACACAACTGGTGGCTGAAAAGATCGATAAGCGGTTCAATTTGCAACCGCCGGAAGGCGGGCTGATCGTGCGTGTTTGTGCCAAAGTGATGGGTGGCTACGACGAGCCGGAAACTCAGTTCCAGCAGATTTTTCAAACGTCTTTGTCGCGGGACAATCTCTGGATCACGCAGGAAGAACACGAAGCTCTCGCCGCTGGTGACTTTCCTGACCGATTAGGACTTCGCATTGCTCAATTTCATCTGGTGGATAACACTCGCGGTGAACCACCCTTCTGGGAGAAGTCAGAAGTCGCCTTAACACAGTTCGCGATTGATGGCGATCAGATTACGGGCCACGTCGTGCTGAAATCGGCGTCCGGCGACCGCACCTATGCGGCCAGCCTGCGGGGACAACTGACTCTGACCGACGGAAAAGTTACGCAACTGAACATGGTTGCCAATGGGTTGTTCTTGGGAGAAGGCCCGTACACAGGCGGAGCCCCCAAAGGCCCGTTTCCCCTTGCGATATCGTTCACGCTGGCCGATGGAACGGACTTCGCAGATGCGATTCCGCCACAGGCAGCGCGCGGTTGGGTCGATGGCTATATCCGATAGGACAACGCATTGAGTCCGGGCACTGTGCCGACAACAAGTCAGATGCTATACCGCACTCGGTTGAGGATGACACATTCGTTTAACCGCGTGGGCAACGCCCCGCGCTTCGTATTTCAAATTTCAAATCTCAAATACGAAATTTCAAATAGAACAATCGCGGCCCGCTGGGTACGCGGTTAATCGAGCCAATGCCAACCGCGTGCAGTATATCGTACGTACTCCACGCCTTGCCGGAAACTCAATCTGCCGGCGTCGGAGACACGGGGCACAATGATCCAAGATCGGCGCAAAACCAGCATCCTTGGGCGGAATTGAGCAATCGCACGTCGCCCGCGTGAAGGCGGGCGAGGTCGCGGGCGATGGAGAGCCCGATTCCGGTGCCGGTCGAGGCGCGCAGGTCGTTACTGAGCCTGCTGAATGGACGAAAGACATGGGCGCGCTGGTGAGCAGCGATGCCGGGACCGGCATCGATCACATCAATGGTGACGCGGGATTCTGTCGTGGCACAGCGAACAATCAGCGACTTTCCACTGGCAGCATAGCGTTCGACGTTGTTGATGAGATTGCCCAGAATCTGTTCCACGAAGTCAGGGTCCAGGTGCAGAGACTGCTCTGAGCTGCCTTCGAACATCACCACGATTCCGTGCTCGGTCAGGGACGGTGTGAACCGATCCACGATCTGCCGCACAAGTGCCGCAACATTTGTATCGCAGGGACGTGGTTCCAGCGTTTTCCTTTTCTGACGCGCAAATGTCAGGACGTTGCCAATCAGGCGAGTCAACCGCTGTGCTTCGGACGTGATCACAGCCAGCCGTTCGCGTGGTCGTGCAGAAAATTCCTGTTCCGCCTCATCCAGGTCGCGTTCCAGCAGTTCAGCATACATGCGAATATTTGTCAGCGGCGTCTTCAGTTCGTGCGAAACCTGATTCACAAAACTCACCTGTTGCGTAGCCTCCCGGATATCGCGTGCATAGTCGCGGTACAGCAACCATGCCAGCACAACCAGTGTCAGCGTAAATGCCGAAAGCCCGGTAGCCAGCGTGAGAATGGCGCCACGACCGGTTCCGGCGAGCAGTTGATCTCCAGGGACAAAGCACTGCAGCCTCCACGATGCCAGCGGTGCGGCGACAGGAATTTCACAGAACGGCACGGCCTTCTCTGCAATCTCCGGCCCCCAGTCATAAACCGTTTCGGAAGCCGCATTCACGACTCGAAACGACGAAGTGAGTCGATCAACAGATGTTGATTCACGGTCCGTTTCCGGCAGCACAGAAATCACGTCGGAAATCCACCGCGAACGCTCCAGCGACGCTCCGACCAAATGCCCCGACGAGCGACGTTGCCAGTAAACCAGATTCAACCCACGATCCCAATACCAGACAAACCAGCCACTCGAAGCACGAAAACCAGGCATGCCGCCAGCCTGTGGCTGAATTGCAGCCATTGGTTCTGCAGCTTGCCGAGACATCGCGGCCCCGGCATTGCTGTCGGCTGTGACCTGTTCTGGCTGGGGAGCAAAATCTCCACGTCCGCCAGTTGCTTCCGCCAGAGCCACCGCATTCTGCAGATCACGGTCTGTGAACATTCTTGCGGCCTGCCAGAGAAAACTCTGTTCAGTCCCATTGAGTGAACCTTGTGGGCTCGGATAGAGCAATTCGCCATCCGGAGCCAGTACAAAGACCTGAGTCACCTGAGGCGTGGAACGAACACGTTCGCGCAGCATTTCGACGGAAAATTCATCGATTGCCGTGACTCGCTGAAGTCGACGTTCGGTCTCTGCGAACTGTCGTTCAATCAGTCGATTGACGTCCTGAAGACGCTGTTCCATCACACTGCGGAATCGCTGTTCTGTCATCGATTTCTCGTCGCGCGCGATTCGCATACCAAACCACGTGAGCAACCCGGTTGGCAGCAACACAATCAGGATGATCAGGATGAGCGAACGAGATTTCATGGACTGCGTCTCATGGAATTACGACGGATATGAATCCACATCATACATGAACGCACGCCGACCTCTGCGCATAAAAATGCCCTTTGGGCGGTAAGCGATGTGCGGGGACAGAACGATGAAGAGAACTGGGGAATGCTGCAAGAAATTGGGTCGTCTTCTTGCAACGAGTGTATTCTTCGTTCAACACTTGCTTTACCGAACCAAAGGGCGGCTGGGTACGAATTCACAAATGCACAAGTCGTGCCAATATTGTCGAGATATGTCAGAATCATCCCTGGACCATATAAACACAGGTTTTTGCAGAATCCGCCGAAACATAGCGCCCAAAACAAATTGTCTCTTCGGCGCTGAACTTTGACGAATTGGTTGAAGTTTCGGCGCTCAATCCGTATATTCTGCCGGACTTGAGCGCCGAAGCATGCGCCGAAGCCGTTTTTTTGGTATTTAACGATGGCATTTTTTCTTGTAGGTTCTCAATCGACGACACGCGATCTGCGGGGTGTCGTGGCCACGTTCACAGGCTTGGTTGTGGTCTACTGCGTAACCGTTCTGTGGTATGTCGCGACATTTCCAGATGTCGGTCTTCGATGTTTGCTTCCAGATGCGAAACCATTGCAGAATGGAGGAATCCAGATATCACAGTGGGTAGCAGGACCGGACGAGAATGCCGATCCCAAGCCAAGGCCCGGCGATCAGCTGGTTCGTTTGAATGGTCAGGAGATCGGAACGTTTCTGGACTTCGTTTCGGCGTTGCAGAGTCTCCGATTTGCCAAAATTCCACCAGGGGGACAGTTAGCTCCGGGTTCTGATCCTGCAGAGCTGAAGGTTCCGCCGTTGGTAGAAGTATTCAGCCGGGAACATTCGCGCCCCCCTGAGCGACTGGTTGAAATCGTCTATCGAAACACGCATTCGTCCCAACCACTGCTTGAGAACAGGATCTACGTCCCCGTACGTCCGATCGCAGTCAGTGAAGTCTCCGTGACGATCTTCTGGTTTGCCTGTCAATTGTCGATTCTCGCTGTCGCTCTGACGTCGTACTGGTATCGGCCTTTTGATCTCGTGTCGCAGAATTTTTGCCTGATGTGCTGTGCGTCCATGGGAGCGTTTGTCGCGGGCTTTCATTGGTGGGTTCTGGCGCGCAACCCCTTGCTGAATATTCCGTTCATCGTTTGTGCCGCATCGCTGCCGGCATTGGTGATGAATTTCTTCCTCGTGTTTCCTCGTGAATCCGAATTGGTTCGGACAAGGCGAACCCTCATCCAGGTCGCCGTTCTCGGGCCTGTGGCGCTGATGACCTTTCTGCTTGTGATTGTGTATTGGAGCAGTTGGAGCCTGAACGGGAGCACGACGAGTGGTCACTTAAATGTGTTCCAGAAACTTGCGGTCCTGACTCAGATCGTGTTTCGTGGTTCTGCGCCAAGTCTGGTTCTGGTGTCTCATGCGACAGAGTTGCTGCATCTGCTGCGATCAACGGTTTATGCCGCGATTGGTCTGGCATGCGTCTATTTTCTGCTCATTGTCTGCAAACTGGTCCATGCCTGGTTTACGATCGAAGCGCCTCGTGAACGACAGCAGGTCAGCACGATCCTGGGTGCCGCACTGCTGTCAACAATTCCGATCGGCTACACGCTTTACCTGGCGTTTTTTCAGAAGATCGAATTTGCGCTGGGCCGGGCACAGATCCCGATGTTCATCGCAAGTATGCTTTTTATGGCAGCGTACTCACACGGGATGTTTCGGCACCGACTGATGCTGGCCGAAGATCCCGAAGACAAGGGGCGACGATACATCCTGATGTCCCTGCTGGTTTCAGGTGGTTTCGCGACATTCCTGGCGTTGGGGGGGGTAGCCGCACATTCTTACAGTTTGCCGCTGAATTCATCAACCACGCAAGAGATCTCGCTGTTTCTGATTCTGCTGCTGGCGGCAGGTATCACGCTCTGGGTGCGAGACCGTCTGCAGACAGTTGTGGATCGCAGGTTCTTCAGTGAGAAATATCAGCTCGATCGCGCGATGCAACAGTTGAATCGGTCAGCTGCGTATTTGACGGAACCGTCCGGGATGGCTGACATTACTCTGAAAACCTGCCAGGACGTAATGGACGCCACTTCTGCCATGATGTTCGTTCGCGACGGTCAGGGTAGTTTTCGTCTGATCGGTACAAAGGCAACGTCTCAAGCGCCGGCTCAGTTGAAACCTGAGCAAGTCCCGGTTTTTGTGGCCGGAGAAACAGTGATCCGGAGGATTCCTCAGGCAAACCGCGACACCATGGTTCCTGTCCAGCGCTTGCTTCATGACTTGAAATCGGAATTGCTGTGCGTGATGGAAGGCGAAGGTGGTGTGCATGGCGTGATTATCCTGGGCCGTCGCCGATCAGGCGGTGCCTACACTGCAGAAGACATTGCATTCCTGCATGCCATCGCGCAGATGAGCGTTCTGGCTTTACACAGTTCCCGTGCCAATCAGACAATGGCGCAGCTGGATGCCGAATTAAAAATGAAGATGGATCGGATTGCCGAACAGCAGCGCCAGATGGCGGTGCTGCGCGCGGAACTGACTTCTCTTCAACGCGATGCGGGACAGGCACCAGTGGTTGCATCTGAACAGGATTTTGACCGTGAAGGAATTCGCGGCAGCAGTACGGCTTTACTGACCGTCCTGTCGCAGGTGAAGAAAGTCGCGCGCAGTCCGTCCACCGTATTGATCCGTGGCGAAAGCGGTACGGGAAAGGAGCTCCTGGCGCGTGTCATCCATCGGAACAGCGACCGCGCTGCCGAAAATCTTGTCTGCGTCAACTGCGCGGCATTGTCGTCTTCGTTGCTTGAGAGTGAACTGTTCGGCCATGTCAAAGGCGCGTATACGGGTGCCCATATCGACAAAGCCGGACGGTTCATGGCGGCGGACAAGGGGACGCTGTTTCTGGATGAGATCGGTGATATTTCCGCTGAAACGCAGGTCAAACTGCTCCGCGTGCTGCAGGAACGCTGTTTCGAAGCCGTCGGCAGTGACAAGACGGTTCATGTTGATGTCCGCGTCATTGCGGCGACAAATCGCAACCTGGAAGATATGATCTCGCGCGGTCAGTTCCGAGCGGATCTGTTCTATCGTCTGAATGTTGTTTCTCTGACACTGCCTCCCCTGCGAGAACGTCCGGAAGATCTCGCCGAACTGGTGTTCTTCTTCCTCAGCCGGTCTGCTCAAAAGACAAAGAAGCAGATTCGACAGATCGATCCGAATGCCCTGGCAGCCATTGAAGCACACGAGTGGCCGGGAAACATTCGCGAGCTGGAAAATGTGATTGAACGGGCGGTCGTTCTGGCCGACAGCGACATGATCACAATGACCGACCTTCCGGATGAGTTTCAAACGGGGCACGAACGCAAGACACAATTTGCCAGACTACCGGGCAGATCAGCAATCACTGCATCCTCCGCGTCAGCAGTGCGGAGTGTCTCGCGGAGGATCACAGACGGTGAAGGATTTTCTGCTACCAGCGGCGGAGGAACATCAACCGACTCCGAAGAACAACTTCTGCGGGAAGCTCTGCGGGTCGCCTCAGGAAACAAAGCTCTTGCCGCCCGCCGCCTGAATCTGCCCCGCAGCACATTCTTCAGCAAATGCCGCAAGTACGGAATCGGATAGGTGCCGTCAGGACTTGATACACCCTACGTTAAGCCGACTGTGAAGCGTGAGTGAGAGTGGGGACTCAGGCGATGATCTCATGCACCGGCTCACCGCCATGCGCAATAAAGATCGGGCGGCCACTGCGGTCAGGCACCGTCATATGGGGATCGATTCCCAGCAACTGATAGACTGTGGCCACAAAGTCTGCCGGAGACACAGGATGCGAGTCCGGGTAGGCTCCAATCGAATCCGTCGAACCGTAAACCAGACCCTGCTTCACGCCTCCGCCAAACAACAGACTGAAACCGCATTGCGGCCAATGGTCGCGACCCGCTGACGCATTCACTTTCGGTGTGCGCCCCATTTCTCCCATCACGACAACCAGCGTCGAATCCAGCAGTCCCCGTGAATCAAGATCCTGCAGCAGGGCCGGAATCACCTGGTCGAGCAACGGCAGATTCAGGTTCTTCAGCATGCCGAAGTTGTTCGAATGCATATCGTACGCATGACCATAATGGTCGAAGATCTCCTGATGCACGCTGACGAACGGTACTCCCGATTCCACCAACCGGCGCGCAATGATCATGCTCGCTCCGGGAAGGTGTCGTCCATAGGCATCGCGGATCGCGGCGGGCTCCAGGTTCAGATCGAATGCATCGCGTGTTCGCCCGGAGGTCAGCAGCAGGAAAGCTCGCCGCTGAGCATCATGCATCGTATCGACGGCGGCTGATGCCTGGGTGCGGGCGAATTCACCATCGATCTGCGAGATCAACGAGCGTCGCCGATCGAGTCGCTCGACGGTCATGTCGGCCAGTGCATCTGCTGTCGGCGGGACGGGCTCACCCAGCGCCATCACGGGGTCGTAGTTGGCAACCTTTGGTTCACGGGCAAATGTGGGTTTGCAGAGCGTGAACAGCGGATCGTACTGCTTGCCGAGAAATCCGCCATATGGACCACGACGCCGATGTCCCTTCTCTCCTGACCCTGGAAAGCAGGGCATACAAACAGCGCCGGGCAGGTCTTTCGGACCGAGACCCAGATACTGACAGATGGCACCGATGTCCGGCGGATCGGTGGGCATCGCCTGAGCCGCCGGGTTTCCATCCGTAAACCCCGTCATGAACGGGAGCGGATCGTGCGAGTTGAACATATGACTGAACGTGCGAATCAGCGTCGCGCGATGCATCCACTGCGAGAGCCGTGGCAGATGTTCGCAAATCGTCAATCCAGGAACTGATGTCGGGATTGGAGAAAACTCGCCCCGGATCTCCAGAGCGGCCTGCGGCTTCATGTCGAACATGTCAATGTGCGAAGGACCGCCCAGGAGATTGAACATGATCACAGACTTTGCCGGTCCGCGGTCTGCTTCAATCGCATTTGCCGCTTGAGCTACGCGCGACCAGTTCAAGCCGCCAAACAACGACAATCCGCCAACTCGCATGACTTCACGGCGAGTGATTCCATCGCACAGACGATTTGCTGTGCCAAGCACACGCAGCATGTGGATTCTCCTTCGCTAAAGAACTGGATGCGTTGACGATCATTTCACCGGAACTTGCGGCGCGTGAGCGGCAACCTCAATTCATGGAGCACTTTCAGGTGAACCAGCGTAACATGTATGAATCGCAACAGTCAATGTACAGCCATCATACACCGACGTAGGGTGGGACCAGCGGAGCGCAGGCCCACCAGAATGAATGGTTGGCCATCGCTGTCGCTCGTCCCACCCTACAGACGGCGTAAATTCATCAGTCGCTGAAATCCGGAATTCACAAGATGCCTCAGAATACGAAAAACAAACGTGTTCCACTTCCCCAATTCCTCTACGGAACCGCATGGAAGGAGAACGAGACGCAGCGCCTGACCGAGTTGGCTCTCAGACAGGGCTTTCGTGGCATCGATACCGCGAACCAGCGGCGGCATTATCACGAAGCGGCGGTCGGCCAGGCCATCGCGGCATCAATCGAGAGCGGCCTGATGGTCCGCGAAGATCTGTTCCTGCAAACGAAGTTTACCTTCCAGAGCGGGCAGGATCATCGTCTGCCGTACGATCCTGCAGCCTCCGTCACCACTCAGGTGGAACAATCGTTTGCCAGTTCGCTGGAACACCTGAGGACCGAATTCATCGATTCATACGTACTGCACGGGCCCACTCAGCGAATCGGCCTGACTCCTGACGATTGGGCGGCCTGGCGCGCCATGGAAATGATCCACGACAGCGGTCGAGCACGTGTGCTTGGTGTCAGCAACGTGACCCTCGAACAACTCCGGTCACTGTGTCGCGAAGCACGCATCCGACCGCGCTTTGTCCAGAACCGATGTTATGCCGTCCGGAGCTGGGATCGCCTTATCCGGGAATTCTGTGCCGCCAATGACATGATTTATCAGGGCTTTTCGTTGTTGACTGGCAACCGCGAAGTGATGGCGCGTCCCGAGATTGTCCAGATCGCCAAGCGCCATGGCCGAACCGTCAGCCAGATCGTTTTTCGATTTGCACTCGATGTCGGAATGCTGCCCCTGACCGGAACCACTGACGCCGATCACATGCGTATGGATCTTGATGTCTTTGATTTCCAACTGGAACCCGAAGAATTGCAGACGATCGAACGTGTGGCGTCACGGTGACGTCAAAGACTGAATGGTACGGCGATTGGGGGGCGTGAGTTTGATCGAGTCTTCATCGATCGTGTCTGGACAAATGTCTTGTTGGTTCGTCTTCATGTAGCCGTCTCGCTCCGTCGAGACGAGCCTCGCCCCGACGAGAACACAATTGAAATGCTACGCCATGAAATCTCAAAACCCTCCACCGCTGGCGTCCACTCGCCGAACGCGAGTGGACGCCA
>CAMAVB010000213.1 GCA_945861465.1 Candidatus Kuenenia stuttgartensis
TACGGTTTGGGTAATCATCAAAAAAGGGCGAAAGCAGAATTCGGAATGGCGAAGGAAGAATCAATTCAGGTCGAAGGCAACGTTGTCGAAGCACTCGCGAATACTCAGTTTCGCGTGGAGCTCGAAAACGGCCATCAGGTCATGGCACATGTTGCCGGAAAAATGCGGAAACACTTTATCAGGATTGTGCCTGGTGATCGTGTCGTGGTTGAAGTTTCACCATACGACCTGAAACGCGGTCGGATCGTCTATCGCGAACGTTAAGGACCGCTTGAGAAATAACTGTCTACTTTTATACCCCTCACCCAACGCCGTTAAGTATTTGATAGCGCCAGATCCAGCGAACAACCCCCTCATCCGGCCTTCGGCCACCTTCTCCCCCGTACCAGGGGGGAGAAGGGACTTCGAGAAACTCGGTGAAAACACGACGACAAATCCTTAACGGCGTTGCCCTCTCCCCTTGCCAGGGGAGAGGAGGATGCGGTCAATTATTTCTCGAACGGTCCTAAGCGGGAAAGGAAAATGGGTCAGGTATCAATTGCCAAAATGACCCGAAAGGTGCTCCGCACTATTTAGTGCCTGCCCTCCTTTTCCAAAACTGAACACTTCGATGACCACCGAAACATCTTCTCTGCCTTCCGTCCAGCTGTTTACTGACGGTGCCTGTAAGGCGAGCGGCAGGAAAGAACTTACCATTCGCAATTTGTACGACGGACTTCCAGTCCGTCGAGTAGCACCATGCGACGGACTGGAAGTCCGTCGTACCGGTAAATTCATTTCTGCCGCTCGCCTAAAGGAAACCCTGGTCCGGGTGGCTAGGGCTATATACTTTGTCATCCCGCCACAAAGACAGAAAAGGAATTCAGCGGCGGTGAAGCTCTGTCGACGAACAATAAGAACGTTGACGCTCATCATGGGCCATGCAGGCCACGCCGAAAACGAACGCTGCGATGTCCTCGCCGTCGAAGCTGCCGATCAAGCTCGGTATTCGGGATAATTGCGAGTCGCGGAGCGACGTCGCCCACGTAGCTCAGTCGCTCCGCCGACTGAGATTTCAAGGGTGAAACGTGATTGACAGAGCACTACTGCGATTTGTCCTGTTGTCGATCGAGCTTACAGATTCTGGCGGCGGTGGAGATTCGGATTAAGAGGATGCCGGCGCGGAGCAGTCCGAGTGATGCGAAAATCACGACGGAGGCCTCCACAATCTTAGGGCTGCCTGAGGTCAGTGCGAAGTTGAGGCCCATGCGCATCACGACCAGTGCAGCGGCGACGAGAACCCAGCCTGCAATTTCACGAATCAAGAACATCATCGACGGAACTCCGGTAAATTTTCGGTCCGGCAGGCAAACGCGGCCGCTTCACGTTGTTTTTTTTCACGATCAAGCCGTTGTCGCAGTTTGAGCCGGCCTCGCACGACCATTCTCAAATCGGCATGATGAATTGTCAAAAACACTGAACGCAGATAAAGCCGCGCCTGGTTGCGTGTCAGTTGTCGCCATGAAATTTCATGACACACGATCCACGCCGCAATCATCCCTGTCAACAGCAAAGAACACTGCAGCACGGACGATTCATCCAGCATCCATCCCCGCAGATCATTGTTAATCGTCCGACGATTGGGAAGCATGCCAAGCAGGACCCTCGACACAAATACGCAGCCGACCAGCAACGCCATGGCTCGAATCGTCGCGCCCAGCATTCGCGAAATCTCGTGCATGGCTTTGCCGGAATCAAATGTAATTTCGCTCCGGAAAGCGGTCACAATTAAACCGACGACGGAGGTCAGCGGGCGGCGGGCGGCCTGCTTTAGTAACACACGATTGCGGTTGATGAACATCAGCAACGCCACAATCAGAAAAACGATTAGCATACCGGTTACGCCTTGCAGTGCCGCGCTGCGTGGCGGTTCGCGAAAAAACAGATCCGCCTGAACGGCGACCAGCACCATGACACTTCCCCAGTACTTCAGCGTCAGCAGAATAATGGTCGTCACAAAAATCCTGAGTGGCCAGCCCATCTCCGGGGCCAGCAAAAACAGAATTCCAACGGCCGATGCGATAACGGAAACGATCAAAAGTCCGCTGAACTGAGATGTTTCGTGAGTGGGTTCGAGAACGGTCGGAGAAAAAGATGAATCCTGCAGGTTCATCGAACACCTCCAGCGGCCATGCGGCCAGTGCGCGCCAGCGACATTTGGCTCAGCACCAGGTGGATCGCGCCCGATTCGCCGGAAATTGAGACCGTCGCACCAATTCGTCGCAGTTCGAACTGCAGCCGCGCAGCCAGCTCGCGCATTCGAATTTGCTCAGCTGCCAGGAGCAGGTCTTCAGCTGCTACTGAACGGCTGACTGTTGATTCTGCGGTGGGACGCAGGAAAGTGGGCGACGGACAGACAAATGCCACGCGATGATGTCGAGCCAGTACCAGCTTGACGGCCGGCATCAGGTGCGACAGGCTTGGAACACATTCCAGTAAGTCCGCAAAGACGACAAACACTTCATTGTCCCGGGCTTGTGAGACCGCGCGTGCCAATGCAGAACTCAGGATTTCCATCCGGGCCAGACCGTCGTGAAAGCCGCGATTGCGAATCGAAACCACAGGTTCCATCCAGGACAGCCCGGACTGACTGAGAAAATGCTGAGCAAATGTTGCCATCAGCGGATCGTCATACACAAGCTGCAATTGTTTAACGGGTGACAATCGATACAACTGTGCGATCACAGCCGCCAGGCGATACCTTTCACGGAGCCTGCTATGGGCCCATGGTGAAATTGGGAACAGCAGAAAAGGGACGTGATTGACACTGCCCTCCAGCAGTTCCGGGAACTGGTCCGCCGCAACTCCCATCGCTGTTTCGATCAGTCGATTGGTCAATCGATCCGGGATCGGGGCGGGGTTGACGCTGAAGTCGGACAATGCATCCAGCAGTCGATGAAAACCGCGATCACCTGTGGCCGCCGGAATCCGCCGCAGGCCACGTTCATCGAACAGCATGGCACCGACCGGGTCTCCCGCGGAGATCGCAGCCTTTGCGACACTGGCCGCCACGAAATTCATCTGATCCAGCAATCGCAGCCCGAAGCCTCCGGTGCGCGTCCCGATGGATCCGTCGATAAACAACTGCAGTCGCACAGGAACTTCGGATTCGTACTGTCGCGTCATTAATTTGTCACGGCGAGCTGAAACCTTCCATGCGATACTCTTCGGAGGATCACCGGCGACATATTCACGTAACTCCAGCAGTTCGGATCCCATCCCGGATCGCTGCAGGCGGTGAATACCATGCTGTGGCTGCGAATTGATGCGTTTAACGAGCGGCTGAGGATCACCGACCTGCTGAAACGCAGGTAACACACGAAAAGTCTGCGTCTGCGGGATGAAACGCTCGGCTCGGAAGAATCCCTGACGATCGAGCATCACGATGTGGAATCCCGGCAGATGCAATTGACCGGCTCCCAGTACCGTGGCGCGATAACGGAACACGGCGGAATGAAATCGACTCCGGGTGGTCACGTCATTCATCTGATCCATGACTTCCATGTTCTCAGGCACGACATCCCGAATCTGCACAATTGATCCCATGCCCAAAAAGGACGACGTCAGACGCACTTCGACGGCGACGCTGCGTCCGGCCCACAAGATGCCACTGGGCTCGGTACGACCATTGACGCTGCGCTCGAACTTCAGTTGCCGCAATTCGTACCATACCCGCCACGTGAACAGCAGCCATTCGACCAGCAACCAGACCAGGACTGAAAGCGACAGCAGCATGAGTCCGGCTTGTTCCCGGAGAATCCCGAGATACAGCCCGGCAATTGCCGGCAACGCCAGCCAGCGCGCGAGACCCGTCATCGGCGTCGATCCTGCAGGACGGGCACAGACCGAATGATGGCCGCGATGACGCTCGCCACCGACCGGCCATCCATCTCTGCTTCCGGACGCATGATCAATCGATGGGCGAGTACCGGCAGGCACACGGCCTGAATGTCATCGTGCGTCAGATATCCGCGGCCAGACAGCAGCGCATGGGCGCGTCCGGCTTTCATCAGATTGATGGCGGCACGCGGACTGGCTCCCAGCGCGAGGTCCGGATGCTGGCGACTCTGCCGCACCAGATCGATGATGTATTCCTGTAACTCACGCGATCCAAACACAGAATCCAGTTGTTGCTGAATCGACAGGATCTCTTCCGCCGTGGTCACGGCCGTGGGTTTCACCACCTGCCGACTGTGAAGTTCCAGCATTTCGACTTCCTGATCGCGCTCCGGATAGCCCACATGAATGCGAAACAGAAACCGGTCGAGTTGCGCTTCCGGCAGTCGGTAAACGCCCTCCTGCTCGATGGGATTCTGTGTTGCGAGTACCATAAACGGCAGTGGCAATGGCAGCGTTTTGCCCTCAATCGTGACCTGTCGTTCCTGCATGGCTTCCAGCAGCGAAGACTGAGTTCGTGCAGGTGCGCGATTGAGTTCGTCGGCGAGCAGCAGTTGACAGAAGACCGGACCCTTTCGCAGAACGAAGTCACTGGTCTGCCGGTCCAGGACCTGAGTACCGGTTACGTCCGACGGCAGCAGATCCGGTGTGAACTGGACTCTCTCGAAGTGAATGCCAAGTACCGTTGAAAAGGTCCGACAGAGCGTCGTCTTGGCGGTCCCCGGCACGCCTTCGAGCAGCACATGCCCACCTGCGACGAGCGCCATGAGCATTTGATCCGTGACGTCATTCAGACCGACGACGACTTGTTCGACCGCATGGAGGGCTCGTTGACGCAGCTCGTTGACGCGCAGAGCCAGCTCATTCGGATTCGGTGCTGTCACGAATTAATACTTTGCTGAGGTGTTTGAAATTCAGAAGGCACGGATATAATCGTTCTTTAGTGAGCGGCACGGCGCTAGCGGTCTGTTGATTTAATACCAACCCGAAGCGCCAGCGAGGCTGAAATGGCTGAATTCCTCGCTGGCGCTTCGGGTTAGTATGACCCGCGGCCTTCCAAATACATTAAATCAACAGACCGCTAGCCGCCGGTGAATGTCTGAGAACAACACGAAAACACCGGTGGCTAGCGCCATTCCGCTCACGATTTCAGGAACTGCGACAACCTATTTCCAGTATGTCGCTTTCAGAATCCCCGCCACCACCGCACCAACGACAAGGCCAATCGGAATGTCCATGGTGAAACTTTTCTGACCATGGACGAAGTACAATAAAGCGACGGTTCCGATCGTTGCCCAGCAAATGCCGATCAAGCTCAGTTGCGTCCGCTGTTTGCGATCATCGGCCGAAAGTGGAGCGGACTTGCTCTGCGTTGAGCGTTTGGGTTTCTCTGCCTTCGCCTTCGCAGCCTTGCTGCCTTTCGATGACGATTGTTCTTCCACTTCAATCTCAGGCGTTGATGGTTCGTCGCGCATGCCGGGAGCGTAGTATTTGGCGATGGCCTGATTGACAGCGCGCGGCACAGCAAGCACGGCGCGGATCGGGTGACCGCAGCGGATGCGGATTTCGTCTTCCAATGCCGGGCTGGGTTCATCAATGCAGGCGACGAGCATGAGTCCCCGGTCTTCAAACAGTGGCAGGCAGGAGTGCTTCTTCACGACGCGACGCGGGATCATGTCGAGCACAGTGTCTTCCGGCAGCATGTCTTCCAGATCGACGAACGGCAGTCGCAACTCAACCGCCAGCGCGCGAGTGGCATCGACGGGCTCCACAAGTTTCATCTGAATCACGGCATCGCGATGATTCAATCCGCGAGCTTCGGCAAAGTATTCTATTTCCGACACCTGCGAGCGTTTGATGAGATTCTTGCCGATCAGATACTCCAGCACTGTCTGCGGTTCTTCTTCGTCCGTCACCAAAGGTTCACGTCCGAGACTTCGATCGTAATCGCGCTTGCCGTCCGGGTCTGTGAGGCACAGCATGGCCTTGGCCATCTCGTTGAGCAGTTCCTGTGACCGGAGCACGTACTGACCCGACGAATATTTGCGCACATGCCCATTGAGCTTGCGATAATTCGCGCGGATTTTCTCGGTATCGTCCTCAAACTGCAGCAGGCGCAGGAGTGTGTAGTGATCCGGCGGGCGTGTCCCTTCCGGAATTCCCAGCCAGTCCTTATAGACATCGATTTCAGCCACGCCATGCCCCCTGATTCAGCAAATGCAGGTATCTCAACTGCGTGCGGTATAACACGTCCCGGAATCGCAGACAAGCGACGTGGATGCCATCAAAACGGGAATTGCCCATCGAGTTCCGTTTGGGCGAGATCCACGAGAAATCCCGAAAGACGCTCGACGATCGTTCGCATCAGTCTCTCGCCTTTTTCTGCCGTGGCCGCATGAGGATTCCCGGCACCCGTGTTTGTGGTCAGCAGATGCCACGGACGCGTGATGGAAACCCAGCCCTGATTGACTGCATCGAGCCGCGTTGAGGCTGTTTCGCCGTTGTCGGCGATCAGCGTGCCATCCGCGTTCCTGTTGACCAGATTCCCAAAATAAGCAAGTGCCAGCGATGTTTCCATTTCGCCCGCGTGATCATCGGCTTCTTTGAATATTGATTTCCTGACATCCGCCGTCAGGCCGCGAAACCAGTCACACAGGAAGAGTTGCACGTTTGTCGTGCCATACAATTCCCGCAACAAAGGCTTGAATTCATTTCCGCCGTGACTGTTCAGAATCAGCAGCTTGTGAATTCCATGGCCATCAAGTGATTCGACAAGATCCTGAATGACAAGTCCCAGCGTCGATGGATTGAGGTTCATCGAAAGACGAAACTCCGACTGGTTGGTTTCCGTGCCATACGGAATCGTGGGCAGCAGGACAACTTTCGCCCCCTGCTTCCACGCAGCTTCACACACTCGAGATCCGATCGCTTCGGCTTCGAATGTGTCGGTTCCGTACGGCAAGTGCAGATTATGCGGCTCAGTCGCCCCCATCGGCAGCACGGCGACGTCGTATTCGCAATCTTTGACGTGTCCGAAGTTTGTTTCTGCCAGGATCCATGGTCGCATAAAGTGTATTTCGCGTTGAGGGTATTATTCAAGTTTTGAAACAGCTGTGATCTATCTCAGAACCCGTCCAGGAACGACTCCGTGTTTTTGGAGTTTGACTTTTTTTGTTTCGGCCCAAAGGGCCAGCAGTTCCAATAGCCAGGGCCATCGGCCCTGGAAGCGAAAACAAGGAGACGTTCAAGGCCCAACGGGCCGACAGTTCGACTCCGAATGATGGCACGTGACGGCGAATGGTCGGCCCGTTGGGCCTTTGTCGATCAACAGGCATGGTTTCCTGGCCCGATGGGCCAGGCTATCAGAACGAATGGCCCTTTGGGCCGGAACAAAAGGAAAAGCCATTAACAAGTCACGTCCCACGAAGTTGATTCTGGACTGGTTCTAAACGTCATTTGGCGTGCCCCAGTGATCGCGGTACTCGCGGCGGATCAACTGGTTGGCTTCTTCGTCGTCGAGGAATTGCTCATTGGCTGGATCAAAAGTCAGTGAGCGTCCGACCCGCGTGGCAATGTTGGCAAGATGAGCGAGCGAAGTCGAGAGATGTCCAGTGAGGGCGTCGGCCGTGGGGTTTGTGCCGCTGCGGATGCAGTCGCAAAAGTTCTTCACATGGGCGGCATCGTCCTGCGCCACGAGTGGCACGTCGAGTTTCATCGGTGCATTTCGGTCATCAAGGACGGATAGTTTTCCTCGCCGGCTAAGAAACATCTGTCCCTTCGTCCCGTAGAACTCAGCTCCGCTATCGCAATTGTGCGGGTAGTTGGTGGACCACAATCGCTGTTCGTAGATCAACATTCTGCGACTGCCGTTACTGCCGTCTCCCGGGTATTCGAACGTTGCCTGTTGCGTATCAGGGAACTCGGTCTCATCGGTGAAGAAGTACTTGCCCCCGTTCGCCGAGATCTTTGTGGGATGCGTCTCGACTCCCAATCCCCAGCGCGTGTAGTCGAGATCGTGAACACCATCGTTTCCTGCCTCTCCGACCCCAAAATGATACCACATGGTCCATCGCTGATGGACACGGTTTGTCCGGTAGGGAATCATTGTTGCCGGACCGACCCACGAGTCGTAGTCAAAGCCCGCAGGCGGCGTTGTCTCTTTGCCGGGAGGCAGTTCACCACGACGCTGGATGTTCCAGCATTTCGCGACGAGCACGTCACCGATGATTCCCTCACGCAGCCGCTGCACAGCTTCAATCATGGTGCTCGTGCTGCGGCATTGAGTGCCATGCTGCACGAGCGTCCTGTTACGAGCCGACGCCTCGACCAGCAGTCGGCCTTCACGAATATTGTGAGAAATCGGTTTCTCGACATACACGTGTTTTCCGGCATCGCAGGCCAAAATCGATGCGGGCGAGTGCCAGTGATCGGGAGTTGCCACGATCACAGCGTCAATCGACTTATCGTCGAGCACTCTCCGCATATCCGAGAATGCCCTGTTGGCCTGAATGTTCAGGCTCTTCACTGCCGACGCGCGACGTGCATCATCGACGTCGCAGACACAGGCCACTTCGACGTTGGGCAGATTTTTGAATCGGTCGGCATCACTCATCCCGCGCCCGCCGCAGCCGATGAGCGCGACAACGAGTTTTTCGTTCGCACCGCGTGACGTTTGTGCTGGTGCGGTCCCCAGCAATGACGCAGCACTCAGACCCACTGACGAAAGCTTGACAAAATCACGGCGGTTCAGAGGGTTGGTCATGGCAGGGTTTCCCAGGGACCTTCCGTGGAGCGGCGCGAATTTACGTGTGCCACTGGCTCTGCCAGTGCATCCTGAAAATTGGGAGCACTGGCAGAGCCAGTGGCACACAACCCATCAATGAATCCGTGATTATTATGACAACTTCACATGCTTGCGTTTCAGCCGTCGTCCTTTAGAGCTGGAAGGACGCTGGCCATGGTTGGCCTTGGTGAGTTTACGATTGGTTTTTGCCATTGTCTGTGTTCCTGACGATTTTTGGATGAGTGTTGGTTTTGGTCGAAGCCACATCGACGCTGGCTAAGCACGCTCTTCATTGTATTGTGGCAGAATCAGAGCAAGCCAGCCCAAATCTGAGCCACGGAGAATAGCGGCCTTTTGAATCGCAGGAAACCCCCGGGAAGCTCGATTTCACTCAATTTCGACGGTTGAGAGTGACTTTGATCCTCCGCGCGGTCAGAAATGAGACTCTTGCGAGTGCTGGATCGTAACCCGCAGCGTCAGCAAGGCGAGCGGCAGAAATGAATTTACCGGTACGACGGACTTCCAGTCCGTCGCATGGTGCTACTCGACGGACTGGAAGTCCGTCGTACAAATTGCGAATGGTAAGTTCTATCCTGCCGCTCGCCCAAGGGACGTGGATTTGTAGCCCTCGTAGATGCTTCGGGCTGGTGTCGCTTTCGACCGCGTGAGGTTTACACTGCGGGGCCGTTGGGAAACTTTACTTGTGGCAGTGCAATCTCGATGCATTTTGATAAACTCCACACGCAACGATCGACGGTGGCAGACCCAAGGGGTGTCGCCTGGTGATCTTAGGCACTCGCTTACAGTGCGAATTCGTTGCAAAAAGCTGATTTATCATGTTTACGGGCCTCGTGGAAGGACAGGGAACTGTCAGGCAAATCGCCTCGCTTCCGTTTGGGTTGCGCCTGTCGATTGCTCCGGACGCCGCCTGTTTTCCAGCGTCGGAAACGTCGCTGGGCGACAGTATTTCAATCTGTGGCTGCTGCCTGACTGTCGTCGCGATCAACGGCGAAATGCTGGATTTTGAAGCGGGCATCGAAACGCTGTCGAAGACGAATCTGGGGCGAATGAAGATCGGTTGTCGCGTCAATCTGGAACGCTCGCTCGCGGCAAATGCCCGCTTGGGTGGCCATTTTGTGCAAGGACATGTGGATGGTGTCGCGGCCGTGAGCGAAATTGTACGTAATGGCGACTGGATCGAGATGTGGTTCACCCCGGCCGTCGAACAACATCGCCTGCTGGTGCCCAAGGGTTCGGTGACGATTGACGGAATCAGCCTGACGGTTGTCAATGTCACCGCCGATCGGTTTTCGGTCGCGTTGATTCCACACACATTACAAGTTACGACCCTGGGAACGGTGGGCGTGGGTGATGTCATGAATCTCGAAAACGACATACTTGGCAAGTACGTGGACCAGTTGCTCGAACGTCGTTTTGCTGATGGTTTGATTTCCCTGTCCCCGCAGACGGCGAACAGCCTGCGATCACAGCTGAACGCAGAAAGTCCCCTGCTCCGATGAGAGATGTTCAGCGTCAGACACGGTCATGGTTGATGGAGCTGTTCACACAGCACGGCTTCAACCCGCGCGGAGATCTGGGGCAGAATTTTCTGATCGACGTGAATCTGATCGAATTCGTCGTACGCCATGCGAACCTTGGGCCAAATGATGTGGCGCTGGAGGTCGGTTCCGGCACGGGCGGCATGACGGCATTTCTGGCGGAAGAGGCCGGAAAAGTCATCTCTGTCGATGTGGACCCAAAAATGGCGCTCCTTGCGGCCGAAGCAGTCAAAGGATGCGACAACGTGACGCTCATCAACCAGGACATCCTGAAGAACAAGAACACGCTGGCACCGGAAATTTGCGATCTCATCCGCGCTCAGGTCGCAGCGCTGCCAAACGGCCAGTTGAAGCTGGTTTCGAATCTGCCTTACAGCGTGGCCACGCCCGTGATTGCCAACCTGATCGCCTCCGATCTGCCTTGGGAACGCATGGTCTGCACGATCCAGTGGGAGCTTGGCGAGAAAATGGCGTCCGAACATGGAACGTCCGGCTATTCCGCGCTTTCAGTGTGGATTCAGTCGCAGGCGAGTATCCGCATTCTGCGACGACTGGGACCGAATGTCTTCTGGCCTCGCCCGAAAGTGGATTCCGCGATTGTCAGTATCTGGCGCAACAAAGAAGCGGCCGCACGAATCAACGATCGCAGGTTCTTTCTGGACTTTCTGCGTCGTACGTTTTCGCAGCGCCGCAAGCTCATTCGTCCGGTCCTGATCGGAATGTATCGCAAACAGCTGGACAAGGAGGACGTGGATCGTCTGCTCGCAGAATTAGAACACAAGATTGACGATCGAGCTGAGCAAATGGAAATTGCCACATTGATTCGACTGTCCAACCGCGTCCATGCTGCCATCCTGGAAAAAGGCAAAACGGAAACTCAAATCTGAAATTTCAAATTTCAAACTGAAGTCTGGGATCTCAAATTTCAAATCTCAAATTTCAAATCTCAAATTGAGATCTCAAATCCCAAATTTCAAATCTCAAATCAAAGGAGCCTTTACGATGCAGGATCGCATTGCCTATCGCGGATTGACGTTTGATGATGTTTTGCTGGAACCGGGGTACAGCGAAGTGATTCCGTCCGAAGTGGACATCAGTTCGTTCCTGACGCGGAACATTCCTTTGAATCTGCCAATCATCAGCAGCCCGATGGACACAGTGACTGAAAGTGACATGGCCGTGGCCATGGCGCAATTGGGCGGCATTGGCATTATTCACAAGAATATGACGATCGAGCAGCAGGCGATGCAGGTCGATCGCGTGAAACGCAGCGAACACGGTGTGATTGTTGATCCCGTCACGTTGCCGCCGGAAACTCCTGCGGGCGAAGCTGTGCGGATCATGGACGAACGCAATATCGGCGGCGTCCCGATCACAGTCAACGGGCGACTGGTCGGCATTCTGACACGACGCGACCTGCGGTTTTTGGATTCAAAAGATCGACCGGTTTCTGAGATCATGACGAAGGATGGACTGGTCACTGCACCGGAAAATACGAAGCTGGAGGATGCAGAGCGGATACTCCTGGAAAACAAAGTCGAGAAACTGCTGCTGGTGGACGATGATTATCAATTAAAGGGACTCATCACAATTCGTGACATCGACAAGAACCTGCAATTTCCGCGAGCATCCAAGGATTCGCGCGGTCGATTGCGGGTTGGTGCAGCAATCGGTGTTTTTGATTTTGAACGAGCGGCCCAATTAGTTGAAAAAGGTGTTGATGTGTTAGTCGTCGACAGCGCACATGGGCATTCTCGAAATGTGATTGAGACGGTTGCGGCCATCAAGCAGAAAATGCTGATCGACGTGATTGCCGGAAATGTGGCAACGGTCGAAGGTGCGAGAGCTCTGGCGAATGCCGGGGCCGATGCGGTGAAGGTCGGAATCGGGCCAGGTTCAATTTGTACTACCAGAATTATTTCAGGTATCGGAGTTCCGCAGTTATCGGCAATCGCGAATGCAGCGAAGGGCCTGGCGGGATCCGATATACCGATTATCGCTGACGGTGGAATCCGCTTCAGCGGAGATATTACAAAGGCACTTGCTGCCGGAGCGTGGACTGTGATGGTCGGCGGTCTGCTGGCAGGAGCCGATGAAAGCCCTGGTGAGATGATTCTTTACCAGGGACGGAGCTTCAAGCGATACCGCGGAATGGGTTCGCTGGGGGCAATGATCAAAGGCAGCAGCGAACGCTACCGGCAGGGCCATGCTCCGACGGGCGACCAGTCCAAACTGGTTCCGGAGGGCGTGGAAGGTCGCGTTTCTTACAGAGGAGCTCTGCAGCCGTTGATGTATCAATTGACTGGTGGTCTGCGATCCGGCATGGGTTATGTCGGTGTTGGGACCACACGCGAACTGCGTGAAAAAGCCCGGTTCATTGAAATCACTGCGGCTTCGGTTAGGGAGAACCATCCACATGATATCGCCATTACTCAGGAATCTCCGAACTACTCTGTGGAGCACGCTCCGCTGGACTAGCAGGAACCCGCGTCGGATCGTCACGTCCGGACAAGAAGTACGCGGGACATTCGTGTCCGACAATTCGCCAGCTATGGTTGTCTTGCTGGCGACGTGCTTCATCCTGGCTGATGCCAGTGGTACGGTGGCCCAGGAAGCCAGAGGCCTTGGATCACTGTCAGATTCTTCCAGCACCGAGCCGCCGGAGTTCCTGACCGGTCCACTGTCGGATGCGGGGCAGCAGTCAACTGCGAGGCCGCAGCGTTCGATGAAGACTGCTCAGACGGCAGCAGTCGAAAGCTCTCGGGCAAATTCCCATGTTGCAGGAGAACGCCAGGTCGCAAACGAGCGCGTGGCACCGGAGACATGGCAGGAGGAATACTCCGGGCACGTCGATGACGTACTTCATGGCGGTACATCCCGATCCCGGTCGGGAACCGTTGGTGACTGGTGGCGGCAGCGTTTACCGTACGCCGAATTCGTGACGGTTGAACCTGGCCGTCTCAAAGCTTCTGCTCAGGAGTTCATCCATGATCATACCTTGCCGCCGGAACACGAATACGACGTCGATGTCTACGATCAGAGACCCATTTCTGTGGCATCTTCGCAGAGCGTGACAACGGACCAGCCCATGGCGGCGAATACGGATGCAGTTCAGGGTGCGATTGATTCCGGAACGGATCTGCTCCGCACCGACATTCGCGAGATCCGCCCGACGCTGGGATATGCGATGCGGAATATCGATGCAGGTCAGCTCCCCGAGGGGTTCAACGAGAAACTCGATCAAGGCGACTACGTCGCACGCCAATCCAGCCCGGCCGTTCTGCAATGGGCACCGACGAACTTGTATCACTATCCCCTGTACTTCGAAGACCCGGCGCTGGAACGCTACGGACACACGTATCATCCGGTCGTGCAGCCGTTCGCATCGGCTGGCCGCTTTGCGACGCAGTTGGTCGGGTTACCATATCAGATGACTTTGCACCCTGCGCATTCGCGAGAATACGCGCTGGGTTACTATCGGCCAGGCGAGTGTGCACCGAAAAAACATTATCAAATCCCATTCAACGAAGAAGCTGCCCTCATGCAGGCAGCGGCGATGGCTGGCTTTTTCCTGATTTTCCCGTAGCCTGTATAC
>CAMAVB010000214.1 GCA_945861465.1 Candidatus Kuenenia stuttgartensis
TTCGCTGCGCTCAGTCCAGCCCCGGCCACCCGATGCATTGATTCAAGAGTGACGGAGCACAACGTAGTAGCCAATCAATTGTCGCCCCGACCGGGACAAGCCCGGCGGAAGAGTCGTTGCAAGAAATACGACAGGCCAACGTGGAACAAAACCCGGATAACTCCGCCCTATCAAATAACACGAATTCTGCGCAGCCCGGAACCACTCGATGGATGGCGCTCGCGCCTTTGGTGAATATTTGCACTGCCGCCGCAGATTTTCTTCACGGGTTCTAAACATTTGCAGCCGTGTTCAGTATACTTCTGCATCGATTCCCGCCCTGTGTTTCATGTGATCCATCAAGGGTACGACGAAACATCTTCAGTCCCACCGTTCTCGCACAGGTAGGCTGACACCCACCGCTCGCCAAATGCTGATTCAATCATGACGCTCCTGTTTCACCAATTCATGTTGCTTATCACCGGCGTGTTGCTGGCTGAAGAGGTTGACTATCAGACACAGGTGCGGCATGTTTTCCAGGCACGATGTTTCGCGTGTCATGGGGCGTTGAAGCAGGAAAGTGGACTTCGGATTGATACGGCGGCGGCGGCAATCGGCGGAGGTGATTCGGGGCCAGCCATTTTGCCGGGGAATGCTGCGGCCAGCAATTTGTTCAAACGAATCTCAGCGAACGATCTGGCAGAACGTATGCCGCCGGAAGGGGAAGCACTCAAACCGGACGAAATTGATGCCATCCGACGCTGGATCAACGAAGGTGCGAAGGCTCCGGCGGACGAATCACCGGAATCGGATCCGCGTGATCACTGGGCGTTCAGACCTCCGATACGAGCTGCTGTTCCGCAAGTCACGAATGCCGCATGGAACGCCAATCCCATTGATGCGTTTATCGCAGCGTCGCATGAGCGGCATGGACTCATTCCACAACCGCCGGCCGACAAACGAATCTGGCTGCGGCGAGTTTCATTCGATCTGGTCGGACTGCCGCCGACACTCGACGAACAGACCGCGTTTCTGAATGACACATCTCCGGATGCCAGCAACACTGTTGTCGCGAGGTTGCTGGCCAGTCCGCAATATGGGGAGCGTTGGGGACGTCACTGGATGGACATCTGGCGTTACAGCGACTGGTGGGGACTGGGGGCCGAAGTTCGCAATTCACAGAAACATATCTGGCATTGGCGCGACTGGATCATCGAATCGCTCAATAGCGACAAAGCCTACGATCAGATGCTCCGCGAAATGCTGGCGGCAGATGAGTTGTACCCGAATGATCCTGATCGCCTGCGAGCATCGGGATTTCTGGCGCGGCAGTATTTCAAGTTCAACCGCACGAGCTGGATGGATGAGACGGTTCAGCACACAAGCAAAGCCTTGTTGGGGATGACGTTCAATTGTGCGAAGTGCCACGATCACAAATACGATCCGATTTCGCACGTGGACTATTATCAGATGCGAGCCTTCTTTGAACCGTATCAGGTTCGCACCGATCTTCTGGGCGGTGAACTGGATTTCGAAAAAGATGGACTCCCGCGTGCCTTCGACTGCAACCTCGACACGCCGACATACCTGCACATTCGCGGTGATGATCGCAATCCAGACACAGCGCATGTCATGGTCCCGGCGATTCCAGAGTTTCTGGCGAGCGGTGATTTCTCGATCGAACCTGTGGTGTTGCCCGCAGAAGCCTGGAATCCTGGTTTGCGGCAGGATGTCATTGATGCTCATCTGAAGGCGGCGGAGAATCAGATTGAAAATGCCCGCAAGACACTCATCGCCGCCGATAAGAAACTTGTGGCATCGCAGGAAGCGGCGAAAATCGCAAAGGCAGAATCGGGAGCGAATGGCAGTTCGGATCCGGCGAGTGTCATTGTGTCTGACGATTTTTCAGTCGCACGACCTGAACTCTGGGAACAGCGAAGTGGAAAATGGAATTTCGTCGATGGCAAACTTGTGCAGTCGCAGACGGGTGCCATTCGAGCATCACTGCGGCTGATGCAGGTGCCGCCGCAGGATTTTCAGGCCACGTTGAAGTATGTGCCGACCGGCGGCGAAGTCTGGAAATCCGTCGGAATTGCATTTGATGTCGATGGCGATACTCAGGAAGTGATGACTTACCTGAGTTCCTATGCGAGCGGGTCGAAGGCTCAGGTTTCCTACGTGCAGGACGGGAGACAGGCGTATCCGCCTGAAGCTGCGGAAAGTCGAATGGTTGCTCTGAATGCGCCTCACGAACTGACGATTCGCGTTCGCGATACGTTGATCAATGTGGCAGTCGATGGCATGCAATCGGTCGCGTATCGACTGCCCGTCGCGCGACGTGAAGGGCCGCTCGACCTGATCACATTCGATGCACAGGCCACGTTTCTTTCCTTCACACTGTCGTCATTGCCGGAATCTGCGAAACTTTCTGAGCCTGCCTCCGGAAAAAGTGATGACAAGATGTTGCCCATCGATCAGGCGGCATTGGTTGTGAAGATCGCGCAGTCCGCGCTGGAAAAGCATGCCGCGGCACCGGCGTCAATCCGAGCACGTTCCGCGGCAGATCGCGCGATCGCCGAGAATCCAGACATTCCCGAGTCACACAGCCTTGTGGCAGCAGCGGTCAAGGCCGAACGGATTGTAAACGCAGCGGCAGCGGCTGAGAACGTGATCATCGCGGAACTCAATCTTTTGCAGGCGACTGACGAAAAGCGTGCTGAGGCGGAAACGAAGCTGGCGGACGCACGGAAGTCCCTGGAGGCAGCTCGCGCGGCGATCGACATGCCGGGAAACGCATACGTATCACTCAAGGGTTCGCTGAAGACGCTGGAATCCAACCTTGAGACTGAAGAGTCTCGCAGCAAACCGTTTCCGAAAACCAGTACAGGACGTCGCACGGCATTGGCGAAGTGGGTCACACATCGCGACAATCCGCTCACCGCGCGTGTCGCGGTGAATCATATTTGGGCGAGACATTTCGGATCGCCGCTTGTCCCCACTGTGTTTGACTTCGGCCGCAAAGGACTTCCGCCGACGCATCCGGAACTGCTCGACTGGCTCGCCGTGGAACTTATCGAAAGCGGCTGGAGCATGAAACACATCCATCATCTGATCGTGACCTCCGAGACTTATCGCATGACGTCCACTCAGTCCGGCGCGGCTGAAGTGAATCAACAAACGGACGGCGGCAATCGCTGGTACTGGCGCACCAATCCCATTCGTATGGAAGCACAACTGGTGCGGGATGGCCTGCTGCATCTTGCAGGTGAGTTGGATCTGACACTCGGCGGTCCTTCGATTCCTGTGAACGACGACAAGTCACGACGGCGAAGTTTGTACTATGTGCATTCGCACAATGAGCATCAGAAATTCCTGTCGATGTTCGACGATGCCAGTGTGCTGGAGTGTTATCGCCGAGCGGACAGCATTGTGCCTCAACAGGCGCTGGCGCTGGAAAACAGTGAATTGGCCAGCCAGCTGGCATCGAAAATTGCCACGCAGGTTGCTGCACTGCCGGACATTGACACCGATGATGCTTTCGTAAAAGCTGCATTCCAGACAGTCCTTTCCGTGGACGCGAATGAAACGGAAGTCGCCGCCTCAGTCGGTGCGATGCAGGAATTTCGCAGCCTGACAGCCGCACTCGAATCAGCTGACGCGGTGGCAAAGTCGCGGACCATGCTCATTCACGCGCTCATCAATCACAATGATTTCGTGACCATTCGTTAATCGGAGTTTCCGCGTGAAGAAAATCGCACTGCAAATCCTGGGTATCACATTCTGGCTGACATCGTCCATTCTGAGCGTGATGGCTGAAGACTGGCCGTGGTTCCTGGGACCGAGGCATACGGGCGTCTCCGGCGAAGATCAGTTGATGCTGGACTGGACCGCCAAAACGCCTCCGGTGATCTGGAAGGAAGCCATCGGCACCGGCTACAGTGCGCCGTCGGTGCTGGGAGATCGCATGGTGATGCATCATCGCGAAGGTGACCAGGAAATCGTGTCGTGCCGCAACGTGGAAACGGGAAAGGAAGTCTGGGCTCATACATACCCGACGACATACGAAGATCCGTATGGCTACAACAACGGGCCGCGTTGTTCACCGGTGCTGACGAAGGACCGCTGCTTTACGCTGGGTGCCGAGGGAATGTTGGCCTGTACATCAATGACCGACGGCAAGCTGCTGTGGAGAAAGGAACTTAGCAAGGAATTCACACTTCCGGAGGCATTTTTCGGAATGGGATGTTCGCCTATTCTCGACGACAATCGACTCATCGTACTCGTCGGTGGTCAGCCGAATTCCGGCGTCGTCGCATTCGACGTGAAGACAGGCGATATCCTGTGGCAGTCCGTGGGAAAGGACACATGGGATGGCGTCGAAACGGATCAAAAAGGGAAAAAGCATGAATGGAGCGATGACGAAATGGTGGTCAGCTATTCCTCGCCGATCATTGCGGAGATTCATGGGGAGAAGCATTTGCTGTGTCTGATGCGACAGGGACTCGTGTCACTCAACCCTGGCACGGGCGCTGAGAATTTCCACTACTGGTTTCGCCCGAAAGTCCATGAATCCGTCAACGCAGCGCGCCCCTTGGTGATTGGCAACCGCGTCTTTATTTCAGTGGCCTATCAATTGGGATCTGCGGTGCTGGAAGTTGACGAAAGTGGACGACAATACAAAGAAGTCTGGCGAGATCGGACGAGTATGCTGGCGCACTGGTCGACACCGATTTATGTCGATGGCTGCATTTATGGATTCAGCGGACGGCACGAAAATGAAGGCGAACTTCACTGCATCAATGCTGAGACTGGTACTTTGCTGTGGCAAACTTCCGGTTATGAGGGCGATTTGAGCAACCTAAGTCGCGACCGCACGACGGGCCATATCATCAATGCCAACACCGGCAAAGAGATTCCGTATCCGTATTTTGGACGTGGGTCGCTGATCCAGGTCGGTTCTCGATTCATTGTGCTTGGCGAACGTGGCACGATTTCTGTAGTCGACGTCGATCAGGAAAAATTCGTCGAGCATGGACGGTTTTCACTCGACGAGATCAACTACCCTTCGTGGGCTGCCCCTGTAGTGTCGGGCGGCAAACTGTTTCTGCGCAGCGAAAAATGGTTGGTCTGCCTGGACCTGCAGGCGAAATAGTTAAGGACCGTTCAGGAAATAACTGTCACATCAACCGCCACGCGCTAGCGTCCGGTTTCTTCACGAACGGTGGGCTAGCGCCCTGTGGCTGATCGCCAAATGTGACACCTATGTATCCAGCGGTCCTATCCTCAATGGCGTGGACTTAAGGCGAGCGGGGGATGTCAATCCCCTGATTTGTCGCGGATGATGCGGAAATCAGGGCACTTACGTACCCCGCTCGCCTTTGGAATTCCTTAAGTCCACGCCATTGGTCCTATCCTGGCAGCCTGCGCCCCGATCGTGTTCGCCTCAGCGAACACTTCCGCCACTCTTTCCGGCAATGCGTTTGGCCTTCAATCGGGCTTCAGAGGCAGCCACAAGCTGGTCGAGTTCCGGTCGATTGGCTTCCGGAGCGATCGCACGTGCTTGTTTGGCCCATTTCACAGCCGCGTCAAATTCCTGATTTTCTGCATAGCAGGTCGCGAGTGTCTTGAGGCATGTCCAATCTTTGAACTCGGATAATTCGCATGCTTGTGTGGCGAGTCTGACGGCCCGTTCCGGATCGCGGACATTCTGATTGTCGCTGGTTGCCAGCAGCCATGCCAGATTGTCCCAGGCACCCACAATGCCTGGATTCAGCTGGAGTGCTTTTTCGTAATCGGCCACCGCGTCTGTGTGCTGATTCAGGCGATCGTAGGCGGACTGCTGGTTGGCCGCCTTGCGCAAATCAGCCAATGCAGCAGCCGGCTCCTGGAGCTGATCAAAGGCCGCTGCCCGCAGTGTGTACAAGTCTGCGTCCGGTTTCTGGAGGATTGCCAGGGTCAGATCAGTGATGGCTTTGCTGGCATCATTCTGGGCCATAAATGCACGGGCTCGCAGAGTCAGCGCAGCGATATCATCGGGATAGACTTCAAGATATTTTGAGAGATTCTGCGAGGCGGCGGACCATTCTTCTGCGTCGAGTTGCAGTCTGCCGCGGTCCAGAAACGATTGGGCCACAGCATCGGGTTCCAGCGCAGCACCGGATGAGATGAGTCGCGTAGAGTCTTCAATGGCTGCTTCGCGACGATTCGACTTTGCCAGCAATGCGGCGTGGATTCGCAGGGCGTCCGAATGTGCTGGTTCGGTCGCGAGTATTTCATCAACGCAGGACATGGCTTCAGCGGTCTCGTTCGATTCCAGCAACAGTTCCGCCAGATGGATCCTGGCGGCTGAAGTCAGTGACGACGACAAAGAGTTTTCGTCGGCCAGCAGACTGCGAAGGCGTTCCAGAGCTGCAGGCTTGCGGCCATAGGCAATGTCGGTCTTGGCCAACGCCAGGCGAAGGTCACTGTCATGCGGGGACAGTCGTTCGGCTGCCAGCAGGTTTACTGACGCCGCGTCAAGGTTCGAATTCCCGAGATATGCGCGTCCAAGTTCCAGATGCGTGAAGAAATTGTCAGGTGCCAGTTCTGCGGCTTTTGACAGGTCGCTGATCGCATCGTCGAACCGCTCCAGAGTGCACAGAATGCGACCGCGCTCCAGCCATGCGTGAAAGTCGTCCGCTCGCAGCCGACCGGCAATGTTCAGGTCCGCCAGCGCACGATCCGTGTCACCAGTCCGGTGGTAACACAGGCCACGCTGCATCCACGCCGTCGCGTTGTTCCGGTCGCGCCTGATCACATCACTGAGATCTTTAATTGCCTGTGCCGGATTCGTTTCTGAAAGCAGCGTGCCGTGCCGCAACAATGCTTCGCTATGAGTGGGATCAAGCTGCAGCAGTGCCTCGATGTCGAGAAGTTCATAATCCGTGCGATGCAGGTCACGGTATCCTCGCGCGCGGAATTGCCACGCCGACTGCATCTTTGAATTCAGCTGGAGTGCCTTCGTCAGCGACGCAACCCCAGGCTCCGTTGCACCGGACGCCATCTGCGAGATACCAAGCGCGCACCACGCTTCGTCCCAGTCCGGCTTCAATCGAGTTGCTGCGGAAAAGTCTGCCACAGCCTTTTGCGATTGATCCATTTCGCTCAGACACGATCCGCGCAGATAGAACGCTTCGGCAAGTCCCGGTTTCAGTGCGATTGCCCGGCTTGCAAGTTGCACGGCCTCGCTGTGGCGACCGGCTTCGCTGTGCCGGATCGCCGCACGTACCAGTCCTTCTACCTGCTGCTTTTGATCGGCGCAGCCGGAGACGATGAACATTGCGATGCCAATCAGCAGGCACGCTGTGACAGGAACCATGCGTGGCACTGTTCGATTGCAGGTTGTGAAGTTCATGCCTCCACTTTCTTTTGAATCCTGAATGATCGCAGGTCGCACCCTACAACACTTGCAATCAAAAATGTTTCACGTCATTGCCCAATGGGACGTCCGACAATCGTTGTCATCGTCACAGCAGCGGCAGGAGTTGTGTTTGAAGCACTGTGCGGATGCAGTTCCCGGCAGCAATGTTTACCAGCCCCGAACGGATTCTCTGACTTACCCATACTTCCGATAAGGAAAATCTGTTGAGGCCGCTGTTCGGCACTGAGAAGAACGCAGCCTGCTGAAACCCAGTCTGAAGCTGCGGATAGTCCTGCGTCGAATACCTGTCTGTGCAGGAATTGCCGGTTTACCTCCGCTCGAATCGCTTTGAACGGCTGAGTCCAGAGACACGGCAACCGCGCTGATTTAAGGCAAGTTGCCGATTCATTTCCAGCAGGGAATCTCAGATGGATGTTTCAAGCATGTTTTCGGACGATCAGATGGCTGTCATATGCTGCTTTGCGGCACTGACAGTGTGCGGCATGATCGCCGCGATGAGTTTTCATTTTGGCCCTGTGGGACGTCAGCGGCAGGATGATGACACCCGGAATCGACCGCTGCCACTTCAAAAACAGCAGGATCGGACTCAGCGCCAGGATCGCCGTGCTGCGTAGCAATCGATAAAAGGGGCACCGAATTTGAACGGAACCCTGATGGGCACTTGCGGTAACTTCGCGTGTACCGTATTTTGACAAAGTTCCACATGTATTCCGTTCGGAGATTACTGACCATGCGTCGCGCTGCTGCTGTTGTAAGTGGGCTTATATTGTTTGCCGCCGGGTTTGCCTGCGGTCATCTGGATTCCGCTCTGCCTTCCCTGCTGAATGCGCAGCAGGACGAACCTGCTCTTCTCACAAGTGACGCGCTCACTGTATATGCCAAGACCCGAAAGGCAGTGACGGACCTGAACGACATGTTCATCGCGGCGGGCCGGAGCACTTCTGCGACGTCCGATGTGAATTACTTTTCCGTCTCCGTCGGAGGGATTGATGTGCAACGCGATCTGGAGGAAGGTCGCGGTGTCGATCCGGAAACGTTCGCAGCTCTGTATGCGTTTGAAGATCAGGAACTGAGTGCGACAGGCAAGAAGGAGCGGATCTTCAAACGATTCGGCGTTGACGTCTCACAAAATCTGGACAGCGACGAGCACGGACGCATTCGGTATAAGAAGAAGGTTGTTCAGTTGTATTCCACGGAACGCCTGAATCAACTTTTCGCGCGACGTGACCAACTGCAGATCATGTCGAGCAATAAGTAACTTATGCAACGCTTCTGGCTGTTCAAATCTGAGCCCGATACTTTTTCCATTCAGAGTCTTGCCGCGAGCAAAGGGAAAAAGACATCCTGGGAAGGCGTCCGCAACTATCAGGCTCGCAACATGCTGCGCGATGATATCCAGCGCGGCGATGGCGTGCTGTTTTATCACAGCAACACCGATCCTCTGGCGATTGCCGGGACAGCGGAAGTTGTGAAGTCCGGCTATCCAGATCATTTCGCCCTGCAGCCGGACCACAAATACTTCGATGAAGCCGCATCGCCGGAAAAACCCATCTGGTACATGGTCGATATCAAGCTGGTGCGGATTTTCAAACAGCCTGTGACTCGTGCCATGCTGGCCGAGCACCCCGTGACTTCCAAAATGGTGGTCATGCAGAAAGGCAGCCGCCTCTCCATCCAGCCCGTTACCCCCGCCGAATGGCACGCCGTGCATGAACTTGCCGGGATTGCGTAAGGACCGTTCGAGAAATAATTGACCGCATCCTCCTCTCCCCTGCGAAGGGGAGAGGGCGGGGTGAGGGGCAACGCCGTTAAGGATTTATCGTCGTGTTTTCACCGAGTTTCTCGAAGTCTCTTCTCCCCCTGGTAAGGGGGAGAAGGTGGCCGAAGGCCGGATGAGGGGTTATTCGCTGGATCGGACGCTATCAAATCCTTAACGGCGTTGGGTGAGGGGTGCAAAAGGGACAGTTATTTCTCGAGCGGTCCTAAAGACTGAACGGGAAGTAATTTTCCGCGGTGTGTCAGCAGGACCACATCCCCGGTGTCAGCCAATGCCGCCTACAGAATCGCCGCACCCTTGACGTCGATGCCTTTCAGACGCATTTTAAGTTCCTCAATGTTCGGGGAAATCTCGAACGCCGCTTCACGACTGACGAATTCGCGATTGACGAAGTCGTAAAGACTGTCGTTAAACAGCTGCATGCCTTCGGTCTTGCCGATGCGGATGGCGGCAAACAGTTTTTCGTCCATCTCTTCCATCACCAGCTTCCGCACGGTCGGATTGAAACTCATGATCTCAATAATAGGTACGCGAGATGGCGTATCCACGATTGTCTTCAGCAGTTTCTGTCCCACGATACACTTCATATTCATCGCCATACTCGCACGAATGGCTTTGTGCATGTCGAACGGGAACAGGTCCAGAATACGCGAGATACATCCTGGCGCACCAGGGGCATGGATCGTACCGAACACAAGATGTCCGGTTTCTGCCGCATGAATCGCAGTTTCAAAAGTTTCACGGTCGCGTAACTCGCCCACCAGCATGATGTCAGGATCTTCGCGCACCGCATGTTTCATCGCGATGTGAAAGTCAATGACGTCCTGCCCGATTTCACGCTGGTTGATCAGACATTTATCAGACGTGTAAATAAATTCGATCGGGTCCTCGATCGTCAGAATGTGCTTGTTCATGTTGCGGTTGATCCAGTCCAGCATCGACGCGATCGTCGTACTTTTTCCGGAACCGGTCACACCAGCCAGCAACACCATTCCCTGATCGTATTTGCAATGATCAACCATGCAGGCTGGCAGATACAGTCCTTCGAAGGGCGGGATCGAGCGTTCAATCTTTCGAGCCACCATGCCGATCTTGCCCAGCTGCGTGAACAGATTCACGCGAAACCGCCAAGGATCGCCGTCGATCTTAATCACCTTCGAAAAGTCAGCTCCACCGTTCGTATGAAAGATGTCCAGATTACGCTGGTCCATCATCGGAAACGTAAGTTCGATCATCTGACTTTCGGTGATCGGCGGCATTTCCAGATCGCGCAGTCCACCTCGAATTCGAAACACGGGAGGACGTCCTACCTGCAGGTGGATGTCCGAACATTTGTGCTTGATTGCCAGACGAAAGACCTTATCGATCTCAATGTCTCCAATCGGGTTAAAGGTTGATTTCTTCCAGTCGGCAATCAAAACCATTGCGGTGGTTCCTGACGAATTCAAAAAATTCCGCCGTTCGCAGTCAAACGGCATTCAATCATGCGACACGGCAAAATCACGGTCGCCGCCTCAAGTAGCGTTTTGTAGCACGTTGCGTGGCCAGCGGAAACTGTACCTGATGTGCTGTGGCTTTGGACTGAGACAGAAATAGGTGGGGCACGATTCCATCGTGCCCGGCACGTTAAAAACGTGCCCCACGTCCGGAAGACGACAGTTATTTCTGCGACGGTCCTAAGGGCAGGTCGAGCACGCCGGTACATCGGCGTCTGAACAGCATCGTACCGGCAAGCTGACGCATGCCGCTCGCCCAACAGCCGGCGGTTACGCAGCATATGCTTCCAGGGCATCCTGACCTTTACGAGTACAGAAGTCTCCGAAGGATTCAGAGCCCTTACGATCGGACTTAAACGCAGTCAGCAGCGGCACAAGAGTCGGCACGATGTCTTCCATCGGCAACATGTCTTTGAAAATGAATCCCAGCCGTGTGCCTTCCGGATTACCACCCAGGAACATTGTGTATTTTCCAACGGCCTTGCCCACGAGTCCAATATCCGGCGTGTAGGGTCGAGCACACCCGTTTGGACAACCGGTCATGTGCACGGCGATTTTGTCGGATTGCATCCCGAGTTTTGCGATGGCGATGTCCAGATCGTCAATGATCCCCGGCAACGCTCGTTCGGCTTCAGTGATCGACAGCCCACACGTTGGAAATGCAGGGCACGCAATGGCATAGCGTCGTAATAGCGACAACTCTTCGGCACTCTTCATTCCGTGCTCAGCCATGATCTGGTTGATCTCGGCCTTATCTTTCGGATCGATGTTGCACAGGATGACGCTCTGCAACGCCGTCAGTCGAGTATCCATGCCGAAACGCCGCAGCAGGACTCGCAGCCCGGTCTTGATCTGTAAACTTCCTTCGTCCTTGATGCGACCGTTTTCGATATTGATGCCAAGGAACAGTTTTCCGTCGCCCTGTTCGTGCCAGCCGATGTGATCGTCGACGCCTGTGACCTCCGCTGGATGTGGATCAGGTAGTCCCTTGCCATAATACTGTTCGACCATCGCCTTGAATTTCGGAACGCCCCAGTCGGCGATCAAGTACTTCAACCTCGCAATCTTCCGGTCTTCGCGATTGCCGAAGTCTCGCTGCACCTTCACCACCGCTTCGCTGACCGCGATGACCTGATCTGCCGCTACGTAGGCGATTCGATGCGCCAAAGCAGGAAATGTTTTTTCGGCACTCGGCGTGCGGCCCATGCCGCCACCGGCGAGAACGTTGTAACCCACAATCGATCCGTTTTCGACAATCGCCATCAGGCCGAGATCATGTGTGTACAAGTCGATGCAGTTGTCTTCCGGCAGAGCGATCCCCATCTTGAACTTGCGGGGCAGGTAGCGAGCTCCATAGATTGGCTCTTCGACCGGTTTGAATTCGGTCGCATCGACTTCTTCGCCGTTTTCATCCTTCAGCCACAGGTCATAGTAGGCTCGCGTGCGCGGCTTGAAATGTTCTGCCAGTTCCTGTGACAACGCCTGCATTTGTTCGTAGACTTTCGTCTTGAAAGGTGCGGGACAGGCCATGACGTTTCGATTGACGTCTCCGCAGGCGGCCAGTGTCGTGAGCTTTGTCTCGTTGATGGCACGAATGGCTTCTCGCAGATCGCCCTTCAGCACACCGTGCAACTGGAATCCCTGGCGGCTGGTGATTCGCAAGGTTCCGTTGGCCAGTTTTTCGCACAGATCCAGTTCGGCAAGAAACTGAGCCGCAGTGACTCGCCCACCGGGAATACGAGTCCTCACCATGCATGAATAGTGTTTACCCAGCAGTTTGCCGTCGGCACCCTTGGCCTTGCGAGTGTCACGATCATCCTGCAGATACGATCCGTGATGTTTCAGCAGCGTGGCAGCGTCATCCGAGAATTCCGGCTTGTCATTCAGAATTTCCTCGCCCAGTGTGCCGCGCAACTGATGAGACGCTTCTTTCAGCAGTTCAACTTTGCTGAGTTTTTGTTCCTGAGACATCTGAATACTGTTCCGGTACACGAAAAGGGGGAAAATGAGCCCGCAAAATTACGACACCGCAAACCGAGTATAAGGCGAGCCGTTTTCCTTGAACAGGCGTCCTGATGCGTTCGTTCCCGCCAGGCGGAAATCAGCCTGCCGGTGAGAATTACGCCGAAACCGCCGCCGCGTGAACCTGACTATATCTCCGCGCGGCGAGAAATGAGCCCGGCGAGCGGCTGGGCGTCAGCCCTCCGTGTTGGCTTCGTGCTCAGCATCGGGGCACTCGGGCTCGTAATCGACCCGATTCAGACCGCCATTGATCGCGAGCATGTCGATGAAGCCCTGACCCTTTATTTACCTTCCAATTTGCCGGGATGTGATTTTCATTTGAGTGGTGATCGTCCATTGTTGCGTGGAGACGCAAGTGGTGGGCGGAACGACCCCAAGCTCAGCGACCGCGTTGCTGCGCGCGTATGGCGTAGGCAATCGGAACGAGCATGATGGTAAGCGAGCCAAACATTGGAAACAACATGACGGCGGCGAATGTGAGCGGACATAGGACAGCTAAGAGCACAACACCAAAACGTGAATCAGACATGGGGTTGGTCTTCATTGGCTTTTTTGTTGGGAACGCGGGCGATGAGATGGCGAACGACCAAAATCAGCCGGCTTGCGGGGCAGACTTGTTTAGTGAATCAACAGCCCACGCAAACTCGGCTGCATTTTATTGTTAACACGAGCGTCGCGATTTTGCGGCTCTGCGATTTTGCCGCTGGACCGCGCCGCGTTGTGTCCACACAGGAGATCCTAACGAACAGGATTTGACATGGCAATCGCGAAGCGTTTTTGACACGCTGGTACGCGGTAGAATCCATGCCAAAAACGTATCCACTTCGATCGACTCAGAGCAACCAGCACGCTGTCACATCTGCGATTCATTCGTGTGAGTTTCGATTCACGAAACAACGTGCCACACGCATGCGAATCAGGCAAGGGCAACGCAATCAACAACCAAAGTCAGAATCAGAAAAGGGGACATTGTGCTTTACTTCTTAAGTAGATCGCGGTAGGGACCGCTGTTGCCAGCGGCCCCCCGCACAGATCCGTACTTGAAGAATTACCTCATACGGCTCCTCCGTTGAGCAGGGACGGTCACGATGTATACATCGCTACATGCCGTGCATGTGGACTCGCAGTAAGTTACAGGATCCGGCACGGTG
>CAMAVB010000215.1 GCA_945861465.1 Candidatus Kuenenia stuttgartensis
ATGGCAGATTCTCGCGAGTCGGACAGGAATGTCCAACCTACAGTCCTTTCCAACGAACTTCGATGCGTGGTAGGATTCACGTCAGTGAGCGTCAACACAACGTGAATCCCAATCGAATTGAGTCAACTCATGCAAATTCACGACTGGACCCGTGTCACCGCCGGGACATTTCATGATTTCCATTCCTCGTGGATCACTCATATCAAGGAAGCCTTGAACCTGAGTCTGCTGCCACCCGGGTTCTATGCCATGGCCGAACAACATGCGGGCCACACCGTTCCCGATATCCTGACACTGACCTCGCCGGAATGGACCGACCATGACCAGGTGGAATCCAGTGGCGAAGATTACGTTCTCGGAGGTCGTTCAGACGACAATCCGCCGCAGGGAGCGGTGGCTTTGGCTGACGCTCCACCGCAAGTTACTGTGCGCAGCGTCGTTTCCGAATCCACTGTCTATCGAGAAAAGCGGCGAACGATTTCGATTCGTCAGGAACCTCACAATCGTGTCGTGGCCATGATCGAGATCATTTCACCAGGCAGCAAAGACGGTTCAAGGGCAATCCACGAATTTGTGGCCAAGAGTATCGAAGTCATGGATTCAGGGATTCACTTGTTGGTGGTTGATCTTTTTCCCACAAGCGCCTGCAATCCCGAAGGCATTCATGCGTTGCTGTGGGATGACCCGTTTTCGCTGCCCGCAGACCGACGCCTGACGCTGGCCTCGTACCGCATCGACGTGCTGAACGAAGCGTTTGTGGAACCGATTGCGGTCGGACAGGAAATGCGCGATATGCCAATTTTTCTCGACCCTGCCTGGTATGTCAACGTGCCACTGGCGAGCACGTATGAATCCGCTTGGCGCGGTGTTCCCAAACCCTTCCAGCGCATGCTCGAAGCGACTTAATGACTCGCCGATAATCGGGCCTTCGCTCTATCATCGGTCGAATGGATAGTGCAGGTCTGTCAACAGCCCGATACGCAGTTGAGTTGAATCGTCATGGGCGAACGATGCCGACGGATTGATCGCTGTTGGTGCGAGCAGGAGTGTCACGTTCCTGACGAACGCGCGACGTCCGAGACGCATGTTGAGGTTGGCACATTCGTTTAACCGCGTGGGCAACGCCCCGCGCTTTGTATCTCAAATTTCAAATTTCAAATTTCAAATACGAACAATCGCGGCCCGCTGCGCACGCGGTTAAACGATTCTGCACGGCATCAATGGCAGATGACTTTGCAAAAATTCGTCTGAACCGTCAATTTTAAAGTTGTGTCACTTCTGTTTCTCGTCGGTTCTGCCAAAGATACGGATGGAGAATCCGCTCACTTTACGATCTCTCACCACGGAAAGTACAGACTCATGCAAAATGATCTTACAGACATCACGATGATTGTGGACCGCAGCGGATCGATGGCATCAATCAAGTCAGATGCCGAGGGTGGTATCAATACGTTTATCGAAATGCAGAAACAGGAACCCGGTGAGGCACTGCTGACACTGGTGCAATTCGATACTCATTACGAATTTTTGCATTCCGGCATCCCGATCAAACAGGTCCCTGCATTTACCCTGTTGCCCCGTGGAGGTACGGCTTTGCTGGACGCTGTTGGTCGTGCAATCAATGAAACAGGTGCCCGATTGGCAGCGATGGACGAAGCGCAGCGGCCAGGGCTGGTGGTTGTGGTGATCGTGACTGATGGAGAGGAAAACTCGAGTCATGAATTCCGGCGTGAGCAGATTCGCGCCATGATCGAACACCAGCAATCTGTTTACAAGTGGCAGTTTACATTCCTTGCGGCGAACCAGGATGCATTTGCCGAAGGCGCGTCGCTTGGAATCGCCGCCAGCGGAATCGCAAGCTACTCATCCAACCAGATCGCCAGCGCCCACATGGGGACCTCGAGCAAAGTCGCCCGCATGCGACGCTCAGCGAGCGCCGGGGAAACAATCGACAACAAGTTCACGGATGAAGAACGTCGTTCGATGCAATAGGGATGGCGACAGCAAATAATTCAGCTGCGGGGAACGAGACTTTAGATCTGCCGCTCGATTCGGACGAATTATCATGACGTGGTTTGAACGGCTCATGGGTTTTCAGGAGCAGACGCCCGACCAGGTTCGAAAGGCCATTCAGGTTGATGGCACTCGGATGCGATCACTCGTGAATCACAGCGAGTTTTCGTGCGGGTATCTGGAGATTCTTTCGTTGGGTGAACTTCGCAGCCAGGTTGCAGCGTGCCGGCAGACTGAAGGAACACTCAGAGTCTCGGAAATTGTCGGAGATGTGCAGGCGTTGCATCGGCCTCCGGAGAATGCCGGTGCCCTGTTTCAGGTTGCGTCGCAATTCAATCTGCTCGAAATGGTGTCACCCTCGGTCACTCCGGAGCGAGGTGTCGGCATCTACGAAAACGACCGCACTCAGGGGCCTGCCTGTGCCATGGCGGCTGGTGCCGGAACGATCTTTCGCAATTACTTTGCAGAAGTGAACGGCAAAGTTGGACAATCAGCTGACAATCAGATTGATTGCCTGAAAGAACTCGGGGCCGCTTTGGGGAACGACCACCAGCAACTTTGGACGATGTGCAACGGTTACGCATTGCCGTCTGCAACTGGTTTACAAGACGTGCATGATCAACTCACCGCAATGAATGAATCCGAACGCGACGAACTTCGGCAGAAACTCAGAATCGGCATTCACAGGGAAACGCAGGTGACACTTGGGAAGTGTTCGCACACAGTCACGCAGGCATTCTGTTCGGCATTGCCGGTTGCCTACAGCGCTCATCCAGGAAGTCTTTGGGAACCTTTCGCTCGACTGGTGCTTGAGGCGGCTTACGAAGCCACGTTTTGTGCGGCGGCTTTGAACAGCATCAAGACCTCAAACCGTCGAGTCTTTCTGACTCTGCTTGGGGGAGGTGCGTTTGGGAACGAAAGCGAATGGATCCTCGCGGCGATTGAACGATCTTTGAAATTGTTCTCGCAGACCAGACTTGAGGTCGCCGTTGTCAGTTACAGAGCATCAAATCCCGATGTCCGCAAACTGCTCCGTTCAGCCAACGAAAGTTTTTCGTTTGAGCGCGGCAAGACGTGACTTGGTGCGTGACGCTGCGTTTTTGTGGAGCAGTTTCTTGGAAGCGGCCTGATCGAGTGCTTTCACGACGAGGCTGAATTCTTTGTCAGCGGCTTCCTGGGTCGGCTTTTCGGCAAGGAACACGCGGAATTTCTTGAGTCGCGTACGAAGTGATCCACGTTGCTGGCGATTACGGTCGCGTCGCACGATTGACCGGCGGAGAGATTTTTCGGCGGACTCGGAATTAGGCATAGCGGAGAGACTGTGTCAAAAACGGGTTGATGACCACACAAACGCTGGAAAACGCAATTCCGGCCAATTTGTGGATTCAATTTGAACGCGGGAGGATAGCCGTGGATCTCAATAAATGCCAGTCTGAACGCGCAAACACCAGCTAGTTGGTCGTCTCCGATGTGGTTTTTCTGGCTTTGAGAATGTCAGAACGCATTTTTGCGAAGAAATCTTTGATCTCCTTGCGAAGGTTCGCGGGCAAATTGCCTGAGAGAATCGACTGTTGGGAAATTGAGCCAACTTCACCCGTGCGTTCCCAGATTTTAAAGGCCTGAGGTCGACCGCTGGAATCGTCCTGCACAATTATATGGGCTGTGATGTAGAGCACGAGTCGGGTGCCGGATCGTTCCAGTTTCATCAGCATCAGCAATGCGGCTTTGTCGTTGCTGATTAAACTCTCTTCAATTCCCGCTTTTTCCAAAGTCTGTCGGGCTTCTGATTCCACGGCGCTCACAACAGTCTGATGCGGATCGTTAAAGGTCAGCGGCAGAAAGACAATTACCAGTTTGCGGAGATTGGCCAGCAGTTTGTCGCCCTGCGGTGTGCCTGAGACGTCGTGGATTTCGTCGCGTCCCCCAAGGTCTGCACCTTCGCTCGCCTGCATGTCAGGAACCGTCAGTGGACTTAACGGAATCGGAACGCTTTTCAGTTCTGTCATGGCCTGGAGAATATCTTCGCTCGAGATACCGAAATTCAATGCTTGTGCTCCGGCGCCTACCAAAGAGAGCGTATTGATCGCAACCACTTCGCCGCGTTTGGTAATCAATGGTCCTCCGCTGTTGCCCGGTGAAATCGCAGCCGTCGTCTGCACCCATGTTCCGGAGTGTCCCGTCAGATCGATGGATTCTTCCAGTTCCTTCGCCGTCCGAATAGCGCTGACGATGCCTTCCGTGACGGACATGTCCAGACCGAGCGGTGCCCCGATGGCAACCACGGCGATGCCTTTTCGCGGCTGCACGGTCGCAACCGGAATAGACACAAGTGGACTCTTGCAGCGCGTGGCATCGAACTTCAGGATCGCGATATCCTTCTTGTGATCCATGTACAACAGACCATCGACATCAATGCGATCTTTGTTTGCGAACTCGACCCACGCACGGTTTGCTCCGGCAATCACATGATAGTTCGTGACAATGATCCCGGCGGCATCAATCACGAATCCACTGCCGTTCCCGGCTCCTTCACTGGACGACACGTTGACGCGCACGACCGACCCTTCCACCCGCGAGAACAATTCGTCGATCGAAAGCTCCGTCTCGGAAACTGTCAGCACGGTGGAAGGAGCTGAGGACGGAATGGACGCCGTCGCAGGTGTGTTACTGGACGAAGTCGCGGGATTTTCGGGTAGCGTCTGCAGAGTTGATGGGTGCAGGTTCGTTGCGGGATTTGCGGATATCACGGCCCCGGGACCGGATGAACTTCCAGACGCAATACCGCCGACCATGGATGGCTGGGTTGCAGGCGACGTGACTGGAGCGCTGACATTGGCTGAATTGGTTTTATTGTCAAATGTCGAAACGGTGTTTTTTCCATTGTCGGTTGACGGCGTTGTTGAAGAATTGTCGGCCAGCTTCGAATTTGAATGCACTGCATCCGCGCTGCCGGATGCCAATGTCTGTGAGTCCGAGGTAGAATCCGATTGGGCCAATTCGCGATTGGTGCCCATCCCCTGCATGACATTGAACAGGACCATTCCACCGATAACCAGCGTGACGACCACGCCGGCAGAAGCGAGTATGATCTTCCACGGTGTGCCGCTTGCCGATGTGGACCGATTCTGGTCTCGTGGCTGGCGAACCAACGGCTCATCGAACACCCCGCTGCGACTGCGTCTCGGTTCCGGCGATGCTGCTGAAGGACGGCGACTTGCCGGTGCTGGCTGTGGTGCTGCGGCGACGGGACGAGCGCGTTCCTGGCGCGGAGGAACTGCCGGGCGCGGAGGAGCTGCCGGGCGCTCGGCGACGGGGACAGTGATTGCGCCCTGACAGCTGGGACAGCGGATTCGTTTACCCGCGTGGGCAGGATCCACACGAAACTGACCGTTGCATCCGGCACACTCAACGAGGATCGTCATCAAAGTCGCCTCAACAACAGACAGAATCAAGAATTGAATTCTTCAGTGTAGTCCCCACGTTGTGAATGCTCAACACATTTGCGACGGTCATATGGCATTTGGGATAAAGTGGACACCATCGATTGAATCAAGCTGCTCCATGACGAAATCGTGGCAGAAAGCCGGGATTCACACCAGGACGATGGCTGTTTTTGAGGTAACTGCTACAACTGGAGTCGGAGATTCAAGTGACGAGGGACTTTGCATGCAACACGTATTATTCTTTGATATTGATGGGACAATGCTCAGCACCGGCGGGGCAGGGCAGCGGGCGATGGAACTTGCACTCGTGGAAGAGTTCCGCATCCAGTTTCCGTTTGAAGGCGTCCTCATGGCGGGCCGCACGGATCGCGGGATCGCCGACGAGATTTTTGCCAGGTACGCTCTCGTGGATACTCCGCAGGAACGCGAGCGATTCATGTTGAGCTATCTGGATCGACTGCCTCAATGTCTTCAGACTTTGCCTGGCGTACTGCTGCCGGGTGTTTCAGAACTGCTGCACCAACTGCATCGCGATGAGAATGTCCATCTGAGCCTGATCACGGGCAACTATGTTGAAGGAGCATGGATCAAATTGCGGCATTTCGGAATCGATCGTTTTTTTGAAACGGGCGGGTTTGGAGATCATCACGCTCATCGTGATGACGTCGCCCGGGTGGCCGTGGAAACCGTGCGTGGGCACCTCAATCGCGAGGTGCCGGATGGCTCGGCTTGCGTCATCGGCGACACTCCGGCTGATATTCAGTGTGCGCGAGCCATTCACGCGCGGGCTGTCGCCGTGGCGACGGGAATGTATTCACTCGCCGAACTGCAGCCTCACAAACCCGATCACCTGTTTGCAGATCTGAGCGACACTGCAGCCGTCGCCAGAAGCCTGCTGCAAGCGTGAAGGAGCGGAAACTTATGACAACATCCAAACCTGCGGCAGGCCAGATCCCGAATCTGCTTTGGCACACGCTGCACTGGCCGTGCTGGGTGTTGTGTCGGACATGGCTTCGTGTGAATTGCTCCGGGCTTGAAAATATCGATAACACAAAGGGGGGGCTGTTGCTGGTAAATCACCAAAGTTTTCTCGACCCTCTGCTGACGGCGTTGTGGTTAACTCGTCCCGTGTCCTACCTTGCCCGCGACAGTCTGTTCAAGTTGCCGGTTCTGGGCTGGCTACTCCGCCGCACTTATGTGATTCCGATCAGCCGGGAAGCTGCGCGCGGAGGCAGTATTCGTTTGGCGCTGGAGCGTCTGGAGCAAGGATACCTGGTCGGCATTTTTCCGGAAGGTACGAGATCCTCAGGTGCGGAAGTGCGTGCTTTCCGACCAGGGTTTTTGGCGCTGGTGCGGCGAACAAACCAGCCTGTTTATCCGGTTGGGATTGTTGGTTCAGACCGTGTGATGCCTCGGGGAGCATGGTTTATCCGCCCGGGGAAAATTCAGGTTGTCTATGGAACTCCATTCACGGTGGAGGAGATGGCCAGGTTGCAGTCCAGCGACGACGCAGCCTTCTGTGAACTGGCGCGTCAGCGTGTTTCAGAATGCGTTGCAATTGCGAACAGGCAACACGAGGGAGAGCCTCCCCGGATTCTTCATGGCAATTAGTGCGTGATCCTGACGATTCGCAGGCCCTGACCGGTCCACAGATTTTCGACGTCCTGCGGGCTCCACAATTCCGCATGCTTCTGAGAGGGATCTCCGACAACATACACGTCTTCATAAAAAACTTTCATGTATCCGCACAGAACGGCGGAATGGGCAACGCCGGGCTTCCATCCGGAATCTTCGCGATATTCGGGGTTTGCGTTGTCCACTTCGTTCGAAAGCCGACAGCACATAAGCACGGGAAAATCAGCCGTTGCCGCATCGAGATCTGCGAGGTTTCCTTCGAAAAATTCGACGCCAAATCCGCTTCCTTGCAGGCGAATTGACAGCCCGTGATAAAGGCCAAGCCATGTTGTTCCTTCCCCGGTCAGACACAGTTCGGCCATTTCTTGTTCGGATGACAGTACTCCCACGCTATGCAGAATTGTGGCGGCGGCAGCCGCAGAACATGTGTATTCGGTTGTCTGCAGACAGATGCGAAACGGAATGTCCCGCGTAGGCTCAATCCATTCATTGAGGCATTTCGGCGGCTTTTGGGGAATGACGTAGATCTCAGACCAGACTGTCGCTCCGATCAACAGCAGTTGGATCGGAATTTTTCGCGGAATGGAACGCGGCTGCATCCGCAGCCAAAGAACAGCCGCCATCATTCCCAGTAACACAGGAAACCAGTTGGCCAGAATCACCACGGACGGCAACGGAATCCATTCGACGATCCATAGCTGTCCCCAGACAAATCGAATGTAGACGCCGATCATCAGCAAAAGGGCAGCCGCTATCGTATCCAGCACACGCGGGCCAGCGTTCGCACAAAGTCGCCGGACCCCCAGAAAGCTGGCAATCGACAACAGCGCCATGAGCGCCATCGCCAGACGGAGATCGGCCATATTATTACTTTCCAGGTGTTCGGTTTTTCACGCAGTGGAGAGTTTTGTCCATGCGGATTCGAGTTTCGTGGATAACGGCGAATCATAGATGTTTGGAGAGCACAAGAGTAGGGTGTGTCGAGCGTTCGGGAAAGAATCGTCAGTACCGGACCACCGGGACAGTTTTCAATACCAGATTGGCGAAGTCGCTGAATTCGCTGGTCAGACCGCAGAGACATCGGTCACAATGCACTTTGGTTACAATGCAATCCGCTGTGCTGCCTTGCTCTCCCGATCGTACACAATGATCCATCTGACGTCTCCGGTGTGAGTTGCCATGTCCCTGCGTTGCCCTCGTTCAGCAATTATCATCGTGATGCTCCTCAGCCAAACCATCGTGGTGGTGGCATCTGATGATGCACAACTCGCAGGCGAATCCGGTCCGCCGTCGTTTCGCAATGACGTGATGGCAGTCCTTGCGCGATCCGGTTGCAGCCTTGGCACATGTCACGGAAATCAGAATGGCAAGGGTGGTCTGAAGCTGTCGCTGCGTGGGCAGGACCCTGAGGCCGATTTTATCACGCTCACGCGGCAACTGGCGTCGCGACGTGTCAATGTGTTGATCCCGGGCGAAAGCCTGTTGCTACGGAAACCGTCGATGCAGGTGCCGCATGAAGGTGGCAGAAGATTTGCGTCGGATGCGTCCGAGTACCAGATTCTGCGAAACTGGATTGCGGCCGGGATGCCAGCCGATGCCGATTCTGCTCCGCGTCTGATCCGACTGGATGTCGCGCCGACAACCATTACGCTGCATGAACCCAAATATGCGACGATGTTGAAAGCGACTGCTGCGTTTGCCGATGGCTCAGAACGCGACGTCACATCGCTGGCCGTTCTGGAATCGTCCGATCCTGCCGTACGAATTTCTGCCGATGGCACTGTGACGTTTTCCGAATCACGATCGTCACGTCAGACGTCCGTAACTGTGCGTTATCTGAACAGGCAGACCACCGCTCGGATTGAATTCGTCCCTGCGCGTCCTGGTTTTGTGTTCGCTTCCCCGGCTCCGAACAATTTTATCGATTCACTCGTCTTCGCTCAGCTGCAGCGGTTGCAGATCAATCCTTCGCAGGTCTGCGATGACACCACGTTTCTGCGTCGAGTTTATCTGGACCTCACCGGGCGACTTCCCACCGTTCCGCAGGCTCGGGAATTTCTGGAATCCTACGATGCAGATAAACGCAGCGGCCTCATTGATGGCTTGCTGGCGTCGCCTGAGTTCGTTGATTTTCAGACACTGCGTTGGGCCGATCTGCTGCGCGTGGAAGACAAGACGCTTGACTCCAAAGGCGTTGAAGTTTTCTATCGCTGGATCCGCGACAGCATCGCGACCGATAAACCACTCAACCAGTTCGCTGCAGAAATCATTGCCGCCCGCGGCAGCACGTACTCTGAACCCCCCGCCAACTTCTACCGTGCATTGCGGACGCCGGAAGAACGAGCGGAATCGACGGCTCAGGTGTTTCTGGGTGTCCGCCTGCAATGTGCCAAATGCCACAATCATCCGTTCGATCACTGGACTCAGGACGACTACTACAGCTGGACGAACTTCTTCGCCCGCGTCGATTACAAGATTATTGAAAATAAACGCCGGGATGAAAACGACAAGCACGAATTTGATGGCGAGCAGATCGTCATGATGAAGCATGAAGGCAACGTCAAAAATCCGACGACAGGCAAGACGGTCGGACTGCGATTTCTCGGCGACGGTGAGAATTCGGCAAACGACGATGAGACTTCGGATCGGCTTCAATCGCTTTCGAAATGGTTGAGATCATCTGACAACCGGCGCTTCGCTGCGACGCAGGCCAATCGTATCTGGTTCCAGTTACTGGGCAAGGGCATCGTTGATCCGATCGATGATTTTCGATCGACGAATCCGCCCTCGAATCCTGAATTGCTTGACGCCCTCACTCAGGAATTCGTTACTCGCGACTTTCGTGTTCGAGAACTGATGCGGATGATCCTGAACTCGCAGACATATCAATTTTCATCCGAGCCCAATGACACCAACGTTGACGACGAGACTTCATTTTCACATGCAATTCCTCAACGCCTGACAGCGGAACAGACACTCGACGCGATCAGTCAGATACTGGACGTGCCTGCAAAGTTTGGTGGCTATCCGGATGGCACGCGAGCGGTTCAACTCGCCGGTGTGCGCAATGGCGGACATCGCTACAGTCGCCCCGAGTCAGGTGACAAGTTCCTGGCGTTGTTTGGCAAACCCAATCGACTGCAGACCTGCGAATGTGAACGCACGGGGGAGACGACTCTGGCGCAGACAATGGAAATGGTGAGCGGTGAGCTGATCACGGAACTCCTCCGAGACCCGGAAAACCGCGTCGCAGATTCAGTGCAGTCGAGTGAATCCGCAGCCCGGTTTCTCGACAATTTCTGGTGGTCCGCCCTCAGTCGTCCACCTTCAGGACCAGAGCTCGCATCCATGCTGCAACATGTGACGCAGGGTTCCGATCCGAAGTCAGCTTTGCAGGACATCGCCTGGGCTGTGTTGAATTCCAACGAGTTTCTGCTGCGACGTTGATGTGAGCCCGACTGAACTACATCGGCGTTGAAATAAGGTATCTGGAACTCTCCGGCATCAGTTTTTTTGCGGTGTTTTCTGAGGCTTCCAAAGTTCCAGACACCTTTTTCAACAAAGCCGGGACAGTCGAACTATTTCGTTTTCGGGTTTCTGCCATATGCCGGGATGCCAAGTCGCCGACGATGGAGTGCGACTGTACCAACAGCCGCACCCAGTTCTTTGGCAAGTTCATGGTCTGGCATAGTGCCCAACTTTTTAATGGTTTTCTGCGTCCATCGTATCGTCGTGTGCAGCTGGAACGGTGGAATCCCCAGCGACTCTCGTTTTGCGCGGACATGCCGGCGACCACGGCCGGTCTTGGCAGCCACGATGGTGTCCGGCTTTTTACCGAGCATCGCCAAATCCTGTTTTTTCCATGGCTTACGAATTTCTTTGACGGGGCGTGAGGCCATGATTCCCATGGAGTTTCGTTTTGCCGTGACAACGCTCGAGGAGATCCCAAGTTCTTCGGCAAGTGTCTCATCCGGGACTTTTCCAAGACTTCTCAGATGAGCCGCCTTCCACTGAAACTTTGCGTCTTCTGACGACTTGCCAAACGGCGGAATTCCGGTCGAAACACGCTTCATGAACGCCGAACTGGTGGCGACGCCAGCCAGCCTGGCTGCCTGCTTGTCGGGCATCGTGCCAAGTAACGCCAATTTTTCCGTTGTCCAGGAGACATATTGGAATGCCAAAATTGACCGCTTGATACGCGCTGCCCGGACCTTGTAAGTGGAGAGGTTGAACTCTGCAGCCAAATCTCGGTCGCTCTTCTTTCCAAGTTGCCCCATCAGTTTGTTCGGAAGTTCTGATTTTTTTTCGGCTGGCATCGGCGCGTGCTCGTTTTAGAAAATGCGGGAGTCCTCATCCAAATGAGATTGTACATCAACCCGTGTCTGTGACCAAGTGACTTGATACTCCATGCCACGGCTGGACAGTTTGTGAATCTGCGACTTCTGTAGGGTGCGTGAAGCGAAGCGCAACGCACCATGCATTGCGTTCCAGCCAGTCAACAGCAATCGCATTGCCGAACACTTTTGGACCTGACGCCTGCTTTGGCGAGCGGCAGAAGCAAACTTACCGAACCCAATTGACTTGAGCCTGAGACGCTAGCCGATTTCCTGCCGTCGAATTAGGCTAGCGCCTCAGGCGCAATGGGTACTTTTCATGCTGCCGCTCGCCGTAACCCAGGAGCATGCCGGCGTAACCGACGACTCGCGTCTTGTCACCGCTGACGTCCGCGCTCGTGGCGTAGCCGGAGCGTTCGGTGTGAGTCAGCTGGTTGAGACATCTCAGGGTTTCCATCACGATCACGGCAGGCAGGACTCCGCACAGACTCATGTTGTGCGACCTGACGGTGTCCAACAGCCTGGCCGGGTCGAGTGATTCCATCGCGGTCAGAGCCAGCTCCTCCAGTTCGCGGTTGTGACTGTCGGAGGCGAAGCAACGTAGTAACGCAACTGCCACACCTTCGTGCGGGTATAACACTATACCCAAGGAGCCACCACGATACCGAAATAGGTTTTGTTCAGAAATGTAGAGTCTTTGCTCATCACAATCGTTGCAAACCAGAATTCGCTTGCTCGAACGGAGCGTCGCACAAAGATTCCCCTCTTCCCTCTCCGCAAGGCCATCGCGCACTATCGCGCACTATAGGGCAACCTGGCAGTCAGGGAAGGGTTGCGCCACGGGCAGTTTTTGAGTCTACCTCCGCAGCATACGAATTGTCATCGCATGTTACGGAGAGAAACTCATGCAACCGTCAGATGTTAGTATTGGGCTTCAGGAAATTGTCTGTCACTTTGATGAGTTAGAAGATCCTCGATCAACGATCAACCGATTGCATCCGCTGCCGAGTGTCCTCACCATTGCCTTGATGGGGGTTCTTGCAGGAGCCAATGGACCGACTGGAATTGCCAAGTGGGCGGTCGCAAAAAAAGAACTGCTGCAGCAGGGACTGGATCTGCCCAATGGGATCCCATCGCGAGACGTCATTCGGAGAGTCTTGTCAGCCGTAAAGGTCGAGGCATTTCAATCGAGTTTCGTTTCCTGGCTGAACTCGCTGTTTGAGGCTGCGAAAGAAAAGTCAGCGGTCAGCAGCACCGAAAAGACTCACATGGCGATTGATGGTAAAACAATGAAGGGCAGTCACGACCGCGCCAATGGACTCGGAGCGATGCACCTTGTCAGTGTCTGGCTTTCGGATTTCGGACTGACGCTGGCACAAGTCGCCACAGATGCAAAATCCAATCAAATTACAGCGATTCCTGAAGTGCTGAAGCTGGTTGATCTGAAAGGTGCCATCATCACAATCGATGCGATGGGAACTCAGACAGCGATTGCTGACCAGATCGTCGCGGGCAAAGGTGATTACCTTCTGGCGTTGAAAGCGAATCAGGACAGCCTCTTTCAACAAGTCATGAATTACGTCGATGACCACATCAGCGATGACTTCGCGGGCGTTCCTTCGCAGCGTCTTGAGGAAGACACGAAGAAGGGACACGGCCGATCGGACTCACGAACTTATCTGCAGTTTGAAGTGCCGAATACTTTCACCGGAACGTCCCGCTGGAAGAACCTCAAGACGATTGGTGTCGTGGTCTATACGAGCGTCGTCAAGGGCGAACAGAAGATCGACATTCGCTATTTCATCAGCAGCCTGGCACTCGACATTCAGCAGTTTTCCAAAGTCGTTCGCAAGCATTGGGGAATCGAAACAACGTGCCACTGGAGTCTGGACGTAACCTACGGCGAAGATGGATTAAGAATTCGAAAACGAACGATCGCCGAGAATCTGGGATGGATTCGGCGCTTCACTTTATCACTCCTGAAGCAACACCCGGGCAAAGAAAGCCTCGCCATGAAACGCCGACTGTGCGGCTGGAATGATGACTTCCTGATGCAAGTCCTTGGTATCAAAGCTATTTAGTGTGCGCTGGCCTTGGAAGAGAACGGTTTATGGTGCGTTTCAACAATTGGCTGCTGTCCGTGGGTCAGTTTGCAAAGCACCACGTCCGTTCGAGATCTCGACGCCGCGGGCAAATGGGGTGCATTTGCGTTTTACGTGCAAATTAAGGGATCTTTTCACTTTGGCCTACGGGCAGTGTAGGTTGCTCGAGATGATATCATCCCAAGGAGTGGGCATTGAATCAATCGAGGAGTGAAACCGCAGGGAGGCGGAGTGATGGGAGAA
>CAMAVB010000216.1 GCA_945861465.1 Candidatus Kuenenia stuttgartensis
TTAAGGCGAGCGGCAGGATAGAACTTACCATCCGCAATTTGTACGACGGACTTCCAGTCCGTCGAGTAGCACCATGCGACGGACTGGAAGTCCGTCGTACCGGTAAATTCATTTCTGCCGCTCGCCTAAACACCAGTCCTCCTCCGCGCACTTCATTTGTCGTTGAGCCGAATTCTTACGAATTCTGTTAAAAAATCCGGATCTCAATCTGGTCATGGTTTAGCGGGCTCCCGGAGTGTCAGTGTCTCTTCGATGTTGACATTTTCGAGGCTTTGAATGATCCCGGAGGGCCAGCAGATTTCCACTGCGACCACAGACGTGGCCTGTCCCAATCCGAAGAACTGCCTCGGGTCGCTGGAAGACGCATAGCTTCCACCGGACTTCACCAGACGAATCATCTGTGGTTGATCGGGAGCCACCTGAACTCTGATCAGCGCTCCAACGGCATCGCGGCTGCTCTGGATCCCGATGAGCCGAATCACCATGGCGTTATTGGTCCCGGATTCATTGGACAGCACAGCCATCGGTTCATTCACCATTGAGACAGCGAGATCCTGGTCTCCATCGTTGTCCAGGTCCCCTGCAGCGACGCCTCGTCCCATATGGGGCGTTCGCATGTACTGTCCGGCGACTGGAGCCACGTTCTGGAATTGTTTCCCGGAGTCATTCTGAAAGAGCAGAGGCGGTTGACGTATCGGAGCGTTTTTGGGGTAGCGAATGACGTGACCATTTGACACAAAAACATCTTCATCACCGTCACGATCGAAATCGATGAAGACGGTGCCCCAGCCAACCGCGAGTCCTCCCACAGCAGTCACTTGCGTCGATCGGCTGACGTGCTGAAAGAAAAAATTACCTTCGTTTCGGTACAAGGCAAAACTCTCGCGTTCGTAGTTTGAGACCCAGAGATCTGGCTGTCCGTCAAGGTTATAATCTCCCGCATCCACACCCATACTGCCATCAGGCGTACCGGAATCACTCAGACTTGTTCCACTTCGTATTGACGCATCTTCCAGATGGCCATCGCCCTTGTTTCGGTAGAGGAAATTGGCGACGGTGTCGTTCGCCACGTAGATATCGAGATGACCATCAAGGTCCACATCGGCCATCAAAACCCCCAGTCCCTTACCGTCATTCCGCAGCGGAATTGTGGCACTGACATCAGTGAACGTGCCATCTCCGTTGCTCTGGTAGAAAACATCGGGCAGTGGTTCAAATCGCCGAGGCGGACAGACTTCGCGCAAGTTGGCCTCGGGACCATCGCAAACGGGATTGTTGTCTGGTGACCAGTCAACATAATGTGCCACATAAAGATCCGGATTCCCATCACCATTCACATCACCCCAGGCAGCGCTGCTGCTCCACAGTGAATCTGTCAACCCAGCATCCCGGGCAATCTGCCGATACGTGCCGTCACCCTGATTTTGAAACAATAATAGTCCACCGTATCCCGTAATGAGGATATCAGTAAATCCATCATTGTCAAAATCTCCAGCTGCCGCACCATGACTGTACCATGGAGCTGATTCGATCCCAGCCTCACCGGCTCTGGCAGAAAATCTCCACCCACCCTCGTTGCGAAAAAGGCCGGGTGAAAGTCCGACGATCTCTTTGTCGGTCCTGTACTCACCGCCTCCGGGGACGAGCAAATCGAGGTCTCCATCATTGTCGTAATCCGTCATTCCGACGCCGCCCCCGAGTGATTCCAGAATTGCAAAATGACCGGACTCCTGACCATTGCGATACGTGAAGCTGACCGTCGCCCTCTTCGTGACATCCGCAAATGACGCGACCGTTGGCACTTTCGCAATAACTGGTGCGTCAGCCGTGCTGGCGTCACTTAATGCGTCCGCTGATTTTATCGATGCCGAATCCTGCGCAGGCTTTTCGGATGTACAGCCACTGCATAAACCGACCAGTAACCACGCGACCGGAAGCATGAGTCGGATCTCACTCAGCGTACGGCAGCCGTCCCTGAAAATCTGTGCAACGAACATTGGTCCGTTCGGTATCCGCAACACCAGAAATCTCCAATTGAGACAGTGTAAGCACCTGTCCGGAATTATGTTGGCATAATTCGTTTAACGGCGAGCCGCAGGCGTAGGCGAATCCCGCTTGCTTCCGCCTACGCCTGCGGCTCGCCGTTAAACGAAAGAACTTATGCACGAGTGCTTATTGATTTCCAACCAGGCCGACTGACACAACGGCCCACGTATGACTATATTCAGGGTGTGCCTGTCGATTTCCGACTCGACTCTGCCAGCATTCGAAATCTTTGCTCCAGCTGATCGTTGCCGATTTTCCGGTAGTAATCGGCCAGTGCTGCGTAGGCACCAGAATGGCCGGGATCCATGTCGATCACTGTCAACAGCCAGCGCAGCCCTTCTTCCGGCGATTCATGATTCATGGCAATGATCGCAATTTCGTACCGTTGGTTCACCGGGTCCGGACTACGGTCAAGCTCATCCATGAGTTTCTGCTTCCGGCGCAGTTGAACTTCGGCTGCATTCACTTGCCGAAACATCTCGGCGGCGTCTTCCGTTTTCCCTGCGGCCTGAAGTGCGGATGCAAATGAATACTGGACTTTCGAGTCGTACGGTCGTTCCTTATACAAAGGCTGCAGCATAGACACCGCTTCGTTTGCCTTCCCATTCATCAGGAGAATCCCTCCCATGGCGGCCCTTGCGTCGAAGTTTCCAGGGTCGATGGCAAGCAGTTGCTCAAAAACGGCAGTCGCATCCGACGTCTTCCCAGCAGACAAAAGCAGGTCTCCCCATTCAACGAGGAGTTCTTTCTCCTGAGGCGTCTCTTTCAGACACCGGCGAAATTCGACTTCCGCTTCGTCGAGTTTCAACGATGCTTTCAGGCATATGGCAAGCTGTAGCCGAATATTCGAGTCTGCGGGAGTGAGCTCAAGAACCTTTCTGTATGCAGCAATCGCATCAGACCAATGTTCCAACTCCCGAAACCTGCCCGCACGGATGGCGTACGGCATTGGGTCGTCTGGATAATCCGCCTGCCAGGCGTCGATAATGGGAGTTGCCTTCAAAATCTGGCGATTTCGAAAATACCCACTCACAAAGGACTCACAGATCTCCGGACCATCATCGCCTGGATCCTGAAGAAGCTCGCGTAAATGAGGTTCTGCATCCCGCATCTGTCCGGACTGAGCCATCGCCAGCCACTGCTCTCGTTGCAGTCGCTCCACGGAGAATCCCTGATCATATGCCAATTGAATGTGCTCTCTGACAAGGTTCAGTTCACCGAGCCGTCTGTAAGCGCGGGCCATCAGAAACTCTTTCAGCCCATCGCTCTGGCGTTCCGGAATGCTTTTCAGCCAAGCCAGTGCAATTTCCGCTTTTCTTTCGCGCAGAGCTCGCTCGGCGAAGAAAATCCGGGTTCGTTTGTCAGCAGCCGGATACCAATAAACGGCGGTGGCAGCGACCAGAATCAAGCACACGCATAGAATCCGCTTTTTGCTTAGGGAGGCAAGCACTCGCAATTCAAGCACTCCTGCAACAAGCTAACCGTTGCGCCCGATTGCCAGTCCCATCAGCACTGATGGAAGACTCAGCCACAGGATGCGACCTGTGGTGGGGTCGAGCGGCGGAATCGGCCAGGTGCTGCTTACCGAAGGGAAAAGTAGTCCAGCCACGATGGGAAACAGGCAGCCGCCAACCATGCCAACCAGTCCGATCACAACTGTCGATTCAATACGAGAACGTCCCGGCTGTCTTGCTCCTAAAGCAATTCCCAGTCCAATTCCGAGTCCCACGATCAGCCATGTGGCACTGTGCATCAGCAAAATGATTTGCTCCGCAGGGCTGGTTGCTCCGGCAGTCATGTTCTGCCGCGAAACTGTGTTAATCCAGACGCTCGCCACGCCAGCGAGCGCACCGAACAGAGTTCCCGCCAATACAGTTGCGAATATCATCCGGATGCTGGACAGGCCCAGCCTGCGGGACAGGCAGATTGTCAGGCCAAACGTGGTTCCCAGGACAGCCCCGACAGTTCCCATCCAAAGTGCTGCATTCCTGATGTTTACCGCAAGTGTTGCCGCAACCACCTTCGCCTGAACATCAGGTGCAGGCACCTGCCCAAACGCAAGTCCGGCCAGATCTGCAGGCAGCACAAACACCTCGCCGATCAGTTCAATCGCTTTCCATGACAGGATCGCGCCGACGCCGCCAGCGAGACCAGCAGCAAGTGTGCGGATCACAACATTTCCGGAGTTCAAAGAAGGCGTCGAGCCTGGCACCGATTGGTGTTGATCACTTTCGGAAAGTGCAGTTTCACTTGTCATACGATGGTTGTCCCATGTCGTGAAAGAGGCTTTGTCAGTCGTGTATTGAGGTGTACCACTGGCTCTGCCAGTGCTTCCTGAGATTGGGGAGCACTGGCAGAGCCAGTGGCACACAACCCGTCATTGAATGCGTGACAGAACACTCGTCACCTGTATGACAAACGCCCGGCTTTCGAAAAAAAGCCGGGCGTCGCGGATAACCGATTACTTGACGTTTAGTTAAGAATATTCCTCCAAGGTAGACTTAGGACCGGCGCAGAAATAACTGTCGTCTTTTGGACGTGGGGCACGTTTATAACGTGCCCGGCACGATGGAATCGTGCCCCACTTATTTCTGTCTCAATCCTTACAACTTGGAGAGATCGAAGTCAAACGTGTTCGGACCTGCTTTGACCTCGAACACCAAACCGCTTGTCTTTGGGTCATTGAACTTCTCTGGAATATCCGAAGCAGCTGCTGGCTTTGAGGCCGCTAGCGAATCGGCACCGCCTCCACCCTGCATCTTCTTCATGTATTCGTCCGATGATGGGTTGATGTCGATAACCGCAGCGACAGGAGGCTTAACCGTGACTTCATATCGTCCGACCGGAACGCCCACCTTGGGATCTGCAGCAGTGAGTGAATACTTACCCAACGAATCCAGAGTTCCAGTGAGTGTCAATCCCTTCTCTGCATTGTAAAACACGACAAGGCTGCCCAGAGCTACCGGCTTTCCATCGTTGACAACACTTCCACTGACCTGTGCCTGAGGATCGACAGGGCCTGTTGGGCCTCCGCAACCGACAGAAATCAATACTAAACTGCACACCATACTCAAAAGCTGACATCGCATTTTTGAAATGCCTCACAAAGGATCTGACAGAAGATCAAGCGAACCGGAATCATGCCTGAATGAAAACTGGACACGCCTCCCAGTTCTTTGGCTGCGTGCCCAGGACCGAATCGATTAGAATTCACCGAGGACTTGTCCGTCATTTCTGGCGCACAGGCGTTTCAACGTCAACATGTCGATATTATCACTGATAAACCGAGCAGAGCCGTCGTTCAAAAGAATCTGAACGCCGCCAGTGTGGGCAGAGTTCAGCGGGTTATTGCTTCCGAAATTGTCCCCAACGCCCGGCCAGTTCGCATCATTTTCAATGACGGGAGCATTCGGCGGGTAACGAACAGTGGTGAGATTAAATGGACGATCCATCGATCCGCCTCCGCCCCACGCATCAATCGTAAGCGGATGTGGACTGCCCATCATGATTCCATGAGTACCGTTAACCTGCCTTGTTCTTGAACCACCGAGTGCTGGAGCTATATCGTAGACGAAGTTGGATGCCTCGCCGACCGCCATCGTGTTCGAAGTCCCATCGACCATGTCACTGAATCCAAACGACTCAGCGATGGCAAATGTTCCAGATGAAGAAAATACTCCGGTCCCCTGCTGTCCTCCGCAACAACCGCAGCAGGTGATCTGCTTAATTCCGGGATTCGTGTAACCGTTGCCGTTTGCAGGTCCTGAGATCCCGTAATACGAAGCATTCTGGATAACATGGTTGCCAGCGTCGCGTCTTTTAAGCATTGGGCTGGAAGGACAGAACGCAGCGGAAATGAATGATTTCTCCATCACCCGCCCGTTTGCGCCACCCTCTGGGGTGCCGTCCCAGGTCCAGCCATAATGTGTGCCGCTGAAGGTGATCTGGTTGTAAACGGGAGCCTGATCAAGTTGTGGGAGAATTCGCATATACCATGACATTCCCCAGCCCCATACACTTGATCCCACCGCACCGATTGGAAGGGTGTTGTAAATGTCGTGGTAATTGTGCAGTGCCAGCCCAAGCTGCTTGAGATTGTTTTTGCACTGAGTCCGGCGGGCTGCTTCGCGGGCTTGTTGCACTGCCGGGAGCAGCAACGCAATCAGGATGGCGATGATCGCAATCACCACCAAAAGTTCGATGAGGGTAAATCCACGCTTTCGCATTTCAATTTCTCCTAGAATCAAAAAAGAAAAAAACTACCAAAGTGAATTGCCGGTAAAGACTGTTACCGGACAAGGGCTGAGTGCAATTTGTCGTCTACCGGATAGAATGTCAATGATGAAATGCTGGCTGACTTTGAGAAAACCCGGAAGAATTAAAAATTTTGACAAACAGTTTGTCGGAGTCATCCGCTGGCGGTCTGTTGATTTAGTATGCATGGTCAACACATTTGTTTAACCCTGAGCCGCAGGCGTCGGTTTCGGCTCACGCCGTCGCCTAGGGCACAGGGTTAAACGATTAAATCAAACCGCCAGCAAACGGAAGCTTTGCCTTCGGAATGTGTACCGTCGCCGATTTCGGTAGGTCCTGCTTGCCGAGCTCATCATTACCCACATCTTTTCAGGAAATCCCTTGTAATCACACAGCCTTCAATCGTTAAGTCGGTCCCGGGATTGCGAGCGACAGGGGGGACGACACGCGAGTCTCGGCCCCAACCCGGCTTTACGCCGGGTGAGCCAAGGTTTGGAAACTAAGAGCAAACCAACAGGTTGACTCGGCCCCATCCCGGCTTTACGCCGGTGGACCGCTGGTTTGACAACTACTCTCCGCACAGTGTGAAGGTACGGACGCATGTTCGCGGGGTGCTTTTTGAAGGATGGCCTGAATCGTTGCCGTGTCCAGAATTGTGGCCAAATAGTGATCAAACCTTGGCCCCACCGGCGTGAAGCCGATGGGGGCCGGGTTATGTTTTGAGTTCGCCGGTAGTTTCCAAACCGAGGCTCCGCCGACGCAGGGTCGGGCGGGGGCCCAATCGCATCTGCCGGCCACAGAAAAGCTGCGTCACGTCATTATCGTCGCGTTGGCGCCGAATGCAGAATTCACCATAAAAGATGTGGGTAAAGATGAGCTTGCCGAGCAGGACTTCGCGGCCATTCGAGGTCGAAAGGACGGTCACGCGGCGACGTGCAGCGGATGTGCGACCCATGGCGGTTCGCCTTGCGGCGGTAGTCCTTTCCGGCAGAAAGGACCTACCGAACACAGTCCTTTCCGGCAGAAAGGACCTACAGAACACAGTCCTTTCCGGCAGAAAGGACCTACCAAACACAGTCCTTTCCGGCAGAAAGGACCTACTTTACGGTTCATTCCCCGACTGGGTCGCCAACTTCAATGGGCAGCTTTCTCCCTTCCACCAAAACAAGCTCTCGGCTTTCGGGCGGCATGTTCCACAACTGGACTTCGCTATTTGACCATTGGACTTCGAGTTCTTCGATCACTTTCCCGTTGGGGACGTAAAACACATATGTCTGTTCATTGGTCGTCAGGTAACCGCCGCCTGCCACTGCCAGTCGAAAATGATCTCGTCCGTCAATTTTGGCTCGGATAGTCGCCCCCGTGCCATCTCTCATTCCTGACGTTGAAATCAACCGCACAGCGACAGAATCGCTGGACGATGGCGTGTGATTTGTCACGAGAGAAAATGGCGCGTGCAGATTGGAGACGCCGAAGTCCGTTCTTCCGTCTTTATTCCAGTCGAGAGTGGCAAGTCCCCTGCCGAGGTAGTCATGCTGGAAAAATGTCCCCAGCACGTCGGGAGGAATTTCAGCGAACGAACTACCCACGAGGTTTCTGAACAACTGTGGTCGCATCCGATCCTGCCCGGCGGAGTCACGCGGTTTATCCACATGCCCGTTCGTGGCAATCAGATCATCCCAGCCGTCTCCATCGAAATCGGCAAATTGCGTCCCGAATCCCAGCATGCCAAATCCAGAATCCCGAAGTCCGAACTGCCGCGTCAAATCCAGAAATAATCCATCGGGACTCTGGGAATAAAACGTATTCGATTCGTTTTCAAAGTTAGTTACAAACAGATCAAGTTTCCCGTCACCGTTTGCATCACTTGCCGCAACACCCATGGATGCCTGCGCGTTTCCGTCCGCGTCAAACGCGAGACCTCGCAACACGCCTTCTTCCGAAAACTCAGGAACTCCTGCTGAATTGGTGTCCAGGTTGTGAAACAGGAAGTTGGCACTGGTGTCATTGGCAACGAACAGACTCGTTCGGCCATTGCCTGTAAAGTCCCATGCAATGAGCGCCAGAGCGCGACCGGAGGTCTCACGAATTTGTGACTCGTCTGTCACATCGCGGAAGCGACCGTCGCCGAGGTTCAGATACAATCTGTCGGGTTCCGCCGTCAGCAAGTCCGGAGTGCAGGCCATTTCTTCCCCGGTCGAGCGGTGGCATTTCTTGTTCGCTGTTTCGTCCCGCTTCGAATAATTTCCGACATAGAGATCCGGAAGTTCGTCGCCGCTGAAGTCGGCCAGCACGCTCGTGATGCTCCATTCATTCCCTGCGACATCAGCGATGCTCGTTACATCATCAAACGTTCCGTCGCCGTTATTGTGAAACAACCGATTTGCTCCAAGGTTCGCAACCGACACGTCTGGGAATCCGTCCTGATCAAAATCTCCGGCACAGACTCCGTGCGAAAATCCCGGCTCAATGAGATTTGCCACCGTGGCCACATCCTCAAATCGAATCCCGTTTCGATTGCGATAGAGTCTATCGAGGACTTCAGACTGGTCAACGCCAGCTCGCCAGTCATTAGCCTGCGCGATATGCAGATCCGGCCAACTGTCCAGATCGAAATCGACGGCCGCCATGCCGCCTCCTACGACGTTGAAAATGTGCTGCAGGCGTGTTTCCTCAGTGGTCCCTTCGAAGTACGTAAAATTGATTCCTGCTGCTGCGGCTTCGTCAGTGAACTCCCAACTGACCGGGCTGCCTTGTGGCAGGATCTCCTGTGGGGAAGAGCGGACTTTGCCAGCAGCCTGCAGGCCCCAGTTCGGTTCAGCAAACCGACCGATGTCGAGTGCTGCAATCTGGCGGGTAATTGTCGAATTCTGCTCAGGATCTCTGACCGCCAAACGACCCCATTGCCGGGGTGTTGGCAAAGTCAAGTCATCGGGAAGCTCGAGCTGAGAAACGACATACAACCAGCCAGCGGCTTCCCAGTACCTTCCCAGTTGTGCCAGCCGGTCCGCTGCCTGAATCATCAATTGCTCATCAATGTTGTTGCGCAGGGAGCTGAGAGTTGTTTCCAGTTCCGATAACAACTTCGCCCTCTTCTGGAAGACCTGCGCCGCCTCAGATTTTCCAATGGATTCCAGGCAGCCGGCAATCTGCAGATTTGCCGACAAGTGATTCGGAGAAAGTTGAATCGCTTTCAGAAAACAATGAATCGCGCCGTCTGTCAGCCCGATGCGACGCGCTTGCAAACCCTGGACAAACCATACCTCCGGATGATTTCGAGCGGCGTCCGGAAGGCTTCCTCGCCACACCATGAATTCATCAAAATCACCTCGTTCGACAATAATACGGCCCAGTCGTCCTTGTGCTTCACCCAACCACGGAACAGTCGCGATCACCTGCCTTAACAACTGCTCGGCTTCCGCATTTCTATTTTCAAACAACATGGTGCGGGCAGTTCCAAGCAAGGCAACTCCCGATTCTGCAGGATGCAACTCAAGCGACATTCTCTCAAAATCCGCGTCTTCGCGAAAGAATCGTTCGCTCGAGGCGACTCCCATGAGTTCGTCGCCGCGACACTTTCCTCGCCGGAGCTGCATCATGAATGGCTCTACCGATTCCCAGCTGCGTCCCTGAACCTGCAGCAGATGGCCCAGCCGATGGTTGGCGTCACTGTGCGTCGGATCAAGTTGCAGAATGTTACGAAGATGCTCTTCTTCGTCCAGCATTCGCCCCTGAACGCGACAGCGTTTCGCGATTCCCAGCTCACGTTGCAATTGCCAACATCCGGCATCTTCGGGAAGCTTGCTGAGGTATTCCAGCGCCAGCTTATGGTCATGGTCGGCTGCAGCGAGTTCGGCTCCTATGAAGAGTGCGGCAGGATCATCAGGGAATGCAGTCAGATGATCGATAACCTTTGCTCTCACGTCTGGCTGATGCTCGATGATGGCAGCGTGCAGATCGCTCACCGAGCGCAAGCGAGCGGAAGGAAAGAACAACGGAATCAGCACGATCAGATTGCCGATCAGAAGGGAGACAAGACAGCCGACGCGCAATCCCGTTTCGAAAATGATGGCCTTCCGGGTTCGTGGCAGGTCGCTGGTCATTGTCCGGTTCCCGCATTCGCGCGATGTGTGCTCTCGTGACGGTGTGCGGGGCGGCATTCCGTCAGCAGTCCCCAAATCATGAGCAATGTCCCGAGCACCAGCATGATCAGACTGACTGGAATCAACACCGAGGATGCTGCGTCCTGATTCGGAAACTGGACAAGTTGAGCATGTGCGAATGCCTGTTCGGCACCGACCAGCAGGATGGCTCCGCTGAGAAGTTTCATGGACAGTCTTTCGATTCTGGAGACAACTTGGGTGACAATAGCATACGCCGCGCGGCACGGATTGGTGGGAAGCCGAGTTCGTGAAAATTCGGCGGTGCCGTGAATGCGTCAATTCCGTGACAGTTGAACGATTTCCGGAGTTCCGGACAAGTTACAAATGTCACAAATTCTCAAACACCTGCAGCAACGACGAGGGATCGACTGGTTCACCAGCGAAGGAGCCAGCCACAACAGGCACCTCGGCAGAAGCCGTTTGGCAGAGTATCGTATAATCACGTGGGCAACGCCTCCGCGACTGGCAGCGAAACGCGGCCTGATGGGCACGCGGCTAAACGAAGCAACTTCTGTACTGGTGCTTTCAATCCCGATCATCGTACCCAGGAATGTCAGGATGGAGTTGAATTCGCCAGGCGACTGGATAGCGAGGCGGAGTTCGTGGAGCTATTCTGTATTGCTTCCCGATCGAGTTTTCGTTCAACATCCGGCGTCTTCCAATTGTGTGTTTCACGGACTCGATTCCAAAAGTCTGTCTGATTATCTCGGTTTTTGTGAGTGGCAAGACACCTGTCTCTGTCTGGCTGTTGTTTCTTTGACTCGACTTGTCTACATGAGTTTCGTTATGACGTGCTGGTTGCGCCGAGTTCTTTGTACTATCCTGGCATGGCACGCCTTTTCGTTTTTGAATCTCCTGCCGCCGCACGGCGCTATCGCTCAGGACAAGCCTGCGAGTGATGGGCCAGATAAACATCGCGACACAGCGGTGCTCCAGAGTACACTTCCCGATCCTGAATTCTCCCCGCACGGTCCATTTCTCGGACCGCTGGATATTGCTCACATCGCACGCTTCAATAATCTGCCACGGCGGATGTTTCTTGAGCCGTATCTGATTCCGACGGAAAGTGTCAGAACACTGGCGTTGGGGTATGTGTCATTTTTTGACAAGACGCTCCGCGAAATGAACGATGATGAATTGCTGGAAACGGCAGCTCTCAGTCTGGCGCGAGTCGCACACGAAAAACTCCAGGACATCAGTGGATCATCTGACATCCTGTTGAAACATCTTGAGTCGCATCCAAATCTCCGCGTGCGCTTTGCGTGTGCCAGAGCCCTCGTGAATGCTGATATCTCGCAATCTGCTGCCGCTGTTCTGAAGCTGAATGAACACGCATCTGACGGGCAGCGACTCTGGATCGAGCCAGCTCTCGCACGCTGGAAATTGACGGATGCAGCGGGCATCTGGAAACAAAGACTTGCAGCAGACTCTGAGACCACAGTCGCAGTATCACTGGCCTGTGACGGACTTGCAGCGCTGGGTGATCCGCAGGCTTTGGATTTACTGCGTGCGGTGCTGCATGGCAAGTTGCTCGCTTACGAAAAGCGACGGGCGGCTGCGAAAGCGATTTGCGCTTTGTCGCCGGACATGGCACTTGCCGAAGCGGAATCTCTAGTCGATGGCAGTGTGCTGGAACGGCTGTTGGGAATCGAACTGCTGTCCAACGGCAAACCGGAAGCACATGCCGGATTGTTGCGAATGTGTGCTGATACCTCAGATGCCGTCGCGTCGGCTGCATGGATGGCACTGTTCCGACTGAATCGGGATGCTCTCATTTCGGTTGTGCCAATCGGACACAATCATCGCGATGCAGTCGTCCGCATGACAGCCGCCCGCATCATGCGACTGTTTCCGGATGCCGAACGTTCGGGATGGCTTCATGCACAACTGAGCGACAAACATCTGGAAGTTCGAAACGTCGCGCGTGAAATGCTGTTTCTGGTGGCCGAAGAACAGGCTGCGTTGAGAGATGGGATTATTGTGTTGGCCAGTAACACCCTGACAGCGAACAGCGAAAACTGGCAGGGGATTGAACAGAGTCTGCTGTTGCTGGGACAACTTCGCGCGGCACAGTTCTCGGATCGCTGCGTACCATTGCTTGAACATCCGCGCAATGAAGTGCTGGTCACAGCGGCGTGGCTGCTGCATCTGTTTCCGGACCCGGCAGTCGAGCAGGCTGTCAGGCAGCATCTGTTGCGAAACGACGAGATGCTCAACAATCCGGCCACGGCCCCCGTCGGAGCCTACATTGGTGAGCAGTCATCGTATCTGATTCAGTATGCTGGACTGATGCGTTTGAAGGACCTGCAGGCGATGATGGAGCCCCATTTTGGCAAAACGGTGCCGGGTGGCGCTTTCAAGCGCGCAGCGGCAATGTGGACGCTGGGGCTGTTCCATGAAGGCGACATGGTGCCAGACCTTACGAAATCCTTTCTGGAGCGGATCGCAGATCGAGCGAGTGTGCCGCCGGAACTGGACGACGAAGTGCAACGCATGTCGGCCGTCGCGCTGGGGTTGATGAAAGCGAAGCCTGCCGTGGCGGGTTTGTTGGAAGCCTACGAGATAGATCCTCCTTTAACCGTCATTCCGGACAGTGCGCGGTGGGCACTCGGGATGATTGGAGAACCACTGCCTGAACCTGTGAAGCCTCGCTTTCTTAATGTAGGCGGCTGGAAATTGAGTCCTGCAGACAAGGGTCAATGATTCACGGATTTCCTCGGCTGTTCATGCGAGACTGCAGATTGACAGCCCGTTAGTCCAGTTCCGGCGGTGACAGACTTGCCAGTTCATGCTCGTCGCTTTGGGGTTCTTTCAGGAATTGCTCCATGAAACGAATCTGCCCGATTCGCTGGCCTTTGGCAATACCAAGCCGTTCGCCCTGTTCGAGACCCTGTTCGAGACCCTGTTCGAGACCAGTTACGAGTGCCTCAAGACGGGCTGACTTCATCTGCCAGGCTCTGTCGCGGGCAACTCTTTGCTGCGATTCGTATAAGCACTGGTGCATAAGTAAGTTGGCACAAATCGTTTAACGGCGAGCCGCAGGCGTAGGCGAATCCAGCGGTAGCAAATGCGAGTCAATCAGCCCGCAAGCGATCCGATACACCCTGGGGACAGAATACCGTCTGACCCAGGAACTGACCATCGTCGGCTAAACCCAAAAAAAGCCGCCCTGAAAACGGGATGCGTTACACTGGACATGGAACACATCGCGTTCCGCTCGAAAATCAGGAGATAACGAAGTACTATTCCCACCCTGAACGCAAGTCAGAATGTGGAACACCTGAAACGCGGTGAACTTGAGTCTT
>CAMAVB010000217.1 GCA_945861465.1 Candidatus Kuenenia stuttgartensis
TCCCACTTCCGTCTGACTCTTTTCCAATTCTGCGGTGACATAAACATCAATGTTCATCTGGGCCAGGGATGCCAGCGACCAGAAGAACGCAATCCCCAGGGTCACGCGCAGGATGGGCCGATTGCTCAGCACGAGTTTCATGTCGCGCCAGGAGTACTGAATCGGATTCCACGGGAATTCCAGCGCCGGATTCGCAGACGGGACTCGTTGAATCATCAAGCTTCCGATCACGCCCACCACGGCTACCAGCTCCAGTGCGATCGTAGCGAGCACCAGACTGTCGCTGGCGATTGTGCGTGCCGCCAGTTCCAATCCTGCACCTGCTCCCACGATCGCAGCGATCAGCGTCACCAGGGCAACCAAACCATTGGCGGCCGACAACGATGACCGAGAAACCAGTTCCGAGATAATGCCGTACTTTGCCGTACTCAACAGGGCGCTTTGAGTGCCGAGCAGAAAAAGGACCCCGAACATGGTTGGCTGATGCCCCGTGGCGATCGACCAGATTCCCAATGCCACCAGAATAATCTCTGAGACTTTCAGCCAGATCGTGGTGGTTCGCTTGCTGAATCTGTCAGCCAGCCAGCTGGACCAGGGAGCAAAAATGACGAACGGCAGGATCAGACTGCCGAGTCCAAGAGAGAGGATCAGTGATTCTTCCGATTTGAGCTGTTCGGGCGAAAGACCCTTTGACAACAACTGGACTTTGGCGATCGGGATGATCAGCCAGCGGTACATGTTGTCGGTGACTGCCGTCAGGAAGCTCATCAGCAGATAGCCGACGAATGACGACGACTTGAGACTCGAACGAGACTCGCAGTCAGGAAATGTTGATTCGGACATTGGCAGGTTTCTATCAGCCGGCTTGCGTCAGCTCCCGGTTTTTGCAGGGATTGCGGACCTAACCGGACGCTGATGCGGATCGGCTGATACAGCACGGGCATCAGTTTGGTGCCGGTTCGGTCGTGGCGTCTGGTGCGTCAGTCCCATCCTTCGAAGATTTGTCCGGCGTAACAGCATCATCAGATTTTGGCATCATCAGATTTTGGCGTGTCGGCTTTTTCGGGTTAGGGTGTTGGTTCCGGCGCCAGATCGGGTGGGGCGATTGTTCCAGGCGGTGGGCCGCGACGCGGCGGTCGGGCCATCGGCGGCTGCGACGAGAAGATTGCCTGAATCTTCGTTTCGATGGCGTCCTCGAGCGTGGGATCGATATAGGCCGCGCCTTGATACACTGAACGGGCGAGTGGGAAACGACCGGTCTCCGTGGCCAGATCGCCAAGTTCGATCCGGGACTGAGTCCCCTCGCGAGTCTTGACCACGTCGGCAAGCTTGGACAAAAACTGTGATTCCAGATCTTTGAGTTGATCGACTTTCTGTTGAGCCGATGCCGCGACGTCCTGATTTTCCGCGATTGTGGCCAGTTTGACAATGACGTCTAACAGTTTCAGATTGCGTGTGTAAAAACCCATCGGTCCCTGCAGATTTGTTAATGCTTCAATTGCTTTCTCCTTCGAATTGGTGGCCACCATCAGCCGACCGTACGTCAGATTTGCGGTGGCATCGTTCGGGTTTTCGAGCAGTGCCTTTTCGAGAGCGGAGAATGCCGATTCGGTTTCATCTTTTGCGGCCAGGATCAATGCTTTCGCAGATTCGCGAACGCCGGGTGAATCTACACCAGGCAGATATTCGTCGATGCCTTCGAGGTTGCCAAGTTCCATCCGGCACATGATCAGGCTGGAAATCGTCGAGGAATTCGAGGGATTAGCCTTATCCGCCGCCAGCGATGCTTCATACGCAGTTGCCGCTTCTGCGTATTGTCCCATTTCGGAATGAATATCGCCCAGCAACTGGTTGACAACGCCAAGCCTGTACTGGCGTTCCGCCAAAGTTGTGAGGTGCTTTTTTGAGTCTTCCCAACTGATCATATCCTTCAGGACATATGCCAGATTCAGGCGAGCTTCATTGGCACTGTCGTCCTCCTGAAGAGCTGATTCATAGGCTGCAATGCTGTCCAGTCGCTGACGAGAACGCATGTAGGCGTTTCCCAGTTGCGTCAATGCTTTGGTCCGGATCGCAGCATCCTTTGACGCCTCCTGAAACAACGGGATAGCGAGCAAGGGCTTGGATCTTCCAAGACACAACATGCCTTCGAAGAATTTTTGCGTTGCAGCGTACTCCGGAAAATTCTTCAGCTTCTGAAAGCTGCCGTCGATCGTGGGGAGGTCACCGATTTCGGCTGCGGCCATGCCTTCCTGAACGTATCTCTGAGGATCTTCAGGAATAGCTTTCCTGACGAGCGTTATGACCAGGAAGACTCCGAAAACGCCGATGATCAACCACAACCACCAGGGAATTCTACCGGAAACTCGTGTTGGAGCAGGGACGTTTCTGGATGGAGCAGGCTTTTGGGACATAGTTCGAGTTGCTTCACTTTCGGAACACCGGAGATTGACGGGACGATGGTCCTGCCACACAGAAACGAACGGGAATTTTACGCAATCGCCGATTCTGCAATCACGGGTTAAGCCCCAAATTGACCGCTTTCCTGTTTCAGATTGTTGTTACGGCAATTTCGTCTATGGTATTGGGAGTTTTTACTGGAGTACAGGCTTTAGCCTATTGGCACTCGATTTCTTCTATCAGCCGGAACGCAGTAGTACGTTGCATGCCCGATCCACCGCCTTCTTCGCGCCGCGACTTGTTTTCCGCACTGAATCCGGTGCGCGCTTCCCGAAAGCGTGATTTTGACGCGATTTCGGTCGCTGGTTTACGGATTCAGCCAGCGGCGGGAATTACCGTTCGGCTCTCCGCACGCGTGATGGCGTGCGATTTTGCGGTCATTATGAATCCAGGGCCGACGGAACAGATTGAAGTGGCGAGTGCAGCTCTGGAACTGGTCCACGCGATCGAAGGCTGGCTGAGCATTTATCGGGAATCCAGCGAACTGTCGGCGGTAAACCAAACGGCTGCTGTCGGCCCCGTCCACGTTCGTCGAGAGCTATTCGAATTGCTGCAGAAAGCAGCGGAAATCCACATGCGCACGGACGGGGCGTTCGATCTGGCGACGGGTTCCTTGACGCGATTGTGGCGTGCATGCCGCCGCGATCATCGGATTCCCGTTCAAATCGAAATTGACGCGGCGTTGAATCAGGCGGGGCTGAAATACGTGGATCTGCACGTTGATTCGCAAACCGTAGCGTTTCGTCAATCCGGGATTGTGCTCGACCCCGGAGCGATCGGAAAAGGTTATGCACTGGACGAAGCCAAAGACTGGCTGGGCCGATTCGAACATGGCCCGGACTCGTTTCTCTTGCATGGCGGACACAGCAGCTTATTGGCCCGAGGCGGTCATAACGGTCATTCCGGATGGCCGGTTGGCATCGGCAATCCGCTTTTCACCGAAAAACGCCTCGGAACCCTGCTGCTCTGCGATCAGGCCATGGCGACCAGTGGTTCGAACATCCAGTTTTTCCGACATGAAGGAAAACGCTATGGGCATATTCTGGACCCGCGAACCGGCTGGCCAGTCGATGGAATGCTGTCCGCGACCGTTTTGGCACCATCGGCGGCCCTGGCTGACGCACTCTCGACGGCATTTTTCGTGATGGGAGTCGAAAAAGCCCAGCGCTCCTGCGAGAATTGGGCGGACGTCGGTGTTATCCTGTTGCCATTTCCGGACAAGGGAAACAAAGTCCAGCCGACCGTTGTCAACATTCCTGAAGAACTCATCGTTTGGGACGAAGACCAGATCATGAGACCCTGAGCGTTGAGATTCGAACGCACTTCCAGACTGAAATCGGAGATTTTTTCCTGTGGTTGATATTCGCCGATATTCGCTCACCGCTGTCGTGCTGCTCGTCGTTTTGCGAGTTGGCATTGGATGGCAATTGCTCTACGAGGGCCTATGGAAAATTGACACGCTCAGCACACAGTCGCCGTGGTCTTCCGACGGCTACCTGAAGAGTGCTCAAGGGCCGTTTCGACATCTTTTCCGATCCATGTCGGGTGATCCCGACGATAAGTCCTGGCTGGATCCGGATGCCGTCGCAGTGCGGTGGGATAAATTTAATCAGCGATTCAGCAAACACTATCAACTGAGCGACGCACAGAAATCTCAGCTGACAAAGCTGATCAATGGTCCGGATGCTGCCAGCAGCCATGATGCTGTGCTCGATCTGGCGAAGCTACCGGACGGTGTGGATTTTGCCGCATTAAAACTGGACAAAACCATCTCCTTCGTCGTTGCGGCAAAACGACTGAAGATTGACGGACAGCGACGAATGACGGCTTCTGAGAAAGCCAGTCTGGACGCCCAAGTCGCCGATCGCGCCGGCGATGACTACGATCAATATCGAAAGGCACTCGACGAAGCGTTCACTCGCGCCGGTCGACTGTCATATAAAGAACGGATGCGCGCCCATCTGGTAGGTGATCCGGAGAACGCCGGTCTCGTCGGTGGCCGAATCAGCCAGATCGAGCTGTATAACCAAATGGTGAACCGTTACGAAGATCGACTGGCGTCAGCAGAACTTAGCTTTGAACAGGAGCACCTCAATCGCATTTGGTCAGATGCCCGAGCCAAAGCTCGTGATCTGGCTGGCCCGATAATGGCTCTGAACAACGAGCTGGAAGAGGAAGCGTTGAAGATTCCAGAAGTATCTCAGTTGGCTCGCGGGCCGCTGTCACCGCCGCTGTCGCCGATCCGGGTCGTTGACCTGCTCACGATCGCAGGCTTGGCGGGCTTGGGGATTCTGTTGATTATCGGACTGTTTTCACGATTTGCAGCCTTCTCTGCCGCCTTTATGGTGTTTGGTTTTTACCTTGCGATGCCTCCGCTGCCCGGCGTGCCCGATGCGCCGGGTCCGGAACATAGTTTTATTGTGAATAAGAACCTGATTGAAGTCTTTGCCTTGTTGGCATTGGCTGCAGTTCCAACCGGCTATTGGTTTGGATTGGATAAGCTGGTCGCTGGATTTTTCTACAAACGGAAGAGTACAAAAGCTGCGTCAACAAAATAGTCGCCGAGCGACGTAGCTCAGTCGCTCCGCCGACTGAGATTTATTGGTGCGAACATGGTTATGCCCTTAGGACTGTTCGAGAAATACGCATTGGTGGAGAAGTTTTTTAGTTTAACGACGAGCCGTAGGCGTAGGCGGAAGCACGCTGGATTCGCCTACGCCTACGGCTCGCCGTTAAACGATTTGTGCCAACTTACTTATGCACCAGTGCTTAATTGACCGCATCCTCCTCTCCCTTGGAAGGGGAGAGGGCAGGGTGAGGCGTATAAAAAGAGACAGTTATTTCTCGAGCGGTCCTTAACGGCGGATAATGACAACCGCCGCATGGCTCTGGTTTCGAGTATCAATGAAGAGGAATGCGAGTCGCGGACCGACGTCGCCTGCGTCTGAAAATTCAAGTAACGATCAAAAACGAAGTGGAGATGATAACAATGGAAATTACGCCTGAGCAGATTCAGATTGGCAAGGACAATTTCAACGAAGTCGTCGGACTGACACGGCGCGACATGATGAAAGCCACGGCTGCTGCCGGAGTTGGTCTCGGTGCGTTGTACTTTGATTATGAAAAGTTGCATGGTTCTCCGATCAAAGCGGCGTTTATTGGCTGCGGCGATGAAGCGAATGTGCTGCTCACCGAGCACCCGACGGAATACATGGAAGTCGTTGCGATTGCCGACCCGCGAAAGGCAAATATTGAAGACACATTCAGGGGCACCCACCCGGAAGCTCGAATCGGACTGATCAAAAAGCTGGGTCAGGACAAGGCGGGCACCGTTCAGGTCTTTGAAAGCCACATCGAATTGCTGCAGGCACGAGCCGACGGCAAAGTAAGTTTCGACATGGTGGTGATTGCGGTGCCGCTCAGCCAACATGCCCCGATTGCGATGGCGTGTCTTGATGCCGGACTGCATGTGCTGACCGAAAAACTGATGGCTCACAACATCACTGAATGCAAGCAGATGATTCGCAAGGCCGAAGAGAAGGGCCTGCTGCTGGCGGTCGGACATCAGCGTCATTACAGCGTGCTGTATGACAACGCCAACGATCTGATCAGGAAAGGTCTGTTGGGTGATATCAAGTTCATCCGCGCTCAATGGCACCGCAATAACAGTTTCCCCGGACGCGATAGTTGGCGGAAATGGGAAGATACACCAACTGCGGAGCGAAAGCACCTGCTGGAACTTGAAGCCTCCGGCAAGCTCAAAGAACTGGGTTATGACAGTGCGCAGCAGCTGGTTGACTGGCGACTGTACAACAAGACGGGCGGCGGACTGATGGCAGAACTCGGCAGCCATCAGATGGACGCATCCAGTATTTTCCTGGGCAAAAAACATCCGCTGGCTGTGCAGGGGTACGGCGGGAAAAACTTCTACGGCGTCAAAGGACTTGGTCCGGAAGACAAGTGGGTTGATGACCGCGACATTGATGACCACATCTATGTGACACTGGAATTTCCGGGCAGACTCTATGATGAAGAAAAGAACGATATCGCGATCGTGACGTATTCATCGGTCAGCACCAATCGTCAGGAATTCTACGGCGAAACGGTCTTCGGCAGCCGTGGCACGCTGATCATGAAAGAAGAAAAAGAAGCGTTGCTCTACAAGGAACAGAGCCCCTCAAGTGGTGGTGGGCTGGATCAGCGGTTGTGGGTGATTGACAACGCCAAGGGCGGGGGGCCAGCACTTGACAGCTACAATACAGCGGCTCCTACGGCGGCCGGTGCGATGGCGCAGGCAGGCATGGGCGACAAAGTCAGCCGAGGCTACAGGGAAGAGATGGAGCACTTCTGTTATTGCGTCAGCAATAAACTGGGTCCTGACAAACTGCGATGCAACGGTCGCGTCGCCATGGCGGATGCCATTATGTCTCTCACAGCAAATCTGGCAATGAAGCACAAAAAACGGATTGTGTTCAAGGATGAATGGTTCAATCCAGCCAGCGATGCTGTCCCTGAAACGGATGAGCAGATCACGGTGTAGTCGAGTGCTCTGAAAATCGTGCTTTGATGTGTGCCACTGGCTCTGCCAGTGTTCTCCACGGGCATTAAACACTGGCAGAGCCAGTGGCACAAAACCCATCAACTCATCACTGAGAGACCACTCGTCGCATGGGACGCTGGCCTGACAATCGTCGCTCCAATCTGATCGCCTTCGGGCTGATCTTTGTGCTGTTCCCGCTGCTGGCATGGGGCTGTGTGTGGATTATGAAACTTTAGGTGTTGGAAAAAGGGGTCAGGAACCAATAGTGCAGAGCACCCGACGGACAACGCCGTGAAGGATATTGGTCAATGAAATCATTGGTTGAACACAATCCATGTGATTTTTCGAAATGCGATTCAGTCCCGGAGGGACGACACGATGTAGCCACGGGCGAGAGCCCGTGGTAATCGATGATGGAGCATCGGAAGTCCCGAAGGGACGACAGGAATTGCGACTGGTTTTTCCCATGTCGTCCTTTCAGGACTGAAAATCATTTGGATTTTTCTAACCACGGGCTCACGCCCGTGGCTACAACCTGCCGCCACATTCGTGGCTCAAACGCAGGATCGATTCGCCCGCTATTCGTTTCACAAGTGCATTTTTTTTGCGGAGAAAATCCCTCACGGCGTTGACCCGATGGGACATTTGGCTCTGCTTTCCTGACCCATTTTTCGAACGTTTTGAAAGAACTCCCTGTGTCCAATGCTGCTCCCGCTGCGCAACCTGCAGTGTCTTCGGTGAACAAGGCGACCTTGTTCATCGTCTTTCTGACAGTCTTTATTGACCTGCTGGGGTTCGGGATTGTGCTTCCGCTGCTGCCCCGCTACGGGGCTCTGTTCAACGCCAGCTATGCGCAACTCGGAATTCTCATGGCATCGTTTTCAGCGATGCAGTTTGTTTTCGCTCCGATGTGGGGCAGTTTGTCGGATCGGATCGGCCGACGACCGATCCTGTTGCTGGGACTGGCGGGATCAACAGTCTCCTATGGACTATTTGGGATTGTGTCGGCTCAGGGCCGCGATGCCCTCATTCTGGGATTCAGTCCGCTTGTCTGGATGTACGTGTCACGGATCGGAGCGGGCATTGCCGGAGCTACGATCTCGACCGCTCAGGCCGTCATCGCGGACTGTACCGGCGTGGAGAGTCGTGGTAAGGGCATGGCGCTGATTGGTGCGGCGTTCGGAATGGGATTCACATTTGGTCCCCTGGTCGGCGCTGTCTGCGTTTCAAATGACGCCGCCGTCGCTCTGAATGATTCGCAATGGGCGCTGGTGAAATCCTGGAAAGAGGACACCACTCCCGTCTCTCAGCAACAATTCCTGGAGGAGGTGTTTCGGGATTCAAAGATCTCTGATACCAACACGAAATCCATCGCTTCCCTGCTGAAGACACCTCTGCCCCGAGTCGATCTCAAACATCGTCTGCTGGCACCGCCGTCCGGGATGCCGGGATATGTGGCATCCGTCCTTTCAGCGCTGGCGTTCCTGCTGGCGACGGTGAAACTTCAGGAATCACGCAGGCCATCCGGATTGGCTCAGCGGTCAGCACACCGCGCATTTCGACCGGGGGACGCCATACGGCATCTTTCGACACCAGGCATGTCAATCATCCTGTTCGCGGTGTTCATTACGACATTTGGCTTCGCGCAGTTCGAAAGCACGTTGTCAATGCTGACGAGCTTATTTGGATACAGCACTCAATGGAATTTTCTCCTTTATGCTTATGTCGGACTTGTGCTGTCGATCGGACAAGGGATGCTTGTGCGACGTCTGTTGCCTCGACTTGGCGAACGTCGAATGGCGCTGATCGGTGTCACGCTGATGACGATCGGCTTTTCGCTGATTGGAATCACCGGCCTGAAAATTCTGCCTGGGATGGCATTGTGGTTTATTCTGCCAATCGTCGTGATCGGATTTTCCGCTGTGACGCCTTCTCTGCAATCCATGCTGTCACAGGCTGCGTCCAGCGATGAACAGGGATCCGTGCTGGGGACCGGTCAGAGCCTGTCTTCGCTGGCGCGCATCCTTGGTCCGTTGCTCGGCATGCCGTTACTGGGTCAGTCGGCTTCGTTTCCCTACTTTCTGGGTGCCGTTCTTATCCTCAGCGGCGGTGCCCTGATTCTTCGCATGCCTGGCAAACGATCGACCGAAAAAACGGGCTAAGGACTGAGACAGAAATAAGTGGAGCACGATTCCATCGTGCCGGGCACGTTATAAACGTGCCCCACGTCCAAAAGACGACAGTTATTTCTGCGCCGGTCCTAAGGACCGGCACAGAAATCAATGTCGTCTGCCGGACGAGGAGTACGTTGGCACCTCAGGCGGTTGAAGATGGCACTATCGTTTCACCGCGTGGGCCACGCCCCTCCCTTTGTATTTCAAATCCAAAATCGAAAATCCAAAATCCAAACACTCGTGCCCCACTCACACCTTTGCCGCGGACGCATTTTCAACCCGCATCCGGAAATCGCTGCACCATTCATGGCGGAACGTTTTGGGCCAAACGCCTTTGTTGGAAATGGTTGCTTCTTCAGTTTGAATCGAGATCGTGATCGTCGGACTCTTTGCCCGGCATTCTCCAATGGCCGTTGTGAGCAGATGCCAGTGCCCACAGAATTCACAATTCTGTGCTTCAGTATCAGCCATTATTTAGTCCAGTTCTCGTTTCATTGTTGAAATGCGTAGTATATCAACGTTCGAACAGATGCAAATCGTCAATGACCGAAGTACCCAGTCCAGGCCTTTTCCAAAATGGCAGGTGTCATCTCCATCGGCACGCCCCTCAACTTACAGATGTCGATGCACCGACTCACAAGGTCGCCAGCTTCGGAGAATCTCATTTCCCGCTGCTGTTCAGCATACTTTCTGAGCACGGCGTCGATCACCACGGGCGCTCCCAGCATCCCGGCTTTGTCGGCACAACGACAAAAAGTCTTTCGATACTGTTCGGCTGAAGGCCCGCGTATATGAAGTCGGTATCCCATTCGCCGGAGAAAGGCGGGATCGGCAACCTGCTCCACGCTTAGATTTGTGGCAACGGACAACATCACATCAAAAGGAACCTGAATCTTTTGTCCGGTACGCAGTGTGAGATAATCCACTTCCTGCTCGAGGGGTATGATCCAGCGATTGAGCAGATCCTGCGGAGAAATACGCTGACGACCAAAATCGTCAATCAGAAATGTTCCGCCGTTTGCCTTGAAGTGCGGAGGAGCTTCATAATAGTGGAGTGAATCGTTCCATACCAGGTCCAGGTCATGCAGCGTCATCTCGCCCCCAGCCACAATAAACGGACGACGGATGTGGACCCAACGATGATCAATTTCATGATCGCCTGCGTCGGCAGGAACACACTCATGCATTTGTTGGTCGAAGACACGAATCACATGGCTGTCGATCTGAATTGCGTATGGAATCCATTGAGCATCATCATAAACGCCATGCAGGAGACGACCGATGGTCGTCTTCCCGTTACCAGCTGGTCCGAACATAAACAGACTTTTGCGGGAAGCCACCGCCAGGGCCGCTGTTTCCAGTGAGTCTTCGTCGAGCAGCACATCCCGCAGGGCGGCGCGGACTAAATCCAAAGTCACGAGATTGCGGCGGGAACTCTGCCGTTGCAGGCTATCAATGTACGCCCGCAAACTCACTGGAGCCGGGCCGCAATATCCGGCCACTTTGCACACCTGATCAACTCGCTCCCGTCCCCGATCCGTCAATGCGTAACGAAGATTCAATGGCCCTGCCTGACCCAGAATCTCCACTTCGTGGTCATTCTTCATATCCCAATACAATTCGTCTACCAGGTGCCGTGGCAAGCACATCTTCTTCGAGGCCCATTCAGTCGTGAACCGGGGCATTGTCGCCCCAAGTTTCAACGCCAGATCCGAAAGCTGAACCGGATCAACATCGCAGTCGGAAATCTCATCTGGGGCCATTGGTTTGTTGACACCGCCGGATTCCTTCCATCGAAACTCTTTGTCAATCGTGTCGGTGTCATGCTCGGGATCTGTTTCAAAGAACAAATCTTCTGCACCCAGCAAACTCTTATTTTCGGCCATTCACTTTACTTTCTGGCCACAGCGAAATAACGCAAATTGTGACTCCATAGACCAGCACAAGAACCAATCGTAACGGAAAGGCGTGCTCGTGGAAGACATCTGTGACAACGAAGATGGTCAGCAACAGGCCAAAGAGAACCGTCACACCCCTCGCAGGTTTCTCTCGGACCAGATTCGCCCCGCTCACACAGCCACTAGCGGCTGTCGCCGCGAGCAGGAAGGCGAAAAACAAAAAACGCCCAGGATCTGGATTGGCATTTAGCATCACGATCAGCACGCTCAGCAACGCAGAAAATCCGGCCATCACTCCCAGAGACAGATTCGCAATTCCGATGAAGCGAATCAAGGCGGAACTCCGATGCCAGCGGAATGAGAAGTTCGACATGATGGTCTTTAGCCTATTCCATCAGAAAGACCTGGTTGGCACGTCCTCGCTCGTTTCCAGCCCCGACGATCGAGATATCCCCGTTACCAGTCACGTTCACACTGCCGCAGATGAACTGCGCGTCGAAGGCACCAGATCCTGCCAGCTTAAAATTCGCCCATTTGGCGTAAATCGTGCCCGTCAAAAGCCCATCACCGGCATTCCCGGTGATCGAAAACGGTTCTGCATTCCTCCGCCGCTGATAGAACAGCATTCCGTCGAACTCCGCCGAAACCGGGCGGGCATTGTTGTAATATTCCTCGTATGTATACAGACTTGTATTGATCGGTGAAAAATAAGAAGATTTGGTGATCGAAAAACCGCCAACAAAGCTGGTATCCGGGGGGGGGCAGTTGTTGCCCGTGGGAAGAGATTCACCATCATTGTTATCCGGATTGCCGTTTGCCGGATTGTAGCTGTTACCGGTATTGTAGAACATCACGCCCCGGCCCATAACCAGTGCCGTAGCGTTGACATTGCCTCCAACTGAAAACACGTTCGTGGTGTTATTCTTCGGTGAAAGAACATAAATACCGGGAACCAAAAAAGTACGCCCTCCGGTAATCCTGATTTGACTATAAATCCCTGGATACAGAATGACATCGCCGGCCACCGTGAAGGGTTCCGGGCTGACTCCCTCGTAAATGCTGACACCCGTGGCATCTCCCATTGGATCCGGGACGTTGCCCGCAGCCAGATTAGCCGCAGTAATCTTGGAATTTCTGTTGGCCACAAATCCATTGCTGATGTCACCTGAGGCATTGTTGGATGAGATTGACACTGACCCACGGTATCTGTTGTTTCCAACATAGTCCGTGGCATCAACCCCGCTTGCCGTGGTCGGTGTTGGCAGGCCGATCAGCGGGTCCGGCTCAGGCAGAGCGCGCGCATGCAAGGGATAGAGTTCTCCCACTGGTGGGCCCATGCCGGGAGGGGCGTAGGCGTAAATATTAGCCAGGCTTCCGGAATGCACGCCTCCGACAACGTCCACCCAGTGCGCATAAAGTCCGCTTGGCGGGGTGCCGCAATTGCTAACCTGCACATCCATACCTTTTGAGCCATTGGAATGTCCGGACCCAGGAGCAACGGCAATGTTGTCCTCGTCCACTCCTCCACCTTCCGAGTTCACGACCACACGGCCATTGACCCGAACTCTTGCACCACCCCCGATCGAGAGTCCGGGTGATGCCCTTCGGTCTAATGCAATGACGCCATCGCCAGCTGCCACAGGTTCAAATCCGGCCACGGCTCGAGCTGAGACATTGTTCGAAGCGGAGACACCGGTCACATGCATGAAGAAGGACCGAACAGGAACCGTCAGGATGATTTCAACACAGCGACTGTCACCGGCAAAGGGGCCGGACAACGGCGGGCTATGGAAGTTTGTGCCGCTCACCAGATCAGGGACGGTATCAAAGCCATTAGCGTCAATCAGAGCGTTGGCAGCCAGGCGGGCATCAGTATTAGTTCGCCCGCGAACTTTCTCAAAAGCTGCCGCAATGGATGCTGCATCCGCAGCGTTCTGAACTTGTCGATGGGTTGCCAAAAGAAATCCACCATCAATCACCAACCCGACCAATGCGACCAGTGCCACGAAAGACATGGCGAACAGGACAATGGTGGCACCACGACGATGCTGGTGCTTTCGAACAGGTATGTAATGTTTCATCAAACTCTCCCGAACGCATCTCATAAAACATCTGGCCTTCGCCAGCGAAAAAGGCACACTAACAAAATCGACATGCCTCCAATCGGCTAGTACTCTGTCAAACCATCAACTTCGGGTTGTGTTCATCAGCCGCTGGGCGTTAGCCCCCGGTTAGAACCGGACGCTATACCTCAAACCTTTGAGGATGCACAATCGTTTAACCGCGTGGGCAACGGTCTTCGATTTCAAATTTCAAATTTCAAATTTCAAATTTCAAATCTCAAATCTCAAATCTCAAATCTCAAATCTCAAATCTCAAATCTCAAATCTCAAATCTCAAATCTCAAATCTCAAATTGAACAATCGCGGCCCGCTGGGCACGCGGTTAAAC
>CAMAVB010000218.1 GCA_945861465.1 Candidatus Kuenenia stuttgartensis
ATCATTGACAACGTCCACCACACCGCGCCCCGAAACGTTGGCCTGCAGGACGATGCGTCGCCGCACATTTTCACGATTGATGGTGTTCGGGCCGCCGGACTCGTAAATCTCAGCAATTGACTCCAGCGGAACCGTGCCGCCTTCAGGGAGATCAATACTCAGCCGACGCAGCGACTCCAGGTTTTCGCGGTAGTTGTTGTCGAACCGCACGACCAGATCGAACGTGCGCTGACCATCCAGGATTTCGGAGACCACGACTCCGTTCAGTGCTGTCTCGATGTAGTCATTCACCTGCTTTGCTGTCAGGCCGTTCAGTTGCAGCCGATCCCGCTTCAGTTCGATGCGCAGTTGAGAAATGATGACCTGAGGCTCCAGTATGACGTCCGCAATTCCGGGGACGCTTTTAATCGCCTGCTCCATCTCCTCGCCCTTGCGACGCAGCAGATCAAGGTCTTCGCCGTAGATCTTGATCCCGATCTGAGCCTTGACTCCGGAGATCATGTGCGAAATCAGATGGGAGATCGGCTGCTCAACTGAGAACACAACCCCTGGGATGTCGGCCATCGCTTCGCGGATCTCGTCGAGCTGTTCCTCACGGTTTCGCGTCGAGGTCGGATCAAAGTCAATGATCAGCTCACTTGTGTTAACGCCTTCTGCATGTTCGTCGAGTTCCGCTCGGCCGGTACGTCGACCAGTTCGGATCACGTCCGGCACCTGCATCAATCGCTTTTCGCAGCGTGACGCGATTTCGTTCGACTCCTGCAGTGAGGTCCCCGGAGGCAGAACCACGTTGAGCTGAATGGATCCTTCATTGAATGGCGGCAGAAAGTCACGTTCCAGATTCAGGACGAAGAGTGCCGAGATCGCCACGGCCATGGCTACGGCAATCAGATTCGCATACGGAAACGCGAGGCTGAAGCGAATAATTTTCTCTGCCCCGACCTTTAGAAATCGCAGCAGAAAGCCGTCTTTTTCGTGCCCTGCCAGAGCGGCACCGCCCAGCAAATAGTACGACAGCACCGGCGTTACGGTCAGCGACACCAGCAGTGACGCCATGATCGATACGATATAGGCAATGGCCAGCGGCATGAAAAGCTTGCCTTCCATGCCGGTCAGAGCAAACAGCGGGATGAACACGAGGCAGACAATGATCGTGCTGAATACGATCGAGTTGCGGACTTCGGTGCTCGCCTGAAACACCACGAGCAGAGTGGATTTGGGATTCGGAGCAAGGCGGTTCTCTTTGAGTCGCCTGAAGATATTTTCGACATCCACAATCGCGTCATCAACCAGTTCGCCCAGCGCCACCGCGAGCCCGCCCAGAGTCATCGTATTGATCGACATTCCGCTGGCCGCAAACACCACCGCCGTCATCACCAGCGACAGCGGAATTGCCGTGAGCGTGATGAATGTCGTGCGGACGTTCATCAGAAACAGGATCAGGATGATGATCACAAGGATCACGCCGTCCCGCAGGGCTTCGATGACGTTTTCGATGGCGCGATCAATAAAGGACTTCTGCGAATACAGCGGGACGATCTGAATATCTTTGGGAAGCGACGCACCGAGTTCTCTGATGGCCTCTGAGATTCGCTGCGAAACAAGCCGAGTGTCGGCTCCGGGCTGTTTGCTGATCGTCAGTACCACGGCCGGACCACCTGACCAGTCCTTGTTGATGGCTCCGTCGGCTCCGGCAGCTCCGGCAGCGGGAGTCTCACCCAGCAAATGATGCTCGCTGCCGGGTTGATTTGCATCGTTGCGGACAAAAGCCGAACTGTCGCCGCGTTTGACCTGAGGGCCTTCCACAATTCGGGCGACTTCCGACAACGACACCGGGCGGCCTTTGCGGATCGTGACGACGACTTTCTCGAGATCGGCGATCGACTGAATTCTGCCCAGCGCCCGGACGAGCAGCTCATTCGGTCCCTGCTGATCGAGGTAGCCGCCGGTCGAATTCTCGTTACTTTTCACGACCGCGTCTTTGACCTGTTCGAGACTCACCCCGTAGTGCAGGAGTGACCCCGGATCAACCAACACCTGAAACTGCTTTCGTCCGCCACCCATTGTGAAAACCTGAGCCACGCCAGGAATCGTCAGCAATCGCTGCCGCACGACCCAGTCTGCCAGTGTCCTCAGTTCCAGCGGATCCGTTTTCTGATCCTGGCTCCACATCCCCAGCATCAGGATCTGGCCCATGATCGACGAGATCGGTGCCAGTTGCGGTTTCACGCCCTCGGGAAGTCGGTCCGTCACAAGTTGAAGGCGCTCATTGACAACCTGCCGGTCGTTAAACACGTCGGTGTTATAGGCAAACTCGACATAGATTACAGAGATTCCGACTCCGGAAGAACTGCGAACGGCTTCCACGCCATTCGCTCCGTTCAGAGCCGTCTCGATTGGAAACGTGATGAGTGCTTCAACTTCCTCAGGTGCCATCCCCGGCGCTTCGGTCATGACAACGACGCGCGGACGATTCAAGTCCGGAAACACGTCAATCGGCATGCGCAGCGCGAGGAATGTTCCGTAGCCAGTAAAGAAAAGTGCGATCGCGATCACCAGCATTCGCTGATGCAGAGCAAATCGAATAATTGAATTTAACATTGTGTAGTGTGTAGTGTGTTGAGAGTAGTGTGTAGAGAGTAGAGAGTAGTACATTTCAATCGGACGGAGATGTGCGATTCCGGGCTTCGATGCTCGATCGCAATCCGGAGAGCATGCGCGCGAGTTCTTCGGCGTCAGTGTAAATTGCACGGTGATCGTCAGGTGCCAGATAGGCTTGGTTCTGAGCGATCTGAATCTGCGACACGACTTCCATCAGAGACCCAAATGAAATGTCAATAAAGCGGACAAATTCCTTCGCAGAACTTCGGCCTGAGCCTTCTGCGATGTTTGAAGAAATGGATACAGCTGCGCGCCTGAGCTGCGAAACGAGACCGAATCGTTCACTATCCGGAAAACGCGAGGTGACGTTGTAGATGCGGCCAGCCAGCGCAATAGCTTTTTGCCATACGTCAAGCTTCTCAAACCTGAACATGTCGCCGTCTCCGTAATCAAGTGAAGTAGAATGCCACCTACCACCTACCACCTACCACCTACCACCTACCACCTACCACCTACACACTACACACTACACTCTCAATGATTGTGCCCGGCATGTGGATCAGCTCCGCCGCCGGACTTGTTCTTCAATGCCATCTGCATCTGATGAGCCCCGCGCTGTGCCACCACATCGCCAGGAAAGATTGAGCCGTCACTCTTGAGTACGACATGCGTCGCATCGCGATATGTCACTTGCACGGTGACGCGGTCGAAGTGATCTCCGTTCTGCTGAAAGACGTATGACTCAGCCCCTTCGCGAGCAATCGCTTCGACCGGCAGCACAATCTGATCGACCCATTCTTCAACTGGAACCAGCAGCTGCAGACGTCGCCCTGGCCGATACTTCCAGTCGAGAAACAATTGGCCGTTGGGTGACGGGGTTTCCCGTGCGATCTCATTCGGAAGCCGAACGAAGAACGACAACGAACGCGATTCAGAATCGATCTCACTCGCCGAATAGATCAGATCGAGATTCTCAATTCGCGTTGACTGATGTCCCGGCTTTTCAAACGACGCCGCCACTTTCCAGCCCAATTCCGTGATTTTTGTCAGCATCTCTGCATCCTGTTCAAAAGCTCGTCCTTCGATGTACAGCTCGGAATAGTCGGCGAGGACCGCCAGCGTGGCACCATCCGCAACTGTTTCGCCTTTGTGAACCAGCACCTCCTGGAGAATCAGCGGTGCAGAATTCCCGGAAGACGATTCGGCATGTCCCTGCTCAGCTTTCTCCTGTTGAGCATCCTGTTTCACCAGCGACACGGGACGCACATCCTGCCGGGATAGTTTCATTTCTTCCGATCCATGTTGATCCGGGCCTGGGGCAACGATCAGCAGATCACGCAGCAATCGGCGATTCGTGGCAATATCGTCAATCTGGCGTTCCGAAAGACCATGCAGCCACAACGCTTCACGCTGAGAGTTCATCAGAACTTCGAGCTTCTCTTTGGCGTACTTGCGTTCGAGCAGAGTCTTCTGCGAAACAGCACCGGATTCCGAGACTTTGGTGAGTCGTTCGATCTCTCGATTTTCAACGTCCAGCTCCCCCACGCTTTTCAGGAGAGCGGTTTGAGTCGACACCAGCTCCTCAGCCGTGATGCGAAGTTCGAACAACAATGTACCAGGTTTCACCGCTTCGCCCTGAACGGCATGAACATGCGTGATGACTCCTGCGATGGGAGTTGAGATTTCAACACGAGTTCTTCCGGGACGGTCCACAATCATCCCCGGCACAGTGATCGTCCGCCGAAACGTTCCCAGCGTAATCGGCTGTAGGTACTCCGGCGTCAGCCCGATGTTTCCCTGAGCCTGCTTAGAAAGTTCCAGCGAACCTGAAGAGTCATGCCCTTCATGCGCTTGTGGGTCCTGACCGCCTGCACTGCTGCCATGGTCATGGCTGTCCAGTGACGACACTTTGCGATTGCCGGAAATCGTGGCTCGCACCCAGTTCTGACTGGGTTCCCACCACGTTGAACGAGTTGCGAAACCAAACACAATCAATCCCACGACTGCAACACCCCGGATCCACCCGGAGCGCAAGACATTTCTGAAGGTCATCATATCTGTCTCTCTCAACACGCAGCGCAAAAGCGTGCGTCAAATTGAAATGGAGAAAAAAACCGGAGGACTCAACGACGATTCCACGAAAATGGCGATCACCGGAGTCACAAACAACCATCAGGGCACGATGGTCGGTAGTTTTTTAGACAACCCAGATCTGGGTGAATGCGCGGCGCTGCGATGAAGTGGGATCTTCATGGCTGAGTTGCGAGCTTCTCGTTGCTGTGAGGGTCGCATTGAGGGGCAGAATGCAACAGGAGTCCAATTCTGCGAGCTGCGATTGCCGATCAAATGCCAACACGTTTCGCACAGGCTGAGCGGCAAGATCGATGCACCGCGCATCGTCACACGGGTCGTCGTGTTCACAGGGGTCGGGGACAAAAGGCACATTGTGTCCCGAACTTTGATCATGAGCGTGCCGATGACCATCGTGTGATTCAGCGGTCGAATGCTCACAGGGACGATCGCATTCGTCATGGGCGTGATGCCAGCAACAGCCAAGGATGCTGTGAACCAGCATCGGCAACAATGTTGCTGTAGCAACCAACTTGACCCACATTCTGCATAACTCCCTGAAGTTAGTCCTTGCCGCTGCTGAATCCTAAAACTCGGGGTTGTTCACCGCAATTGCACTTTGTATTCCCATCACCAGAATCACGGCAAAATTGGTGCTGACTTATTGGGAAACTGTGCAATCGAATTCCGGACGCTTCGCCCCAAGCTGTTAGGCTGTGATATCGCTCCGACATCACTTGCCGTGCTTTTATCAGCAACTTCTACTTGTAGCCGAAGTCGTGACACTAGAGTTGGATTATGGCGTGGCACAAACCATTGTAGCCCGCGAAAAGTACATTGTGTTTGAGCAAGTGTGACTCTTCGGTCAAATCCGGAAAACTGGGCCGGTGTCAAAAGCTGGTCCAGAATCGTGGTCGTCAGAATCCTCAGAAGACAGGCGCGGGCAAAGGTTCATTGATTTGAACCTCCTCTCCCGCCGCACCGGACTCACCACCACGAAAGGCCGAGTCGATTCAGGCTATTCTGCTCGTTGTTTGGATTCGCACGTTGCATCAGCGATTGCAAATCTGGCCAATTCGGTGAGCCGACTCAGAATAACCGATACGAATGAAAGTGCATTGAGTGAGTCACTCTGATGACACTCATTGTCAGATTCGCATCACTGCCACTCAAGTTTCCCTGCGGAAATCGAAGCAAAATAAATATTCTCCTTGCTTTTTGAGTTTCGGCAGTTTTGGCATGAGACGCGCATTACAGATTACGCAGGTGTGAGTTTCACGGATTTCTTTCCAGGACAGAAAGTAAGGAGCAGAGCGATGAAGAGATTGCTTATTGCAATGAGTGCCGTGTTGGCACTGAGTTTTGTAGGTTCAGGTGATGTGTCGGCTCAACACAATCGGTGCAATACCGGGTTTGGTGGCGGTTACAGCAGTACGTATCGTGGATATGGTTACGGTGGCGGCTATTCGTCTCCGCGATTTTCAGTTTCTGTGGGCTACGGAAACTACGGTGGCTATCCAGTGCAGAATTTCGGGAACACCGGGTTCGATTCTGGCTTCTCGGGCCACAACGGGTACTCGGGTCACAACGGGTACTCGGGTTATGGGATCAACCGCGTGCAGAGAGGGCATCGCACGTGGCACGATACAAGCCATTTCGATTACCACGGACCTTCGTTGGTACCTCACGGTGATCACCTCGACTATACCCCCGGACATTATGACCTGCACCGCACCGGTCATTGGGATCGTCATGGGCATTGATTTTTGGAGCGGCATCCGCCTGTCGGCGAAACGCTGACAGGCGATTCCCGTGCTGTCGCGGTAATCGTTTCATGGTGAGCCGCAGGCGTTGCTGACAGATTTCGCCAGCGTGTGTGGCCCGCCGTTAAACGAAATTTCCGAAACCGGCAGCGCATTTTTCGCGTGTTTAGGCGAGCGGCAGGATAGAACTTACCATCCGCAATTTGTACGACGGACTTCCAGTCCGTCGAGTAGCACCATGCGACGGACTGGAAGTCCGTCGTACTGGTAAATTCATTTTTGCCGCTCGCCTTATGACCCCGGACGATTTATCTGCTGGCGTCGGCATTCATAAAGTACGACGCCGGCAGCGACCGCTGCGTTGAGAGAATTCACTTCGCCGAGCATCGGAATGGCCACATGTGTGTCGCAGAGTGCCAGCAATTCCGGTGCAATGCCGGACGTTTCACTTCCGATGAGCACGACCGTTGGTTGTGCCAGATCGACTTCCCACAGCGTTGTTGCAGATTTCTCGGACGCCGCGATGATCTGAAACTCCGCCTGTTTCAGCATCGCAACGACCTCAGTCAACAGCGGGACACGGAAGATCCGTTGATGATTCACTGCTCCGGCAGACGACCGGGCGACATGCGGCGTGATTGACGACTGGTATCGTTCACCAATCACAATTCCATCCAGTTTCATCGCGTCGCAGGAACGCAGGATCGCTCCGAAATTGTATGCGTCCTGAATCCGATCGCAAACGACAAATAAAGGCGACAGCACTGGTGAACCGGACGTTGCGGAATTCGATGCCGCAAGCTGACTTGCCGTGCGGGCTGCCAGTACGAGTGCTTCGGAATCTTCGCACGGAAACTCTCCCATGCGTGCCAGGAACCCCTGATGTTCATATGTCTGGCTCAGTTGTGTCAGGCGGTCTGCATCCGCGAGTTCCACTTCGATATCAAGCGGCTGAGCCAGACGTGCAAGCTCGGCAAGTTCCGGTTCCGCCTGATTTGAATCAATGAAGAGCTCGACGACTGGCCAACGTCCTGCCTTCAGGGTTTCCAGCACGGCGTGCCTGCCCCAGAGCCAGCTTCTCTGATGGTTCCCTGCAAGTCCCGAGTTCGATCGTCGGTTTCGTGATTTCATGGCGGGAGTTTAGCACGACGTCCGCGATCAGATTCCTCAAATTGGCGACAGGATCGTGAAAAACCTCAGGATTGTGTGGGATTCTTCAAGTAATACTGTCTCCCGATTGACAAGGAACCGGCAGCCACAATAATCGCGACTTGGTGGAGGCCAGGCTTTAAGGACCGCTCGAGAAATAATTGACCACATCCTCCTCTCCCCTGGAAGGGGAGAGGGCAGGGTGAGGGGTATAAAAAGAGACAGGTATTTCTCGAGCGGTCCTAACATCGGTCTCAGATAGGCATTCGTCAGGATTCCTGTTCTTGCTCGCAATCAAAAAATCGATACCGCTTTACCTTCAGGAACAAGAACGTGAAGGGCTGCGCGCAGCAGGCCGATTCAATGCGCAGTTGATGGATTTTCTGCGCGACCACATCAAGGCTGGCATCAATACGCTGCAACTCGACAAGCTGGCGAATCAATACACTCTGGACCACGGCCACAAACCGGCCTGCCTGGGATATCTTGGATATCCGAAGACGATCTGTACAAGCATCAATGAGGTCGTGTGTCACGGCATCCCAAATACACGTCCGCTGAAAGACGGTGACATCGTCAATGTGGATATCACCACGATCGTGAACGACTGGTACGGCGATCAGTCAGAAACGTTTCTGATCGGCCCGGTCAGCAACAGCGCGAAGCGTCTGGTGCAGGCGACTTTCGACGCACTGTTTGTGGGGATTCATGCGGCCCGTCGAGGTGGTACGGTGACCGAAATCGGACGGGCCATCCAGTCATTTGCCACAAAGGCGGGATATTCCGTGGTGCGTGAATACCAGGGACACGGTATCGGTCGCGACTTTCATCAGGAACCCGGGGTGCCACACTATCCCGTCCTCGCGTCAAATCGCGATTTGATCAAGGCAGGCACGTGTTTCACGATTGAACCAATGCTCAACATCGGTTCGTGGAAGACACGCGTTGATACCAAGGACAAATGGACCGTCCGTACCATTGACGGCGCGTTGTCGGCTCAATTCGAGCACACAATTCTGATGACAGAAACCGGACCTGAGATTCTGACTCTGACTCAAAATGGACCTCAGGAAGGTCACAAGTTTTGAACGACAAAGTGGGCAGAGACGTCAGACCTGTGACTTGTGGCAACGTTTGCAGCGCACAGCGGCACGGACGATCTTGCCGCATTTGGCGCAACGTTTCGATTTCTTGGCCAATTTAGCTTTGGTTTGAGGTCGGAATACCATGTCTTATCGCTCCGGTCACGGGTGTGCTGAATTCTGGAAAGTTGCGAACTGTAATCGTATTGACTGGTTTCGACAATCGTGTCCTGCCGCTGAGAACATTGCTGCGGATGCCCGAAGTTCGGTTCAGGGATCAAAGACAGCAGTTCATTACCCAGCGTCCGAATCGTTGCGGAAAGGATTGAATCGGACGTATTCCCAGTGGCGGTAGAGTTCACTGGAACGCACGAGTTGATCGTGGACGCCATCGACGGCGATTTTCCCATCGTGAATCATCACGATTCGCGAGCATTTCTTCACTGTTGACAATCTAGTCGGAAGGAAAATCACGGTGCGATTTCCTGAAATCCGCTGGTAGGCGTCATCCAGCATTGCCTTCGTCGATGCATCGAGCACGATATTCGGCTCTTCAATCACCAGCAGCGCGGGTTGACGAACGATGGCACGAGCCATGCTTAATCGAAACACCTGTCCGCGATCCAGGGCCACGCCGTATTCACCCAGCACCGTTTCGTAGCCCTTGGGAAGCGTCCGTACAAAATGGTCGGCATGAACCAGCTTTGCCGCATCCAACGCCTGTTGACGGGTAATATCCGTCTGGCCGCAGGTAATGTTTTCCAGCACCGTCGCGTTGAAAACCGAGTCGTTGCCACCAACCATGATGGCCTCGGCTCGAAGTGATTCCAGTGTCGCCACACGAATATCGCGACCATCGATCAGGATCTGACCCTGGTCGGGATCAATAAACCGCGGGATCATACTGGCCACAGCGAACGCCGCTTCGCTTTGCAGAGACAGCAAGGCCAGCGTTTCACCAAAACTGACGCGGAAATCCAGTCCTCGGATCAGGCCGGGATACTGGACGGGCGAAAACACGATCTGATCAAACATCAGGCTGCGCGACATTGGCTCCAGAAAGCTGGCTCCCGGAGCCTGACTCACTAACGGCACACGATTGATGAACGAAGTGACTTCGGCGGCGCGCACATTTCCTTCAGTCTTCAGCGCCTGCACATCTTGAAACCGCCCCATAGCCAAAGACAGAAAGAAAAGACAACCCCCGATCAACAGACCTGCTGCCACGCCGATCGAACCATCCCGGACGATATGCGTTACCAGAAAAGCTGCAGGCACGGCCACCAGCATCAACATCAGGAGACGATGGACCCACACCACAAGATTCTGCTGATTCAGCACCTGACGGCATCGTTCGCGATACTGAGTCAGGTTGTTTTGAAACTGGTCATGCTCTGCCTGCTCCATGCCAAAACCCGTCACGATACGAGTCTTTTTCAAACCTTCTGCCATTCGAGCAAGACCGCGCGTGACCTGTTCGGACAGCAACTGCAATGAAGACGCACTCCGTTGCGATTCAAAACGAATCGCGAAACGGATCAGCAGAAGTGGAACGAGCGTCTCCAGTGCGACACGCCATTGTGTCAGCAGCGCTAGCGTGGTCAGCACGATGATATCCGCCGCCGCCGTCAGCACGACGCTGCCCCAGCGACCGCCTGCTGTCTCAAGGAACATCGTCGATTCCCGAAACAAGTGGTCAGCAATACTGACGTCTTCTCCGGAAAAATCCGACGGTTCCAGGCGAATCGATTTACGATGAATGTGCTGTCGCAGTCGCTGGACGGAGGCTGCTACGCGGTTTTCCACAATTGCTTCAGCACCTGAACGCAGAGCCCATCTCAGCAGCACCAGGATGCAAATTGTGGACACAAGTGACACGACCGCAGCCGGAGTTGAATGCAACCAACTCACGGCACGAATCAATCGAGAGATTGCTCCGCCTGCAGGATGTGCCGCAATTCTTGTGGCCAGCTCCAGGAGCCCGGTCGTGCGGTCCTCGGAATCTACCGCCGCTAAATCCACATGAACCAGCAGCCAGAAAGTGCCAGTGATACAAACCAGCACGCCTGCCAGTGCCAGAGATGAACACAGGGCGCAGGCCATTGCCGGGAGAAACTGCGCTCGGGCAAATGACCGATATGAAATGATACGATCAAAGTCCTGGACGTTCGGATCGGACACGAAATCTGCCTCCGATGACTAGTCACGCAAGAATGAGCCAATCCGCAAGGTAGTCGCGAAAGCCACCGACCACAACAGTCAAACGCGACGACGTCTGGTAATTTGCGGCAGAATCACCCAGCAACCGGGCGGTAAGGACCGTTCGAGAAATAATTGACCGTATCCTCCTCTCCCCTGGAAGGGGAGAAGGCAGGGTGAGCGGCAACGCCGTTAAGGATTTATCGTCATGTTTTCACACGGTTTTTCGAAGTCGCTTCTCCCCCTGGTAAGGGGGAGAAGGTGGCCGAAGGCCAGATGAGGGGGTTATTCGCTGGATCGGACGCTATCAAATTCTTAACGGCGTTGGGTGATCGGTCCTAACCGACACGGATTACCCAGTTTGCATCGGACTGGAATACCGCAGACGTCAAGCCAAGTCGCGGTCTTCGAACAGGATAAAGCCCAGCAGCATCATGGCCGAGATGTAAGCCAGCGCATAAAGCAGGCTGGATCCGAGATAATCCTGCGGCACAACTCGCCCGGTCGCGACAGCAGACGAAACATTGAACGCCGACAACGACGGCATGACCATCGAAATCAACCGCGCCATGAACGTCACGGATTCATTCGCATCGCCCGCCACACTGCGATTCACCATCACCTCAGTCAGATTGCCAATCACAAACACCGCAAAACAAATCACCAGATTCATGACCATCGGAAGCCGAGTCGCGACAGTGACGGCAATCGCTCCCAGCACACACACCTGCATAAACGCCAACGCGATCCCTGGCAGAATCTGGCCGATCACTCGCGTGCGATCCGGATGGGGTATCGGAAGCTCAACCCCCGACACTTCATGCCACTGCCAGCGAGGCGTCACTTCTTCCGATCGTTCGCGCTGGTCATATCCGACTTTGAAAAAGATCAGCACAGAAAAGATGGCGGTCAGGATCACGAACATCCAGATCACGGCCTGCACAATTCCGACGTACTTGCCAAGCAGGAACTGACGACGATCGATCGGCTTGCTCAGCAGCGTCATGGCCGTCTTGCCTTCGATGTCAGACGTGATACTGGTCCCTGCCGTCCAGATGGCCAGCAGAGCCCCGGAAATCAGTAAGGTGGCAAGACCGCATTCGTTGAGCATCTTGACGTCGTCTTCCAGCGTAAAGAACGGCATCACAGAATTGAGAATGAGGATGGCAGACGAGATCAGCACTAACAGGAAAAACAACGGCTGGCGAATCGCTTCTTTCGTTGTGGCCCGGGCAATCACGCCAATCCGCGTACTGTACGCCAATGCCACGAGACCCACCAACATTCCAAACACGGCCAGCCATGTCCATGTCCAGTCGATTTCCGGGACGGCAGTAGTGACTTGAGCGAACGTCTGGGCAAAATTCATCACAACGATACCTTCAGATTCGATGCAAAAACAGCTGATCTCAAGCGCATTCCGCGCCTCATGCACCACTACGCCCGCGCGTCAGCAGTCGTTGGATATTTCTGCCCGCGATGAAAACACTGGGAAAAACGCCGGTTTTCGCCACTGCCCGGAGCTTGACGCCGTAAAGCGATGATCAATGGAATTGCTGCGGAGCAGCGACGTAAGGACTGCGACAGAAATAAGTGGGGCACGATTCCATCGTGCCGAGCACGTTAAAAACGTGCTCCACATCCGGAAGACGACAGTTATTTCTTCGCCAGTCCTAAAGACTCGTTGGGATCAACGTCGCTGCTCCGCTGCTTTGGGGCTGTTGTGGTCATAAACCTGCGGTTTTACCGGAGGCTACCTCACGCCGCTGCTCCGCAGCGAATCGCAGATTAACGGCCATCTACCGGATGCACCCGTTTCATCAGCCGCAGCATCACGCAGACCGCGACGTTTGTGGGGGATCCTGAAAAACCGGTCGCGGCTCTATTCCCTGCGAATCACCTCGACGATTCCGGCGAGGAGTTGCTGCAGTTCGGGCGGGAGCGTGGTGGGGATGGATGGGATCTGGCGGGCAGCGAGTTGACGCAGGGCAGCGGAGAATTCGGGCATGGGGGCCGGATAACCGTCGAGCGTGGCGAGGGCTTCTTCTTCAGCGGCACCGAGTGGATCGTCGCCGAAGCCGGCTCCGGCACAGGCGATGGTGAGGGCTTGCAGGGCTTGGAGCATCTGGCTGGGCAGGCCGCCACCGCCTCCGGCGAGGCGTTCGAGTTCGGCACGCTTGGCATCGCGTTTCTTCGCCCACTCAGCGGCAGCGGCGGCGTCGCCACGGGCTGCGGCGATTTCGGAGAGGACGTGGTAGTTTTTCCAGAGGTTCGGCAGGCCGAGGGATTCGAAGATCTGGCGGGCTTCGTGGGCGTGGTGCTCGGCAGCGGCGACGTCGCCGAGGCGGAGGTGGATGATGGCGATTCCGTGAAGGGAAGCGGCTTCGTCGGGTTTGTTGGCGAGGGCTTGCCTGATCCGCAGGCTTTCCTCCACGGAGCGGAGGGCGGCCTGGAAGCTGCGTTGCGCGGCGGGCTCGTCGCCCTGCTCGCGGGCGGCTTCGCCTTCCAGTTGGCAGACGATGCCGATGTTCTGGGCGGC
>CAMAVB010000219.1 GCA_945861465.1 Candidatus Kuenenia stuttgartensis
TCCCGCTGCCGCTGAGCCTGTTCGACGTTGGTCTGAATTTCCTTTCGAAAGTTGTCTGAGCGGTTGCGGTTGTCGTAAACTCTCTTTGTCTGATCGTTCAGATGCCGCTGCCCCTGGATGTCGGAGTTCTGGAGACTGTTCGCCCAGCCGCGAAGCTGGCGAGAAATACCTTCCGAGAGCGATTTCAAATTTGAAATTTGAGATTTCAAATTCTCGGGCGCGTCCATGAATTCAATGACGCACAGCATCGACCGAACTTCCCCCGCAGATCCTCGTGCGATGTAGATAAACTGCAGGAGCTCGTTCGTCGAACCGCGTTCGAAGCCCTCTGCAATGTTATTGGAGATCGACAAGGCAGCTCGCTGGATCTGATTTGCAAGATCGCCTTTGCCTCGAAACCATGAATGAGCAGACCAGTTGAAGACTTTCACTGCCAGGTCGGTCGCTGCCTGCCAGACGGGAAGTTCTTCGAAGCGTTCATATTTCATGAGTCGCCTCCGGTGAATTTGAGATTTGAAATTTCAAATTTGAAATGAAAACACAGAATGACGCTGCTGATCTGAGATTTCAAATCTGAGATCTGAAATTGTAGACTTTCCTTCTGCGTTCGAATCACTTCGCTTGGCTCCTTATCATTGGGTGAATCCATGCCTCTTGCGATGAATGGCCAGTAACTGTTCGGTGCGTTTAGGTAGCGTACGCCGGAGGCAAGCATTCTGCAGGCCGAACAACAATCGCTCGTCTGCACTCAGCTGGTTGGAAATGAGCATCTTGCCGGAATCAGCGAACGAGATCAGGCCGCGATCGAATAGAGCGTCCAGACTTGCAGCGAGAGGAAGGCCATTCGCCGGGTCAAGACGATCCTTGTCAGTCGATTCACACCACGGCTTGATGTGAGATGCGCGGATTACAGCGACCGTTTTGGCCCCTGTCACGGCACATTCGTTATTCCATTGAGCCAGCACTCCCTCACGAAATTTGCCTTGGCCAATGCGAGCCTCAACTAGAGCTAGCTTCGTTGTACCATTGATGTTCTTGTCTGTAAGGATTCGCCTCAAATCGTACATGACATCGTCCGGTCGGTTAGGCTGAGGATCTTTCTGTGTCTTGGTCTCATCGCTGGATTTCTGGGAAGTGGTGGCCACATTGGGAGCCGTTGCATCCCTGTCATCGGTCCCCAAATCTAGCGAGGAAATTGCAGCAGCTATGTAGTTGTATCTGGATTTATACTGGTCCTGAAAAGCAGAATCACGAAGCAATTCCGGGTTGACATGGAAGTTGCGATGCTGAGCATCTGCCCAAATCACGGCCCGACGACCGCATAATTTCACGTATCGGGTGCCATGGTCAATAATCCGTTTCATGTGCCCGGGATTGCCTTCCAAATCTTTTTGGCCAGTTTCAAAGTTCGTCATCTGTGGGAGTGCAGAATCCAGCACTTGCTGGTTCCAGACTCGTCCCGCAGTCGCAAGAAGCAGAAAGTTATACGCAGCAGCGCTACTCCTGCCAGTTCTTCCACGAAACGGATCGCTCCGTTTGATGTCGGGAAGACTGAGACTATTCCAAAGGACTATTGCTCGTTGAATTTCCTGTTTGCTCACGAGAATGTTCTCTGGCATTGAATAGCCCCCAAAATTCTTTCAAAGCGACGACGAAGCAACTAGCTTTTGCCGGCGGTCAGAGTCGAACAGCCACCACTTCAATGTGCATGCTCCTCAAACAACGCATTTTTCTTATCCCCGCCTCCCAGCACAAACGCCAGTAAGTCAAAAATTTCTTCCCGGGTCAGCTTGTTCAGCACGCCTTTCGGCATGATGCTGACTTCACTGAGCGTGCGGGATTCGATTTCTGTTTTGGGGATCGTGGTGACCTTCTCCGGAGTTGCCGGGTTGTCGATGAGTTTGATAGCATCGTCCGTTTCTTCGGTGATCAGGCCGGTGAGGACTTTGCCGCTGGTTAACTCGATGATGTTCGACTGATACTTCTTGTCGATCTTCTTCGATGGGTTGAGCAGATGTTCGAGGACGTCCACTTTGGAGTACTCGGGCGGCAGTTTGGTCAGGTCGGGGCCGATGTTGTTACCCTGGTTGTTGAGCTTGTGACAGCCGATGCAGGCGGCGGCTTTGAAGAGTTGCTGGCCGACTTCGAAGTTGTTGGATCGGTGAGCAAGGTGCATCACGTCACCCTTTAGATCGTCGAGCTGCCAATCGGTGTTACGGCCGAGGTATTTCAAGAGGTCGTCTTTCATTTCCAGCATGTTGGCAGCCAGATAGGCGGCAGAATCGGCTTCGTAGGCTGGAAGGTCGGCGACTACGTAGAGGGCTCCATACATGCGGCGCCAGTGGCCGGGGTAGGTGCAGACGTAGGGATAAATTCCAGGTTCCTTCGGCACTTCAAAGAAGATGGAATCGGATTGCTCGGGCTGGACGAGTTTGCTGCCGACCAGAATCTTGTCACTCTTCGGGATGAAGTTGCGTGCGGCTGCGTCGGCATCTCGACCGGTGGCTTCCGCGAGTTCACCGACTTCGGCCATGAAACCGGGCAGTACGACGGTAAAGTTGTGCGGCATGTTGTCGGTGTTCGTCAGACGGAACTCGACCGGACGACCTGCCTGAACGGCGATGGTTTCGCGGTCGTAAATCATGCGCTCGCGCACAGTACCAAGCTGAATCAGCGGCACAACAACTTCGGCCAGACGCTTTTCGAAGCGGGCTCGACCGGCGGCGTCCAGCCTCGTCTTGACGCCTTCGGCAAGTTGTAGAGCCAGTCTGGCCTGATCGGAGTTGCGATCACGAGGCTCGCGGCTGGCGAGATACGAGACGGCAGCTTCGGCCAGATTACCGATCTGATCCTTTGGCCATGTTTCTGTCGGGATCACGCTGAGGGACTGCAGGGACGTGTTGACGGAGGCTCGTTCTTTCAGCATGCTGGCGAGAAGCTTCGTCTTGGCAGCTTCGTGGCCGGGAACTTCCATCATTGCCTGAATACCAAGATCCTGAATGGTCTGTTCGGCAGCGGAGACAAGGACGTTGGCCGGGATCTCCTGCTTCTTCATTTCAGGGCCATTCCAGGACATGTTTAGTCCATCGCCGCCGCCGTTATCGAAATACGTGGCGATGATCGGATGCAGACCGGCGGTCAGCTGAACGCGGCCCTCTTTTTCGACCATGCCGTGCAGGCCATCGTTGTCGATGAGCAATTCGCCATCGATGTAGAATCGTGAACCGTCGTCGGAGCTGATGAAGAATGTGTACTTGCCGGGCTTGTCGATCATGATGTGTCCCGTGAACATCAGCGCGAACGCATCGCGAGTCTTCAGCACGGGCTGATCCATGACGATGCTCGTGGCGACGCCGGTGGCGGACGGTGTCATCGCCTGCAGATTTTCGCGAGCGACGTTGGGTGGATTTGGAGCGTAGAAGTCCACTTTCAGACCGGGCTGAGTCAACGGTGACGATCCTTTGGAACCAGCCAGCGTCGGGACGAGCGTTGCGATGTGATCGAACAGTGAACCTTTGGCATCAATGGAGGAAACCAGCGACACGGATCGCAGTACCTCTTCCAGTTTCAGCTCGTCTTTCTCAGCGGCGGTGAAGACCGCATCGCCGTTGCCGTCTGCGCTGATCCATGCGGCAATGGCGACTCGACGCGTTTCGCCCGATTTTGCGGTCGTGGCAAGTGTCGCGATTCGGTCTCGAACCTTGGCCAGCTGATCTGTCGGCTGGCTGGCGAGCAATTGGCTGAGACTGTTTAGCACGTTGACGCTCGCTTTGGCGTTGAGTTCTTCGATGAGTGTGAACAGTTCTTCGATCTCGCCGACCTTCCTGAGTTTGGCGAGGCCAATGAGAGATGTCTGCAGAGTTTCGACGGGCACATTTTCGCGAGTCAGGATGGCTCGATAAACGCCCTCCGTCTTGTCCATCTTCAACAGGTCATCGACACTGGCGTTGGAGAGTGCATAGGCTTCGGCATTGGGAGACAGCCTGTCGCCACGCGCAAGTGTGTCTCGAATCGCTTGATCCAGATTGATGATGCCCCGAGCTTCGTTGATGACATAGCTGAGTTGCGGGTCTTGTTCGGTCTGCATTGCGGAAAAAATGATTTCGGAAGCAACTGGGCCACCGACGTGAGTCGCCGCAACTACAAAATCTGCTCTGACCTGAGACGACGCATCAAATGCAAGGTGCAGATTCATCCCAGCCACACTCTCGAACTCGTTCAGTAGCCCAGGCGCAGAAATCCTGGAATGATCCCGCCATCGATCCCTGAAGAATCGAACTGCGGCAGCCCGTGCATCCGACTCCTTCGAATTGAGCAACGTGACTGCCAATTGCATGTCATGTTTCCGCAACTGCTGACCAACCCACAATGCCTCCACCAGATGTCGCGCATGCTCCGGATTCTTCGAATCAAACTGCTTCAGCCAGTCGTTGACCGCCGCGACCACTTCATCCGGATTACGTCCTGTCAGTTCCAGCCTTGCGCGATAACGTTCCGCCAGCGTCGGTGAGCCCAACGCTGCAACGACGTCAGCAGTACTCGCTTTGTCGAGTTTCACGACGTTCGCCGTTTCGCGACCTTCGGCGGTGACTCGGTAAACACGGCCGTGCAGATGATCGCGGCTGGGGTCGCGGAGGTTGTGCTGCATGTGGCCGATGATCGGGTTTTGCCAGTCGAGCACATACAGAGCCCCATCGCCGCCGATCTCCATGTCGCTCGGGCGGAAGTTGCCGTCCGACGAGTACAGAATCGGCTCGACTTCTTTCGCAAAGAAACCGGCTCCCTGCTTTTCAAACTTGTACTGAGTCACTCCCTGGAAGCCGATCACGTTCGCGATCAGCAGGTTGCCGCGGTTCTCTTCCGGGAAATGCTGGCTGTCCAGAATCGCGATCGCGGGCACCGGTCGGACTCGCTTTTCGTATAGCTCACGCGGAGCCCCGTGGCCAGGCATGCCGATGTAGTTGCCGGTGCCACCGGTGCCGTCGGTTGCAAACTGATTACCCCACTGATCGAAGGTGTCGCCGTGAGGATTCGGGCCGATCGGGAAATGGAAGTTAATATCAAACGTGACAGGATCCCATTCGTAAACACCGGTTCCGCCGGTGCCGAATCGTTTGGTCGGCCCCCAGGGCGTTTCGAAGTTCTCGGCGTGGAAAATGCCGCGGGAAAAATAGAATTTCCCGCCGGGGCTCATCACAAAGCCGTTCGCCGTGTGATGGGTGTCGGCAGAATCGAGTCCATGGAAAATGCGTTCGCGAACATCGGCCACGTCGTCGCCGTCGAGATCTTTCAGGAACAAAATATCCGGGGCCTGAGCGACCAGGACTCCACCATTCCAGAATTCGAAACCGGTCGGATTGTGCAGACCATCGGCGAACGTGATACAGCGATCGGCAACTCCGTCGTGATCTTCATCGGGGAGGATCAGCAGCTTGTCGTTCATGGCTTCGAGCGGGTTCCAGTGCGGATACGTCGGCCATGCGGCGACCCACAGACGACCGTCGGTGTCGACCGCACTTTGCACAGGATTGGCGAGATCCGAAAACTGTTCTTCGGATGCAAAGACGTTTACTTTCATTCCCGCATGCACGGTCATCTTTTCGATGGCTTCTTCGGCACCCAGAAACTTGTGGCGACCTTCTTCGAGCTGGCCGGGTTTGTTGGTTTTGACTTCCAGCGGCTTTGGCAGATTGCTGTCGTCTGGCTTGGCCTCGCGTCCCTGAGCGGCTTCCCAGATGACGGTGTCGCGATTGGCCGTCATGACTGCGAGGATTTCAAGCTCTCGCTGCATCACGTCGAAGTTTGTTTGCCCATCGACAAACTGCAGGCCTGAGCGACCTCCGAAGACGCTGAAGCCGTCGGTGGCTCGGTAGACGTTATGCCAGATATGGTTCTTGGCGAGCACGGCTTTGCGAATATTCTCCACTTTTCCGCTGTCTGCCTGCGGAGTGTCTCGATCAGACAGCAACTGGCCGTTAAACGAAATCGCCAACATCCGACTGCCGTCTTCGGTGACATGCACGCCATTGATCGTCAGCGGAAAGAACGCGAGAGTGCCATCGGTTGGTTTCTCAGGATACTCAAAACCAAAGCGATCTCGCTTTTGACCAGTCAGATTTCGGAGCAGGCTGTTGTCAAAGCTTGTCAGCTTCATCACTTCCTGAGAATGATGAAACAGATCTACGAATGGCAGCTTGCGATCTACCGCGACTTTCGCCATTTCGCCCGAGTACAGTTCCAGATTCTTGTTCTGTTCTTTGCCATCGGGAAGGTGTGGCCACTTCAGATCTTCAAACGCCATCGGCGAACACAGCACAAGTTGCGGAGCGGATTCTTCGTTGTACTTCTGAGCCAGCGTGTGATCAACAAACGCTTCCAGATCTTTGCGAAACTGCGGCAGACCCGCTTCGCCGGCGTACGATTCGTTGTAGCCAAAAAACGCGATGACAACGTCGGCCTTGACCTTGCTCAGCCATTGATCGGGCGAGCCAAAGTTTTCCGACCGCGGTCGTTCGGTCAGTGTGTCGCCGCTAAACCCCAGATCCCGCACGACGAGATTGTGCTCAGGAAAGCGATAGTGCAGCATGGCTTCCAGATGTCCGAAATGCTGCAGGCGATCGGCGAGCGTATTGCCGATGATGGCGATGTGATCGCCCTTCTTCAGTTCCAGCTTCAGTTGCTGGGCCGTGGCGGCGGATTCAGAAAAAAGGACCAGCGCGCACAGCAACATAATTCGGCGAACAGAACTCAGCATGAGCCACACTCCTGAAGATGGAGATTCCGTTGGGAAAGTCAGTATTTCCCGCAGCTTCGCATGTTCTGCGATGTGGTCAAGTGAGTGGCATACCTGACGAACGACTGGCCAGCTTGTGAATTCGTAGGGTCTGAAAATTCTGTAGGGTGGGACCAGCGAAGCGCCGGCCCACCGTTTGTCCGATGTGGTGGGCCTGCGCTCCGCTGGTCCCCACCGTTTGTCCGATGTGGTGGGCCTGCGCTCCGCTGGTCCCACCCTACGAATTTGCCGACGGGCGGACTGTGGTCGATCAGCCTTCCAGGTTTGACAGCCGCAGACGGAACATTACGATTCCAGATTCCGATTGTGAGTCTGGGTGCATCGAGAGATCTTTGAGGGGATGTTCTGATGAGCGGAGTGCGAGTTCTGGTTGGTACGGCGAAGGGCGCATTTATCCTGACATCGGACGGAAAGCGAGAGACCTGGGACATCGCGGGTCCGCTGTTTGCCGGCTGGACCGTTTACCACATGAAGGGATCGCCGGTTGATCCAAACAGGATTTATGCATCGCAATGCAGCGATTGGTTCGGGCAGGTCATTCAGCGTTCGAGCGACGGCGGCATGACGTGGGAGCAACCGGGCGGCGATGTGCCGATGGAGTTCTCCGGGGCACCGCCGGGAGCCAGCAACAAGTTTGTCTACGAAGGCAACCCTGGCACACACATGTGGTACGACGGCACGCCGCATCCGTTTGAATTTAAGCGAGTCTGGCATCTGGAACCATCGCACACCGATGCCGATACGGTCTACGCCGGAGTTGAGGATGCCGCGATCTTCCGTACGACCGACGGCGCCACGACATGGAAAGAACTTCCTGGACTCCGCGATCAGCGAAGTAACGAATGGAACCCGGGAGCCGGTGGCCTGGCAGTCCATACGATCCTGCTCGATCCGCGCAATCCCAACCGCATCTACGTCGCCATCTCAGCGGCCGGCGCATTCCGCACGGACGACGGAGGTACGACGTGGAAGCCGATCAACCGCGGTCTGCAATCGAAGTATCTCCCCGACCCAAACGCTGAAATCGGTTACTGCGTGCATCGACTGGCATTGCATCCGTCGAGGCCGGATGTCGTGTTTATGCAGTTGCACTGGAATGTGATGCGAACCGACAACGCCGGTGACCTGTGGACCAACATCAGCGGCAATCTGCCGACCGACTTTGGGTTCCCGATCGAAGTTCACGCTCACGAACCGGAGACGATCTACGTCGTCCCGATCAAGAGTGATTCCGAACACTTCGTCCACGAAGGCAAACTCCGGGTCTTCCGCAGCCGCACGGGAGGCACCGACTGGGAACCTCTCACAAACGGGCTGCCTCAGAAAGACTGCTACGTCAACGTCCTCCGTGACGCGATGGCGACGGATTCTCTCGACAAATGCGGCATCTATCTGGGCACAACCGGTGGCCAGGTCTATGTCTCGCCGGATGGCGGCGATCACTGGACGACAATTGTTCACGACCTGCCTCGCGTGCTGTCGGTCGAGGTTCAGACGCTGCCATGACGACTGCCGTAATCCGAGTCATGCTGCCGTATCACTTGCAAAACCTCGCTCATGTCGGGCCTGAGATTTCACTCGAAGTCGAAGGCCCGATCACTCCTGGCACCATCCTCGACGCGATCGAAACCCATTACCCGATGCTGTGCGGCACGATCCGCGACCACGTGACAAAAAAACGTCGCCCGTTCCTGCGTTATTTCGGGTGTGAGAAAGACCTGTCGCACGATCCGCCCGACTCACCACTGCCCGCCGCGATCGTCACCGGAGCCGAACCGTTCATCATCTGGGGGGCGCTGGCAGGCGGATAAGGCTGGGCGTAAAGACATTGTTTACCAGCGTCACGTCTGCGTCAGCGCTAAAATGCGTTGATCATCGACCGCCGTCATGTCTGCCTGATTTCTGGGCGTGGACTAGATTGGTGGACGAGCGTCATTGTGCTCTCCTACCCGGCCTGGTTGTTGAACATGTGCAGAGACTCGGCAACTTCGGATCAAGTAAGGCTCGACCGATCCTCACCTGACTCTGTAGGATAATGCGTATGCGCACCCTTCTGGTGTATGCCAGTTTCTTTCCGCGACGGGCCATCTATGAACAACTTTGTCACTGATCGCAATCTTCTGGTTGGCATCCTCGGCCTCCAGATGGAGTTCATTACGGAGCCGCAACTGATCAGCGCCATGCAGGCGTGGATCTTCCGTAAAGCGGATAAGATTGAAGATATCCTGTTGGAGCAAAAGGCCATTAAGCCGGAAACCAGGGACTTTCTGACGGGCATGGCGGACCGGCACATCGCACTTCACCACAACGATCCAGCGAAAAGCCTTGCATCGCTCAGTTCCCTCGGTCCAGTCCGAAATCAACTTAGAAATCTGGAGGATGACGATGTCTCACTGTCCATCACCAGGATCGGAATGATGCGTGACAACCAGAATCTGCCTGATGCTGCAATGATGCGTGACACTGTCGCGATGCCCGCGAACTCGGGTTCCATCAGCGAACGCTTTCAGATTCTCAGGCCGCATGCGAAGGGTGGGCTGGGGCAGGTTTCTGTTGCAGAAGACAGGGAACTTCATCGCGAAGTCGCCCTGAAAGAGATTCAGCCTGCGTATGCCTCAGACCACGACAGCCGCGCTCGCTTCATGATGGAGGCTGAAGTCACAGGGCGACTGGAGCATCCGGGTATCGTGCCCGTGTACAGTCTCGGAAAGACGAAGGCAGGTTCGCCTTTCTACGTGATGCGATTTGTCAAAGGCGACAGTCTCAAAGAGGCAATTGATCATTTGCACAGCGACAGCAATCGGCTGTCAGCGGACGACAAGCGAATGTCACTTCGGCGGCTTCTGCGGCGGCTCGTGGATGTCTGTAATGCGATTGATTATGCCCATAGCCGGGGCGTGCTGCACCGGGATCTGAAGCCTGGCAATGTCATGCTGGGCAAGTATGGCGAGACGCTCGTTGTGGACTGGGGATTGGCGAAATCGGGATCGAAGTCGTCGGCACACACGTCGTCCGATGAAGCCACTTTTTTTCCGCTCTCAGGCGATGCTTCCACTGAAACACAAATGGGGTCTGTTGTCGGAACACTGGCCTATATGAGTCCGGAACAGGCCGAAGGCCGGCTCAACGACCTTGGGCCAACGTCGGATGTGTATTGCCTCGGAGCGACACTCTACTGCATTCTGACCGGACAGGCACCGATTCCCAAACTGCCACCTGTCGAGATGATCGAACGAGTTCGCAAAGGGCAAGTCACACCTCCAAGGGAACTCAAGCCGGAGACTCCGCTGGCGCTGCAGGCCATCTGTCAGAAAGCGATGGCCTGTCGGCAGTTGGATCGTTATCCGACCGCTGCGACATTGGCAAACGAACTGGAACTCTGGCTGGCCGACGAACCGGTCACCGCCCTTCCAGAGCCGCTGCTTGATCGAGCCGCACGTTTTTTTCGTCGGCATCGAACGCTGGTCGTGTCAGTGGTGGCAGTCCTCACTACCGCCGTCGCCGCCCTGCTCGTTGTGAATTCGCTCGTCCGTCAGCAAAACAAAAGCCTGCAGATTGCCCGCGATGAGGCCAATCAGCGCCGCGCGGAGGCGGTTGAGGAAAAGAAGAAGGCCGAAAACAGCAGAAACGAAGCCATACAGGAAAGGACTCGCGCCGAGGAAAACCTGATTGCTGCTGCAAAACTGTCACTCTTCATGCCCACGACAGCTGAGCAAGTGCTTACAAAAGGGGTCGTTAACCGCGATATGGTGTTGACCTTGCGAAAGTGGTTCACGTCTGCAGGCTACGAGAGTTTTACGCGAATTTACGAACAGAATTCCGACAATCCCGAGGTCGTCTATGGATTTGCCCAGGTGGCTCGCATTTCGAGTAACCTGAAGCGACTGGAACGCGACCTGAAAACGGCGGACGAACGAATTCAGCTTTCGCTAAAGCTCCAGTTGCAGGTTCCCGAGGAGAAGCGGACCCTAAAACAAAGGGACTATCTTGCTGGGACGTATCGCGAAATTGGCACGCTGCGGAAAGCAGAAGGGAAGTTAAACGAAGCCGATGCAGCGCTTACCAGGGCACTGGACCATGTGGCCGATCTTATTGCCAACGAACCAGACAATCCCCTCTACAAGCGAACAAAGGCCGTGATCGAAGTTGAGCAGATCGGACTGCTCTCTGAAAAGTTGGAGCTTGAATCGGCACTTCAAAAGGCGGTCAGCAGTACAGCCACGCTTCAATTGCTGCTTTCCTCGGATAAAGCGGCTGACACAGATCCGATAATGTTGCTCTTGTCGCTTGCGCGTCAGGTCACGCTGATTCACCAGTTGCGACGCCACGACGAGGCCAATGCTGTCTCATTGATTGCGATTGCAGAAGGGAAAAAGTGGCTTTCTCAACGACCAGGCGACCCAAACATTGCTCTTCCGGTGGCGAGGATACATTACTGGACCGCCGAAGGCATCGCTGATTCTCAGGGTGCCACTGCAGAAGCAGTCGCTCACATCACTGAAGCCCTGGTGATCCTTGAGGACCTTGTCGCGAAGTCTGACAACGCTGGATATATCTACGGCCTGGGAGATGCCCTGCGCATCCAGGGGAAGATTCTGCGACTGCAAATGAAGTATCCGGAAGCGGAGGCTGCATTGGTCAGATCCAGAGAACAGCTTGAGAAGCTGGTGAAAGCGTCCGACACAGCCGATAACCGCGACGTGCTGGCTCGGTCGTTGCACGAACTCACAACCATAAAAATCGCCGCTGGAGACAAACCAGCGGCGATTGAGTTATTGCAACAGGCTGAAGCGATGCAGACCGAAGCTTGCCGGATGGAACCGGAGAGCAAGGCTATGCAGCGTGAACTGGAGACAATAAAAAAGGAACTTATGATTCAGTGGGGCCGATGACTGAATTCCACATCACCAACACAGACTGGCTGTGTTTTTATACTCCACGCGGTAGGAATTGAGGTTTTGTGAGCGTCATGGCGCTAGCCGCCGGTGCTGACCCAATGCACAACTCGGAGCGAGCGCCTTGCGGCTCACTTAACAACACCTCCCCCAGTCCCGGCCGCGCGGATTATATTATGGGATCAGACCTGCAATATCCGGGAGTTCCAACGACTCACCGTCTGGATTTGTTATGGTCACGTCGATCACAATGATGTCGCCTGGGTCGCCCAGGTCGCGTTTCGGTCGGACAGCTTTGCCCGTTTTTTTCGCCTTCGCTACGGGCTCGCCTTCGACACCAGCCTTGCAAGTCACTTGCAGGACGGCCACCTTGTCGTCAAAGACCTTGCCTGGCTTCTTCTTGGGATTCACGATTTCTGCAACCGTCCCAATCCACTCAAACGCCGTGATTATGTCATCCTTGCTTTCTACGATTCGGACCGTGGCTCCAATTTCAATATTATGAACCTTCGGTACGCGAAGCAGAAATTTGGTTACGGAGTCTTCCACTGGGTTGAGCACTATTCCAACACTTTTTACTTTTGGTTTTGCCATGTGATTCGCCTCTCGATATTTGTTGCGTCATCAAAATTACTAAACGTTATTCACCCAGCCACAGCTATTCCGGTCCGTCAATGATCACTTCGCCCCGGTCCGGATTGGATTCTTCTCCCGCGGCATTGGTCACCGTCACATCGACGTCTAACAAGTCGCCAGGACCCCTGGGCGACTTGCCGCTGCTGAAATAATCCGCGTCTTTAGCGAACTGCAGTTTGGCACGGGCTCCTTTTCCGTTGACTTTGTCCACATTGCCAGCCCACACGACCTCAGCTGTTCCATGGCGTTTCACTTTCACGGGATTGCCAATGGCAATGCCCGTGCCCGAGAGCCAGATGTGGCTAACGCCGACCGTCTTGAGTGTCAGCCCGGCTTTTTTCAGAATTGGTGCGGTCATGTCGAGTGCTCCACGTGATAGCAGGTCAGTCTCCTCATGTCGAAAGCATATCGGTGCCCTGCCTTCGCTGCAACTGCTCGTTCGCGTTTCTATGGCTGCACCGATGACTGAGTGGGTGCATCAGGAAAGTAGGTGTGAAATTTGTGATACTGGTGGCAGTGGTGTGAGCAGAGTTTTTTAGGGACGGTCAGATCATGCGAAAGCTACCAGCGATTGAACTCACGAAAGAACGGGCCGTCGAGGCAGGCCGAATTCGAGACATTCTGGCAGCGAAGTCAGCCGTCGTTGTGGACTACAGTTCACGAGTGCTGGCCAGCAAGAAGAATGCTGATTTGCTCGGAGAAACCGAGTTTCTGATACGTAATGCCGTGCATCGCTTTGGAGCTGCAGGAATCGACGCCACTCTCGCTGAGCGGAAAAAAGGGCTGGTTGGTTTGCAAAAATCGTAGGGTGTGACAAGCGGTAGCGCTGGCACACCATGACACGATTTCGGTACGCCTTTGCGTTGCTTGAAACGCCCTACACGTTGCGCATCGGCGGAAACTCGCCAACGTCGATTGCCTGATGATCCAAGGCCAGCGCACACTAAATAGCATTGATACCAAGGACTTGCATCAGGAAGTCATCATTCCAACCGCAGAGTTGGCGTTTCATGGCGAGGCTTTCTTTGCCGGGGTGTTGCTTCAGGAGTGATAAAGTGAAGCGCCGAATCCATCCC
>CAMAVB010000220.1 GCA_945861465.1 Candidatus Kuenenia stuttgartensis
CGCCTGAGGAATATTATCCTGTACGGTGTGATAAGCTACAGTGTGATAAGCAGCGCGAACGCACGCCGAAACACTTTCAGGCAAATGGATTCCGCAGGAACTTGATGTACGGTAGTCGTACGCCTTCAACAAAGACCTGATCGGCAGCCACAATGCCATTTTGCTGCGGCAGGAATCCCTGAGCACCGAGAAAAGTCACAACGTCGTCCTGATCAACGCCATCACCGCTCACACCAAAACCCCCGATCAATGCTCCGTTTTTGTAAAGCGGAGTACTTCCGGGAAAGAACACAACGCCGTTCTGATGTTTTAATGGAGTGCTCGCATCATGGAAGTTGGTGCCGGGGTTGAACGCATCATATCCCAGCACCGTATCATTCATGTCAGATGCCGCAGCTGGGGCTCCAACGTTTCTGGCTGTAGCCGGGTCGATACTGGGGTTATTCAGAATCGAAAACTCCCCGGGATCTGACCCATCCACGCCGGACGGAAATCGCGGCTCCGCCAGAAAGCGAAATGTGCGATTGGTGAACGCGACCCCGGGATCGACTCCCGGCACCGTGTCTTCAGGCTCCAGCGCGGCAGCGTCGGCGTAGTAAGCCGTATTTCGAGCCTTTGCGACAGCGACATCGATCGAGAACACCGTCGCATCCGGCATCCGATACAAGCCCAGAACTTCACCCGTTGAGTCTGTCACAGCAAAGACCATCTGAGTGCGTTCACCCATCGGAACTCGAATGGCCGCTCGAGTCTTCTCTGCGGCCGCAATCCCTTGAGTGATAATCTGATCGACTTCTGCCGCTGTGATCCCCACGCCGCTCTTTGCGGCAACCAACCACCCTTCGGGAACAGCCTTGCCGTCCAGCCAGAGATCACCGCCGGAATTCACTTGCTGATCAGTTCCATTGATTGTTCCCTGGCCAAGACTTTGCGCAAAGCTGACCGTCTCGCGAACACCCTGAATGCCCGGCGTCGGACCGACGATCTCCAGTTCGATTCCCACAAGAGTGATGTTGCCAAACGGCAGGTCGATGCCATCGACTGGTGGAATGCCGGCGATGGCACCAAACGTGGCGACCGGAGGATCACAATCGACCAGGCTTGCACCCAGACTACCATTTGCGGCTGCAAGAGCGATCACTTCCGCCTCCCGCGACAGCGGTGAATTGGTGAGCTCAGTTGCCGTCTGGAATCTGGTCGGATCGAATCCCTGTTCGTATGTTGCATAACCGTCGGGGCCCGGGAAAAAGACGCCAATTCCGCCGACCAGAGTGTCTCCCGTACCATTCGCATCCGTATCGCGGAACAATGGGATGCCGCCGGGCAGAGTTGCAATCCCTCGCGATTGTTGAGTCGGTGCACGTCCCGAGGCGAAACCGAAGGATTCGGGTGCCAGGATCTCCTTGCCCATCATGAAGTCCGCGTCGAATCGGGAGCTCAGAGTAATGTCATCCCCTGCGCCGTTTTCACGAATTCCATTAACACCTGCATGGATGAGGCTGTCGCGATTCGTGTGCTCAATTGCAAATAGATCGACTGGCGGAGTGTACAGAATTTCTGGCGGAAAGTGCCCTCCAAGGCCAATCGGTGCTACGAAGCCGGGGCCTCGCGTCGTCGGATCCGTGCTGTTGGGATTGGCTTCGACCTCTCGCTGAGTGACTGTCGACTGGCTGATAAAGCGAACCGTACGAGAGGTGAGCGGACCCTGGTCATTCGCAAAGAAGGCTGCCGTCCGAGCCTTCGCGACCGCTCCATCAATCATAAAACTCAGCACCTGGTCATTCGGTGCCACAACTCCCGCTTCGGTTCTCACACCCAGAATTGTTCCATTTCGATCAACGACGGCAATAATTGCCCCGTCACTTGGCGTCGCTGCGGATGCTCGATTCAGCAGTTGCTCCACCTCAGCGGCTTTGAGTTGTGGATCCCCCAATGGATGAACATCGTAAGACGCTGAGCCCGGTGCCAGAGTCTGTGAATGATCGCCAGCGGATATCGCCATCATGCGTGATGCAAAAACTGTCTGTGCAATGGCGGTCGCCGAGAGTTCGCCCTGATACTGGCTGTTCATGATTCCCGGACCGCCAATGGTGTCCTGGTATCCCAGGGCATGTCCGGTTTCGTGAGCCACAACAGTATAGAAGTCATGTGTGCCGGCTGGATTTCCATTACCAATTTGAGTGTCCCACGCTTCCCGATTGTCCAGCCAAACAGCGCCGCGAACAGATTTCTGTCCATTGACCGTCGTGGTCTCACCGCCACCAAGCCCCAGGACTCCGCCGGGTTTGCTTTCGTAGTCCAGAGCGAGCAGGTTGCCGACGCCGATATTCAGGATTCCGTCGCTCGGGGCCTCTGTATCTCGAACAAATGTAAACCGGTGGTGCGTTGCGTCGGACCAGTTATTCAAAGCCACGACCGCAATGCGTTGCTGGTCAGCACTGATTTGGTTCCGAAATCCGGACTGATCGCGGAAGTCATAGCGGATTGAAAACGGCTCGTTCCCATTCTCCGGTGCCGATTCATAGGACACATGGCTCTGCATCGGGCTGGAGTCGAAGTTCGATGGGCCATTGTCGGCAACAGGGCTGAACGGCACAGGAATGGTCCCCAGCCCGCCGAGGCACAGCCGATCTTCCAGCTGCTCAATGCCAGCCCGGGGTCGTACTCGAGTGACGCGGACTTCCGCGTACTTTCGGGGCAAGAAAAAATTCCGAAACAGCATGACTTGTTCCTGTTCTGCGGCAAGCACGTACTGCCCCACAGGAACAATCGGCAAAGTCGCTACAGTCGCTTAAGTCAATTCCCTGCAAATGCGAGGAAAAACTAAAGGAACAGGCTGCGAGTGCCGCAACAATCAACCTTGGAGTGCAGTGGCTCGACCTGCCGCCACATTCGTGGCTCAAACGCAGGATCGACATGTTCTCGCGAGGAATTTGAGTTCAGGAGTTATTCACCGGAATCGCAGAGTCACCTTGCGCCACTGCGGTTGTTGTAGTTTATGGATTTGCTTTTCGAGTTCCAGAATGAAAGGATCAAACTTAGCAATGTCGGCGGCGTTGTTGCCTTGTTCGTGTTTTCGGAAGCCGAAGAGGTATGTGATGTTCTGAGGTCGCCAGCGGTGGAAGTACAGTTCATTTTTCCTGAGCAGCAACTGCCGCAACGCTTCATATTGAGGGTTTGATTGAGTGGCGAACGAACGTCCCCGTCCAGCGTCGTGGACCTTGGACTCGAGAAACGTTCGCTGCATAAGTGGCTCGGCCTTGTCGCCCGACTGAATCGTGACACCCTCCACAGAAACGCTCTTTGCATCTTCACCTGCGATACTGATCACCGTTGGAAGTGACGTCAGGAATTTTTCCTGGAGCTCGAATGTGAGGAGATTCGTGTGATCCGGATTCCAATTGACGTTGCGAACGTTGGCCGCGTCGCTTTCCACCGACTGCGATTTCGGATTAACGATGACAACCGGCAGTGCTGCCGGGATATCGAGCAGTCGTTCACGCACAATTGCAGATGCGCATACGTAACCATGTGCCGTAAAGTGCATGCCGTTTTCAGAAAAAACACGGTAGATGCCCAGAGCCGCATCGCCTGGCTTGTCGGTCTGCCGTTCCAGTTCCGGCGGCAGTTTGTAACACGAATTGATCTCGTAATCGATTTCCCTCATCCGGTTTCCGAAATCGGTGAACAGATCCACAAACAACAAGCCGCGCGACTGAGCCAGGCTTGCGGTTGCTTCAGCATAAACTCGGATTTCCGAGTTGAAGCGCGCTGGAGAAGGAATTGGCGGAGGCGTTGGCAGCAGTTCGTGCGGCGACACCAGCACACAGATGATTCCGGAGGCAGCAAGTTCATCGAGCAAACGGCCCAACTGCTGTGAGTATTGTGCCGGTGCCATCCCTTTCGTGAGTGCTTCGTTCTGGCCGTAGCAGATGAATGCCACTGTCGGCTCTTCGGCTCGGATATGCTCCACCATGCGAAGATAACCGACATCCGGTTTGTCAAAAATGCCGCGGGACTCGGCCGAAACAGTGTCCGCGCTCCAGCCGAGATTCCGAAACGTCACGTGCTTTTCGCCACACGTGCCAGCCAGCGATGCTTCGAGATGTTCCGATAATTGAGCCCGCTCAATGAATGTGGCACCGACAAAGACCACATGATCGCCGTCTTCAAACTGAAAGGGATGCGTGCGAACTTTCGTCGGCATGACCGGTGCCGCAAATTTCACGGGAGCTGTGACGGCGAATCGATCGGCTGGTTCGGCCGCTGACGGTTTGGCTTCGGACCAATCGCGGTCATTAAAGTCTGTTTGTTGCCAGCCGACGGGCGGCACGCTGGACGCCATGCGCCGCAGACCGCCGACCGCTGATTTCTGGTCTCCATGAACAGCAGAGATTGAAATTCCGCACACGGCCACTTTGTCCGCAGAATGCACTTCCACCGCGACTGTGTTTCGTCCTTGTCGCAACAGCGACTTGACGTCGAACCCGAGTGCCTCGACGCTTCTGCCGGACTTCCGCAAAGCGACATTCTTCAAAATTCGCTGACCATTCACATACAGCGAACAATGTCCGTCCGTGGCAATGGTCAGCTCAGCCGATTCCGAATCTGACACCGCCGGATCGACAGCCCAGCGATACCATGCACTGGCCGTCCCATCCTGCGCATCGGAGCGAAACCAGTTCAGCGAGGGGGCATCCTGAGCAATGCTGATCGTTTGCAGGCAGAAGACTGCCGTCGCTGAGGCAAGGCAACGAAAGAATCGTGAAAAGATGATATTGGTCATTTGAGAGGGCTCGGCTGTAATCAAGGCAGGACCAGTAAAAATTCAGGCGATGTCGCTCCGCCGACTCGGATTTCGGTGGACGCACGTGCGACGACGATGAGGCGATGCGCTTAGGACCGCTCGAGAAATAACTGTCTCTTTTTATACCCCTCACCCTGCCCTCTCCCCTTCCAGGGGAGAGGAGGATGCGGTCAATTATTTCTCGAACGGTCCTTACCTGAAGTCGTCTACAGTCTCTTTGAGCATTTTGCCCGGCGAATCTCAGTCGACGGAGCGACTGCGCTACGATAGGCGACACAGCAACATACCCAAACCTGAGCGAGATTCCAACGTGCGGCAATAAAGTTCGCCCGTTCACTTGCGGGAATGTCGGGGGATTGGAGGATACTCGACTACGGAATGCACGGTTCGATGCTGATGCGTCGGGTCCGATCGGGCAGGACTCATATTTTGAATGGTTGTTGAGGCGTTATGAGACAATCTCTTGTTCTGGCTCTGATCTGTTGTGTTGCGGCAGGCGATGCCCTTGCGGAAGAGACGGCAGTCAAGTCTATTGCCGCCACCAGTTCCGAAGTTCCCGCAACAGAAGCTGCGGATATACCGAAACAACTGCAGGCAAAGGCCATCGAAGACGACAAGGCTGAGTTCGGTTATTGGGGCACAGATCCGGACGAGTACACAGGCTGGACATCGCATTCCAACCGACTCATTCCTGTCTACACGTTTGGTACCAAAGGCGGCGGCGACGGCGTTGACATAGATTCCTACACTGGTCCGAACAGTCCATACCGTTCTGAAGCAAAAGTGCAGGCTCTGTATGGTTACGTACCGGAGAAAACAGTCAACGCGAATGCCGTCTGGATGGATCAGACAAATATCGCAGACATGCAGCGCGCTGCCGCAGCGGCGGGCAGGAAGTACATATTTCTGGTGGTGTTTGACGGATTGGATTGGCAGACGACTCGTGCCGCAGCCGTCTGGAATCAGCAGAAAGTCACGTATACAGAAGGACGAGGTCACGGAACGCATTTTCAGGACTATGACGCCAACCGTACGACGCAATTCGGCTTCTGCGTTACCAGCGCTCATAACGAAGGAACCGATGTCGATGTGAACGCGCAGACGGTGGAGAACCCAGGCGGCACGATTCGCGGCGGTTATGACGCTGCGTCTGCGGGCAGCTCACCGTGGGATATTCCCCACGATCCTGGTTATCTCATCGGCAAGCCCTCGGCGGGAAATCCAAAGCACAATTACACGGATTCGTCGTCTTCAGCCACCAGCATGACAGCGGCGATCAAGACATTTAACGGTGGTGTGAATGTGGATTCGAACGGAACGCCGGTCCCAACTGTCGCTCACGAACTGCAAAGCAAAGGCTGGCGTGTCGCGGCGGTCTCATCCGTGCCGATCAGTCACGCGACGCCCGCCGCAGCGTATGCTCACAATGTGTCAAGAGACGACTATCAGGATCTGACGCGCGACATGCTGGGGCTGCCTTCGATTCAGCATCCGCAAACGGCATTGCCAGGCATGGACGTCGTGATCGGTGGTGGATACGGAAACACGGGCGACGCAAAAAAAGGCAATGCCAGCCAGGGAACGAACTTTGTCGAAGGCAATATCTACCTGACGGACGCCGACCTGCAGAACGTGAGTGTAGATCACGGCGGGCAATACGTCACCGCCGTGCGCACCGCTGGACACCCGGGTTCGCAGGTGCTGCAGGCTGCAGCCAGTGCCGCCGTGAAAAGCAATCATCGCCTGCTGGGTTTCTTCGGCAACGGACAATACAACGGCCACTTGCCCTTCGCCACAGCCGATCGACGTTACGATCCCGCGCCGGGTGTTGGCAAGAAGGGAGAAACGTACTCACCCGCGGACGTTGAGGAAAACCCGACGCTCGCTGAGATGACAACCGCAGCCCTTAAGGTGCTCGGTCGCGACACGACACCGTTCTGGATCATGGTCGAATGCGGCGACGTCGATTGGGCCAACCATGACGACAATATTGACACCTCCATCGGTGCGGTTAACAGCGGCGACGATGCTGTGAAAGTCATTACCCAGTGGGTCGAATCCCACAGCAACTGGAACGAATCACTGCTGATCGTGACGGCGGATCATGGCCACATGCTGAATCTCGTGAAGCCGGAGTTGCTGGTTCAGCCGTAGTAAATCTTTTCTGCCGGAAAGGACTGTTTTTAGTAGGTCCTTTCTGCCGGAAAGGACTGTTTTTAGTAGTTCCTTTCTGCCGGAAAGGACTGCGTAGCTTGTTGCGACAAAACCCTGGTTGATTGAATTTCAACAGGGCGACGAACAGCGGATGTTTGTCCCAGGGCGGTTCGAGCTTCGCTCGAAAGTCGTCCCCGGCAGGGAGGACCTGGTTAAAGTTTCTGGAGCAATGCTTGAACAAGACTGAATCCAACGTCGCATGTCCGGGTTGCGGATGTCTGTGCGATGATGTCTCGCTGACATTTGCAGAGGGACGCATCTCGAAGTTTGCGCCGCACTGTGCGCTGGGAGAACGCTGGTTCCGCAATCATTCCGAAGCCACTCAGCCGGTTGCGGAGCTCAACGGCATCGCAGCTGACTACAGCGAGGCGATTGCAGGAGCAACCGCATTGCTTCAGGAAGCCGATTATCCGCTGATCTATGGACTGTCCCGCAGTTCTAGTCCCGGCCAGCGTGCGGCAGTTGCGCTGGCAGATCGCATCGGAGCCGTGATCGATACCACGGCATCGATGTGCCATGGTCCTTCGATCATGGCCCTGCAGGAAGTCGGTGAAGTGACATGCACGCTCGGCGAAGTGCGCAATCGTGCCGACCTTGTAATTTTCTGGGGATGTCATCCGGCTGTATCGCATCCACGTCATGCCGACCGCTATTCTGTGTTCGCGAAAGGCCGATTCACTCCGGAAGGCCGCGACAGTCGCAAAGTTGTGATGATTGGCGAAGCGGACAAAGTCGCAGACTGGAAATTGTCTCCGAGCGGCGGCGAAGCAGATCTGGTCATTCCCGTTCCGCTCGACGGTGACTTTGAAATCATCGCAGAGCTTCGTGCGTTGCTGCGCGGCACGCACTTGAGTGGCGTGTCACCGCCCGTGCTGCAGCTGATGGAATTGATAAAGAATTGTCGCTACGGTGTCGTGTTCTTTGGCCTTGGCCTCGCAGGGTCGCGGATGTGGGAGGGCAGCCAGCCCACGAATTCAGGACATATTTATGTCGCGGCACTGCTGCAACTCGTCGCGGAACTCAACGCCGTGACACGTTTCACGGCCCGCCGAATGCGAATGCAGGGCGATGTGTCGGGGGCGGATAATGTTTTGCTGTGGCAGACCGGATATCCGTTTGCGGTCGATATCGCTCGCGGCTATCCGCGTTACAATCCCGGTGAGTTTTCCGCCAATGAACTGCTCGAACGGCGCGAATCGGATCTGTGCGTGATTATCGGGGCTGAAACGATTCCGTACTTTTCACGCGCAGCACGAGATCATTTGCAGTCCATTCCGACGATCGTGATCGATTACCCCAACGCCCCGCTGGAGTTTACTCCAACGGTGCGTTTCACGACCGCAGTTTATGGATTGCACGCAGCAGGAACGGCATATCGCATGGACAATGTTCCGTTCCCGCTTCGCGCCCTTTCGCCGTCGCACTATCCGACGGACGAAAAAGTCCTGACCGATCTGCTGGCGGGGTTCAGGGGGGATTGACTATGCTTCTCCGGCGTGGACTAAAAACGGGACAAACAACAGGAATCTACCCTTGGCTGAGAAGCGCGACTTTGATGAGTTCCTTGAGAAGTTTCAGAAGCACCATCAGGTCATGGTCGAAGAACTGCACAAGGTGATCGTTGGTCAGGACGACGTCATCGATCAGATTCTGGCGGCAATCTTCACAGGCGGCCACTGCCTGCTGGTCGGTGTCCCCGGTCTCGCAAAGACTTTGGTAGTCAGCACCATCGCAAAACTGCTGGATGTCAACTTTCGCCGCATTCAATTTACGCCGGACCTGATGCCGTCAGACATCACCGGCACAAACGTCCTTGAGGAGAGTGACACCGGACGCCGCGAGTTCCGCTTCGTGGAAGGTCCCGTTTTCACCAATATCCTGCTGGCGGACGAAATCAACCGTACTCCGCCAAAGACCCAATCGGCACTGTTACAGGCGATGCAGGAACGCGAGGTCACCGTGGGACAGACGACGTATAAGCTGCCGGAGCCTTTCTTTGTGATTGCAACTCAGAACCCCATTGAACAGGAAGGGACGTATCCGCTGCCGGAAGCGCAGCAGGACCGGTTCATGTTCAATGTGAAAGTCGATTATCCTTCGCTGGAAGAAGAAGAAAAGATCCTTGAAGCCACGACTTCCGGCGAACGAGCAGAAGTTCGCAAAGTTCTGTCAGCGAAATCGATCCTGTATCTGCAGCGCCAGATCGGCCAGATCGTGGCCAGTCCGTTTATTATCAGTTATGTGGCCAGACTTGTCCGCGCGACACGACCAAAGGATGCCGGCGCACCGGATTTCATCAAACGGCTTGTCGATTGGGGAGCAGGTCCGCGTGCTGGCCAGAATCTGATTGCCGGGGCCAAAGCCGTCGCCGCCATGCAGGGACGACCCAATGTGACGATCGCCGATGTTCGCAAAGTCGCCATTCCCGTCCTGCGACATCGCGTATCGACAAATTTTCAGGCTCAGGCAGAAGGTTTTGATATCGACGACATCATCCGAAAGCTCGTCGCCACAGTCGCTGAGCCGAACATCCCGAAATACGAAAAAAAATAGAGGGGGGAGCGCTGGGGTGGCCTGATGCAATGGCCGGAATTTAGGAGGATTGGGTTTGCGGGGAAAATGAAAATCTGTTGCGCTCCCCCGTATCAGTCCTGAGTACACACTCAAAGCGAAGGAGCGCAACAGTGGGTTTATCATCGTTCATTCGGGTCCGTGAGTTCAAGTCACCTTTGCGAATCGTGGCGGCCGTTTTGCTGCGGAGTCGGGAGACTCAGGCAAATCGCGCTGGCCAGAAGTCCGAGGAGATCAAGAACCTCAAACAGATCGAGCAGCAACACCTGCGAGTTATCGCAAAGATGGAACAAACAATTGGCGAGAAGAATCTGCAGATCGCACAACTCAACGTCGAAAAACAACAGCTGCAGCGGCAACCGCCGGTGCTGCCGCACGATCCTATACTGCCTCATCACGAGTTTGGACCGAAGATGATTGCGATGTGTGTCAACCTTGGTGCAAAAGTCGGATTGCGGGCCAGCGTCAACTGCCTGGAAATCGTTTTCGACTGGTTGGGCGCGGACGCCAAACTTCCCGACTGGACCACCGTCCGCACATGGATGATGCGGGTCGGTGTTGCGGCCATTGAAGAACCGATCGAACAGGCTGACGACTGGATCTGGATGGCCGATCATTCCAACCAGATTGGTCAGGAGAAGGCGCTCGTAATCATTGGATTGCGAGCTTCCAAAATGCCACAACCAGGTGTGGCTCTCACGCATCAGGACGTCCGCCTGCTGACCGTCGAGCCCGGCGTGAGTTGGAAGCGGGAAGACATGGCTCGCGTCTATGAACAACTGGCCACGAAAATCGGTGACCCGCTGGCCTTGGTCTCCGATGGAGCGGTCGAGCTTCGTGAAGGTGCCGAAATACTGGAAAAACGCAGGAAAGATTTGGTCCTGCTGGGTGATTTCAAACACTTTGCAGCCAACGTGCTGAAGAAAACCGTCGGCAATAACGAACGGTTTGTCAAATTCATGTCGGAAGTAGGCAGCACACGATCGACTGTCCAGCAAACTGAATTGGGGCACTTGACTCCGCCTGCCCCCAGGCCCAAAGCCCGCTTCATGAATTTGGCTCCGACACTGAAGTGGGCTCTGATGATCTCATGGCAGCTGGGCCATCCCCATTCGGAAGCCCGTAGCGAGATCCCGACTTCACGCATGAACGAAAAGCTGGGCTGGCTGAGATCATATCGTGATGACATCGAGCACTGGGGCGAATGCCAGTCCGTAGTTTCTGCGTCCCTAACATTCATCAATCAGCAGGGTCTGTTTCGCGGCGCAGCGAATCAGCTGGCGGCACAACTGGAATCACTTCGAACCTGTGATGACAGCCGAGCTGTGGCTGACCGACTGATCGAATTTGTTCGTCAGTCCGAAGAGAAGTTGGCGGAAGGTCAGAGACTGCCGATGAGTACCGAGATTCTGGAATCGTCATTTGGTCTGTTCAAGCAACTGGAACGGCAGCACAGCAAAGGCGGATTCACCAGTCTGCTGGCGGCGTTTGGTGCCTTGCTGAAACCCGCCACTCCCGAATCCATCCGCCGTGACTTTGCTCGCGTCTCAGTCAAGCAGATGCGAACATGGGTCACCAACAACCTGAAAACAACGCTCGCCTCAAGACGACAAACCGCCTACGCCGAGGCCGCTGCCGCCGCATAACATTTACAAATCAAAACCCGAGAAAAAAACCATTTCATCAGGCCACAATTACCCTGCAGTGTTTGTGAGCTGGGAGGATGCAGTGGAGTACTGCAAGCGGTTGAGTTTGCAAGAGGGAGTGACGTATCGTCTTCCGACTGAGGCGGAATGGGAGTATGCTTGCCGTGGGGATAAATCGACGGCGTACAGTTTCGGCAATGATCCCAGTGAGTTGAGTGAGTACGGCTGGTGGGGCGGATTTGTTGGTGATGGGAATGCGAAGAGCGAGCTGTACGCGCACCAGGTTGCTACGAAGCAGGCGAACCCGTTTGGGCTGTATGACATGCACGGCAATGTTTGGGAATGGTGCCAGGACGTATATGACGAGAAGGTGTATGCATCTCGGAGCAGCACGACGGTAGACCCCATGTCGACGAGTGGCTCAGAATATCGTGTGTTGCGTGGGGGTTCGTGGAACAGCGATTCCAGGGACGCTCGCTCAGCCAATCGCAGCGGGAACTCGCCCGTCGACCGTTTCTACAACTTCGGTTTCCGGGTGGTTCGTTAGCGTAGCCTGAGGACTCGGTATCAGCTGAGCCCCCTTACTGCTTTACTGCTGTTCGCAAAGCCAGCAAAGCTGGCGCGCGAATTTAAAATCCGGCGAGCGGGGGATGTCAATCCCCTGATTTGCGATTCTCTTCGATTCTCTGCGTTTCTCTGCGATTCTCTGCGTTTCTGCGTTTCCCGGCGACTCCTTGCAATTTTCTGCACAGCGTTTCCCGGCGAGGGCAACCACGCATCACGCGTGACATCAGGGGACTGACGTCCCCCGCTCGCCTTTTTTGAAAAATCCGGGAAGACATTCGTCGTGACGTCGTTCTCCTGACAGTAACGGTTCATTTACTCAACTCAGTTCAGGAGAAATTCAGATGAAGAAGTACGCAACAATCGGGATGGCTGTGGTCGGATTCATGGCTTTGGCAGGATTCAGTCTGGCCGAGGTTCGAGAATACCTGCAGGTCGCCGGCAATCGAGTTGCCACGACGGTTCGGGACAGCATTCCGATGTCCGTTGAAATTGATCGGATGGAAGTCCTGCTCAAGAAACTGGACGGGCAAGTCAGCCAGCAAAAGTATGCGGTGGCAAAATCGAAGGTGGCTCTGCAGGACGCAGAAGCCGAGTACCAGCGGGCTCAGTCCGGCTGCGAGGGCCTGCTGAGTGACATGCAGCAGCTTCGCAATCTGAGCATGTCACAAACCACAAGTTCCTGTGGGACGATCACCGTCGGTTGCCAGAAGGTGTCTGCGGAAGATGTCCGCCGGGCTCTGGCATACAAACTGACATCATGGAAGGGGGCCGTCGAAACCGCAAAAGCTCGCGAGCAAGCACTGATGCAGCAGCAAAACGCCTATGCGGCTCTTGAAAGGCAGTTCACAGACTGGCAGTCACAGCGACAATTGCTGGCTCAGCGTCTGGAGACCCTGAGAGCCCGCCACCAGACCCAGACGCTGGCCTCCGAAACCGACACCACCGTCTTCAACAACGCCGATCTCGCCCGAGCCACCGAACTGGCCGACCTGATCGAACGCGAACTCCGCATCGTTGAGGCTCAGCAAGCACTGGGCAGCGATCCCGCAGAATCCTTCCTGGGTAACGCAGGCAATGACAACAGCACAACGAATGTTGAAGCGGAAGTTGATCGTTTACTTGGCAGTCAACTTGCGACAAACTAAATTCGTCAATCAAGATTATTCCGGCAGGACGCGTCGCAAGATCCGTCCTGTTTTCACTCCATCCAACCCAATCCTGCTTGTATCGAGCGCATCGTCGATCACCCCCAAAGTCGAACGACCAGCCCCTTTGGTGTCATCAAATTGGTAACATCCCGGACACATTTCCGACCGCACGGAAGAGTGCCGGAATCCGGTTGATTTGACAAAACTCCTGGCAGATCTTCCGACGTCATAAGTCACTCAGGACTAACCGACCTGAGTGAATTTCCCGCTACCCTTTCAGCTCGGATCTGTCATCGACCGAACTGCAAACCTGGGCCTTGCTAACTGCGTCTGTAGTCTCGACCGCGTGTGAAACATCGTCCGTCTTGCCTGCTCCGGTCCGACACACCGGAGCAGCCAACAATTTGATTTGAGAGGGCTCG
>CAMAVB010000221.1 GCA_945861465.1 Candidatus Kuenenia stuttgartensis
CGAGCTGCTGACAAACACGGAAGGAATGCTGCCTGAAGCCGACATCGTGTTTCTCGATGAACTGCTGAATGCGAACAGTGCGATCCTCAACAGTCTGCTGATGGCGCTGAATGAGCGAATTTTTCGACGCGGGCGCGAGACTCGACGACTCGGATTCGTGCTGACCGTCGGGGCCAGCAATCGTTTGCCGGAAGATGATGCGCTGGCAGCCTTGTTCGACCGATTTTTGCTGCGAGTTCGGTCGGACAACGTACCGTCCGAAATGCTCACGAGTGTCCTTGAAGCCGGGTGGAAGCTTCAGCAGTCGGACGTTCGCCGAGATGCCGTACAGACCGCTGCTTCGATCGATGATCTGCGGCGGATGCAATGTGCCATCCCATTCGTGGATGTGACCACCATTCGGACTCAGTACGTCGGACTGATCAATCGACTGCGTTACGCCGGAATTGAAATCTCAGACCGTCGCGCTGTGCGGTTGCAACGACTGGCCGCAGCCAGCGCGCTCATGTGCGGTCGCACGACAGTCCATGTGTCGGACCTGTGGGTGCTGCGATACATCTGGGACACGATGGAACAGGTGGAAGTGCTCGCCAAAATCGTCGATGACACAATTCAAAGCGGTATGAAGTCGCCTGCGTCGGACATCAGCGTGCATCCGCGGTCAAGCGGCCCCGATGCGCCGCACGCGGAGCACTTGTCGAAAGATCTCGACCAGATCGAATCCCAGGTCAATGCTTCGGACAGCGATGCGAATCAGACCTCGTGGCTTCGCGATCGGCTCGGCCTGCTGGCCGCGCGTGTGGAGTGGGTTGAGAAAGATGAGTCACGTTCGTTCCTGAAAGAGCGAATTCAGTCGTTGCTCGCTCGCGTGAAATAGTCTTGAGAAAACACCGGCGAGCGGCAGGGCGTCAGCCCTCCGAGACCGCGAGCCATTGCTCGGAGGGCTGACGCCCAACAGCTCGCCAATTCTGGAACAGGGTCTTGAGATTGAACACCTTCTGGTCATTTCGAGTTTCGCTGAATCATCTGCAGCGGGTGGGTGACCTGCGTTCGTTGTCCGGCGTACTGGCCGCGATTGTGGGCGACATGTTTTGGCTGCGTGGTGCAGGGCTTGATGCGGAGTTACATCGGCTCCTGGCTCCCATAGCCGATGGGCCTGTGTTTGAGTTGGCATCTGACGGTCGATTGACGCCATTCGGTGCCGCAGTGCCGATCGAGCGATTGCCGGAAGCGGATTGGAAGCCGCTGAGTGACATACTGACGCCAATTCTTCCATTGTCGCAGATGACCGCTGTGCAGGTTCCTCGCCTGCGGCTGACGCTCGAACGCACGACGTCAGAACAGGATGCCACTTTGCTGGTGACTGAATGGACATCGTTTAGCAATTGGGCGTTGACTGCGCCGGAAGTCCGATTGCGGTCATGTCGATTCGCAGTTTGTCGCGAATCGCTAGCGGAGTTTGGCAGCAGCAGTGGCCCGAGACATCAAGTCGGAGGCCCGAGACACCGAGTCGCGATCATGGGGCAGCTGTTGCCGCCGCTGGTTGGTGCACGATTCTGGTTGACTGGTTCGATAGCCATCCCGCTCGGCTTTCATTGGGTTCCGCGGGTGGATGCAAAGACAGTGGAGGCTGTTTTTGCAAAGGCGACCGAAGATTCTGCGCCGAAGATTCGTCTCTGGCACGCCGAGCAGCACCTTGTGGAAGAAATTGTGACGTCCGACTGGGTGCCGTTGACTCGGGCAAACGTCAGAGCGACGGAAGCTGGAACGATTGCCGTTTCTTCGTGAGCAGCAAAGCAGGCCAGTGCTTTGGTGATGAAACAAGCGGATCGGCGCTAGCCTGCATTGCGCACGGTGTAGGCCGGATCAAGTCCGCCGCTAATCCCGGAACAGCGCAAACCCGGATTTCTGGTTGTGGAACCTTTCACATGGATCCGCGATGAATTGGCGGGCGCCGCTCCGGCAATCATTGGGTTTGCTCGGTCCGGCCTACGATTCTGTGCGCAATGCAGGCTAGCGGTCTGTTGATTTTATACCAACCCGCCGTCTCACGACTTCGGAATTGTCCCGAAATAACTTTCATACGACGGACATCCTTGTCCGTCGAAACTGTCGCGACGGACAAGGATGTCCGTCGTACAAATCGGGGAACTATTTCGGGACAATTCCTTAGGCTACCGGAAAATGTTACCTGAAAACAACGGCGTGTGCATTTTCGATTGATTCCGCCGACCAGTCGCATTGGCGCATGAAAAAGCCGAGGTTGATTCCTCGGCTCATACGACGTCGATATGACAGAAACGCACTTCTGTCAGTCAGCATTGAATTTGACTTGATTTAGGTGGCAGGCACGACAATGTCGTGGTTGTCCGGCTTTCTGTCGCTGAAGCTGCAAAGCTCTTCGCGGACGATGTTCATCGTCTTCGGTGCTTCAATTCCAATCCGCACCGAATTGGGGCCAATGCGCACAATCGTGATCGCGACATCATCACCGATCAGAATTCGCTCGCTGGTCTTTCTGGATAATACCAACATGTTTTTCTCTCCCTGCGTTTTGTCTTGGGTCGTCCGTGATCCATCTGGGCTGACCACATCGTGGTTCGATCGCCCCGCCATGCCGCCCCCTCATGTGCTGATCCGGCACACATGGCCTGACATCACATTGATCGCGACATCAATACGATAACACGCCACAGAGTCGCTGCCAACGGAAAAATCAGCGAAATCGATGCTGCCCAAAAAAACAGCACAACTGAGCCATCGGCTGAGTGCCTAGTTTTTGGGCACTCGCGGCGATTGCGGCTAGCTGCCAATGTGGCAGAATGCGATTGAGTCCGGCTGTTCGCTTGTGTTTTGCTATGCTTCGGAGTGAAATTCCTGCATGGTGGGCCAACGTGGCGAGTCGTCGCCGTCCCACCCGAGATCTTCACAAACAAGGAATCGACCGTGGTCCGGATTGGAATTATTGGCATCGGGTTCATGGGGTACACGCACTTTGAAGGGGCTCGTGACCTTGTTGGCGCGAAGGTCACGGCGATCTCAACACGCGATCCGAAGAAGCTGGCCGGGGACTGGACGTCTATCAAGGGCAACTTCGGGCCACCGGGCGGGCACGTCGATGTTTCGCAGTTGAAGTGTTGTACCGACTATCGCCAACTGCTTGCCGATCCGGAAATTGACCTGATTGATGTTTGTCTGCCTACAGACAAGCATTTCGCCGTTGTGATGGAATCGCTGCAGGCTGGCAAACCGACGCTGGTTGAAAAGCCGATCTCTGTGGACCTGACTCAGGCCGAGCAAATGGTCAAAGTCGCGAATACGGCCAACGTGCCGCTGCTGGTCGGGCACGTCCTGCCATTCTTTCCGGAATTTCGTTTCGCCGCTGAAGCCATCCACGACGGACGCTTTGGAAAGCTGAAAGCCGCGCATTTCAAGCGTGTGATCAGCCCGCCGGATTGGTCAAGTGAAATGTCGGATTTTCGAAAGCTTGGCGGATGGGGAATCGATCTGCATATTCACGATAACCATTTTATCGCACACGCCTTCGGCCGACCTGACGGAGTCTTCTCGCGTGGACTGTTGCAGGATGGTTTCGTGAATCATGTTCACACGTCGTATTTGTATTCCAAGGGACCAGCGGTATCGTGCGTGAGTGGCGGAATCGCCGCCAAGGGTCTGCAATTTGCCCACGGGTACGAATTGTATTTCGAAAATGCCACGGTGCTGTTTGATGCAGGGACTCTGGCGGGCGAATGGACCGTGAGCCGCCCGCTGAGCGTGATCACCAACGACGGTAAAATGACGCACCCGGACCTTGGCGGCAGCGGAAAATGGTGCAGTGCCTTCACGGACGAACTGCAGGTTGCTGTCAATGTGGTCGCGGGCAAACAAACCGCAGGCCCATTGTCGAGCGATACCGCGCTGGCGGCATTGCAACTCTGCTGGGCCGAAGCCGCCAGCATCGAATCCGGAGCTGTCGTGCCGCTTTGATTTCCATCAACTTTGGCGCAGTCCAACACTGAATCGCCGCAAAAGATCGCAAAGAACGCAAAGGGGAGCGCCTGATCCTTCACTTTATGGAATTTTTGCGTTCTTTGCGTTCTATTGCGGCCATAATCGCAATGTTTTCGGCGATTCCGCATGTGGATCTGGGATGATTCCAACGAGACTCCGGACACTGATTTTCGCTGGCAAACGTACCGGAGGGCTGACGCCCGCCGTTCGCCGGATTGGCTCAATTCGGGCGGAAAAACGCTCAGAATGGCTGTTTCAGATTCACATCCTGCCGCAGCTTTGCTAAACCACCACTATATTTGGAGGATTCCTGGAGGCCACAAGCGGGAAATCGACGTTTTTTGCCACCTGTTGAGCAGGCCATCTTCAAAGACAAGGACGTGCTGGATGACATCTGTCTTACTCTTTCTCTTCATGTTCCTGACGTGCCTGATGTTTCTGGGCATGCTCTGGGGTGATCGGCTCAGTTTTCCGGGGATGTTTGCAGGCAATTGGCTCAACCCGGTCACTGGCCTGATCAACGTGGTCTCACGAGTTTTGGGTGAATTCCTTGACATGTCGGTCGCGTTTATTGTTGGCCATCTGTCGTGGGTTGTGGCTGCTGTTTCCGGAACTGCAGGATTGATTCTTATCGCGTTTCTCATGGGAGGTGGACTGGCGACCGACGCAGAAGCATACTATCGTGACACTGTCGCGCCGCTGTATGCTGGAGGCGTTGTGGATCGGGTGAATGAAGTCAGGTCGGCGGAACCAGTTCAGGAGATCGCGAACGGCATCGTACTGGAACGAGCTGACATGGATGATTCGAACCTGGTCATTCAGGCGAAGGGCGGTCCTTACCTGGTGTTCGGAAGGCCTGAATACCAGCCTGCCCCTGTGCGAACTCGCCGTCCGATCGATGGTTCAATCGCCGCCGCGCCGACGTCGCGACCATTGCTCGCACGTCCTGAGCTCGACGTTCATTTTGAGCGATTGTCTACGGAAACGCTGATTCCGGATCGTGAGCGAACAGTCCTGACAGAAGGACGACTGCTGAACGATCTTCCCAATTTGCAGTTTGTAGATCGAGCCGTTCGAAATCTGTTGCGTGACGACTGGCGTGCGAGGCTTGGTCTGCCGAATTCATCCGGAGGCATTGGAGAGCCTGATGGTCTGGTCCCCGAATCGCCACTTGCGGTCGTGCGTGACCTGGAATCGCGAATCAGCGTGACGCCGAGTGTGATGGTTTCGCGGCAGGATCTGCGGATTGAAAAAACGGTGCCGCAGAGATCCGCAACGGGCGAAGTCGTCATGCAGGTCACGATTACGAATCTTGCCAGAAACGTGATCGATGGACTGTTGGTGCGGGAACAGCTTCCGTACGGTACGAAAGTGCGCGGGCATGTTCCCGCCGGCACCCTCCGTGATGCGACACTGACATGGCTGGTGCGTGACCTGCAGCCACAGGAAGCACAGATCCTCCGCTTCACTGTGATTCCTGCCGACGATCCGATCGGAGGCCGCGACACATTGTTTGAATCTCAGACCGAAGTTTCAGCGCTCACGGCTGTCACGACGCGCACGCTCGTGACGGAAGAAATGTTTAAGCCTGTGCCCGCGCGCCCGATCAGCGGGACGCGCTCTCAGGAAATTACTCGTGCACCAAAACTGCGTCTGCGGATTGTCGGACCTGAATCAGCAGCGACTGCCGGGGCCTGGACCACGGTGATGTTTCGCATCAGTAATATCGGCAATACCAGTGCCGAGGACGTCCGGCTGCGACTGAACCTGGATGAAGTCCTTGATCACCACGCATTGTCTGACGATGACCTCGACCGTCAGCTCGACGCCCCCATCGCCCGAATTGCGCCTGGTGAAACACTCGACTTCGAGCTTGTCGTGAAGCCCCGACGAACCGGGGAAGCCGTCTCCACCGCAGAATTGCTCTTTGGCGACCAACAACTCTACCTGCAAACGTTTCGCTTCACCACCCGCGATGCCAACGCGGCACGGTCTGCACCAACCCGCGTCCGTGGCGTCGATCAGTCCTGAGTCCGGAATTCGTTTCCTCGGCCGAGCCGTTGAGACTGATCATTCGCTATACTCATCTGGAAATCCACTCCTGTTTTCATTCGCTTCTGAAGTCTGCATGCCCTCAATTGATGATATTCTCGATGCCTGCGAGTCTCGAATTGGCTATCAGTTTCGCGACCGGATTCTGCTGCGCCGCTGCCTGACGCATACTTCTTCAGCGGAGACACGTCTGGACTCCAACGAACGTCTGGAGTTCCTTGGTGATTCCGTATTGGGGGTCGTCATCTGTGAGTATCTGTTTCAGAATTTCCCCGAACAGCGCGAAGGCCAGATGACTCAGATGAAGTCCTGGCTCGTCAGTCGCCAGACGTGTGCTCGTGTGGCCCGATTATTGAACGTCGAAGAATTAATTCTCGTGGGACGCGGTCTGCAGAGCATTCCGGATTCAATCCTGTCGGCGGTTGTGGAGTCCCTGATCGCGGGTGTGTACTTTGATGGTGGCCTCGAAGCAGCTCGACAGTTTATCCACACATCGTTCCGCGATGAACTCGCCCTCTGTCGCCCGGAGGATGCTGAAAACTACAAGAGTCAGCTTCAGGAAATCACGCAGCGCGACATGGGCAAGACACCGGAATACGTTGTCATTGAAGAAACTGGCCCTGATCACGCGCGCGTGTTCTGCATCGTGGCATGCGTCGGGGACACCGTCTTTGAATCCGGCATTGGCAAGACCAAGAAGGAGGCGGAGCAACAAGCCGCGCGGAACGCTGTGGTGTCACTGCAACGCCCCGCCGCAGAAGGTGATGCTGTTAAGAACCCGTGATCGATCCGACGGCCGGTAGTCCGTCCTCGGTCGAGAATGGCACGTTCGTTTATACTGCACGCGGCTGAGAACGCAGGGCATCATTCCTGACCGCGTGAAGTTTAACCGCGTGGGCAACGACCCTCGCTCATTATTTCAAATTTCAAATTTCAAATTTCAAATAGAACAAGCGCGGCCCGCTGGGCACGCGGTTAAACGAGCCACTGCCAGGGTGCTCGGCCAGTATCTCGGACATGAATGTCCAGGGTACTGAAATCACAGTTGCTGGGCCGGGGTCATCGGGATTTCGATGCAGGCGGCTTCGATTTCACTCCGGACAAGGAGTTTGTTGCCGGTCAGGCACAGCGTGTTCCAGCAAACGCCGTCGATGGTCTTCAGACTTCCGAGTTCGCGGTATTCATCCGGTGTGGCTTCCAGCAGAAACAATTCGCCCGATTCGCTGTGAAGCAGAATGAACTTGCCGGCGATGAGCATCTGACCGTGACCAAAGCGACCACGGCGTTTCCACATCTGTGTGCCGTCCGACAGGCTCGCACATTCCATGAAGCCGTTGGAAAGAGAATACGCATAATCATCGTGAATAACAGGGCTCGTCAGTTTGGTTTTCAGGACCTTCGGACTGTTCCAGACCGAGGCCGCGATCAGCTGGCCGTCCTGTTGTTCCAGATGAATGCGTTCTCCCCCGCCGTCCGGATATCCTTTGGTTGTCAGAACGTCCGTATCTGAAAGGACAGAAATCTGCGACGTGTTGGCACCACCGTTCGATTCACCAGGGCGAGCGTGGCTCCACAAAACCTCACCGGTTAGTGGGTTGAAACCCAGTGCCTGAGATTCGCACGTCAACAGAATCTGACGCTGTCCGGCAAGGGTGGCGATGACAGGCGAACCGTAGGCGATCATGGCATCACCGCCCTTCCATTTCAGTTCTCCTGTTTTGAGATCAAACGCCAACAGAGTCGCGCGCGTTTTGCCTTCTGGTCCTCCTCCGGCCACAACGACTGTCTCATCCACAATCAACGGAGCACCCGATCGCCCCCATGCCAGTCTGGTGTTTTCTTCGAACTGCGTTTTGAAGCCGTCGGAGTCTTCAACTTCGCTCAGCCTGATGCCAAGGATTGTGTTCAAATCCTGTTGCCAGACCACCGAGCCATCAGTGCCATTCAGGCAGACAAGATTTCCCACGGCACCGACAGCAAAGACCTGACTCTGATGAATCGTTGGCGTGGAACGAGGTCCGATGCGCCCCAGCCCCGTCTTGTCTTTGTGGCGTGCGGGGTGACTGTAGATCCATCTGAGTTTACCAGTGCTGATTTCGTAACACGTCACGCATTCCTGATTTCCCCGCTGCTCCATCGTGACTGCGAAACCGTTGCGGGCTGAGAAACCGGACCAGCCTGCTCCGATTGGCTGTTTCCAGATGATACGTGCATTCTGCGCGAATGCTGCCGAGTCAATCTGCTGCCCATTCGTGACGATCCCGTTTTGTCCCGGGCCAAGAAACCGAGGAAAATCTGCGATGGATTCAACCGACAGATCAGCATCGGCTTTCGCGGGCGCTACAGTTGTCACGACTTCACGACGCTGAGCCCAGATCGGTTCGAATCGAAGGAGATTGACGTCACCGCCATGGACCGGACGGAAGATTTTCAGCGACGCAATGGTCAGCAACACGATCAGCGTTGCACCAACGACTCTTTTCCACCACCGCCAGCGGCTGAATAACAAGATCCACCCTACCCACAATACGATCAACAAACCAGCAATGAAGACAGTCGCCACCATAATGACGTCAAGCCCCAGATGCATGGCGTCGTCGATCTCACTGACGAACACCTGAGCCAATACGGCTGCAGCGGCTATCAACGCGGTCAGGATCGTCATCTTGACAGGGAATCGAGGACGGCGGACGGCGATTTCGGGTACAACAACCTGAGGCTGATCGGCAGATGCAGTGGTCATAATCAGTTCTGATACTCCGCGCGGTCAGATTTGAGGTTTTGTGAAGGGCAAGGCGCTAGTGCATTGTCAACCGTGCTTTGATGTGTGCCACTGGCTCTGCCAGTGTTCTCCATCGCCATGAAGCACTGGCATAGCCAGTGGCACACAATCAGAAGTTCGGGCTTCCATCATTCCACGGCTGACGATGCACTAGCGCCTCGCGGCTCACTCAACAACACGTCCCTCGGTCCTGGGGACGCGGAGTATAATGAGTTACGCACGCACTGTCGTCAATGGTTCGCCCACAGTCCAGTCGCGACCGTTGCGGATCACTTTGCGGTAGAGAGTATCGCGCTCGACAGGGATGCGGCCCGCTTCACGAATCAACCGATGGAGCTGTTCCACCGTCATCCCTTCAGGAGTTTTCGCACCCGCGTCGTGGTAGATCAATTCATGCACAACCGTACCGTCAATGTCGTCTGCACCGTAACTGAGCGCCAACTGAGCTGTCTGCTCGCCGAGCATGATCCAGTACGCCTTAATATGGTCAAAATTGTCCAGCATCAGTCGAGACAAAGCCACCATCCGCAGATCAAACACGCCGTCTGCTTTCCGAATCGACGAAAGTTCTGTGTTCTCAGGATGAAACGCCAATGGGATGAACGTCTGAAATCCGGACGTTTCATCCTGCAGCGTTCGCAGACGCATCAAGTGATCCACTCGATGCGGCGCCTGTTCGATGTGACCATAAAGCATGGTTGCATTGGAACGCAACCCGAGCTGATGAGCCGTTCGATGCACATCAAACCACACATCGCTGTCGGCCTTGTGCTCGCAGATCTGGCGTCGCACGTCCTCGTCAAAAATCTCAGCCCCTCCTCCCGGCATGCTGCCGAGGCCGGCTTCGATCATCTGTTCGAGGATCCATTGCACGGGCTTTTTTGTAATGAAGCTGAACCAGCTGATCTCCACAGGCGTCCATGCCTTGATATGAACTTCGGGACATGTTTCGTGGATGATGCGGACAACATCCAGATACCAGTCGAAACTTTTCTTATGATGCAGACCGCCGACAACGTGAATTTCCGTGGCTCCCGCAGCGCGGCCTTCGAGAACTCGCTCTCGGAGCATGTCGTCGGTAAAGGTGTACGCTTTTTCATCTTTCAGGTCAGCTCGAAACGCACAAAAACGGCAGCGGTAAACGCACACGTTGGTCGGGTTCAAATGGATGTTCGTGTTGTAAAACGCCAAGTTTCCGTTGATTCGTTCGCGGACGGAATTTGCCAGCTGCCCCAGCACATGGAGGTCGGCACGCTCATCCAGCAGGACGCCGTCGTCAAAACTTAATCGCTCACCCGCCAATACTTTATCAGCGACGGCACGAAGATCTGCATCATGAATGGTCAGCGACATGGTTGTGACTTTGCATTGAACGGATTTCAAAACACCCAGATATCCAGACATCCAAGGATCAGGATGACGAAACTAATAATGGCGTTAACCTTGAAAAAGGCAAGGTTGATTCGATTCAGGTCATCGGGGCGAACAAGCCAGTGTTCATACATCAACAAGCCCGCGATGGCGACGACTCCGATCAGGAAAATGAGTCCCAGTCCGGCCATTTTCCACAGCAGCAGCAGCATCGCAATCGTGATGAGATGACTGAGCATTGCGATTCGCAAAGCTGGGCGAACACCGAATCTTGCCGGGATACTGTTCAAACGCCGCCGACGATCGAATTCCGCATCCTGACAGGCATAGATAATGTCGAAGCCTCCCACCCAGAAGAAAATCACACCGCCCAGCACTGCGGGGATCACGGCAAACTCATCCCGCACGGCAATCCATGCGGCAATTGGAGACATCATCAGGGCTGCCGAGAGCCAGTAATGACACAGGCTGGTCCAACGTTTGGCCAGTGAATATCCGAGCAAAAAGAGCAACACCGGAACGGCCAGGATCAGCGGCAGGTTCTTTGGCAGAAAGATGGCTGTCGCAGCCACAAAAGCCAGACTCATCAGGGTCGTAAACGCGACCACCGCGCGGACTGACAGCAATCCTGCCGGAAGATGGCGTTTTGCTGTACGCGGATTGTCCGCATCGATGTCACGATCAACCAGTCGATTGAATCCCATTGCGGCGGATCTCGCTGTCACCATGCAGACCAGAATTCCAATCAGGTCGCGCCAGCGGAATTCACTTCCCGGCACGGACCAGGCAACAACAGCTGACAGCATCGCAAATGGTAGTGCGAAGACTGTGTGGCTGAAACGGATGAGTTCCAGAAAATGTCGGAGTTGCTGAAACATGAACTTGACACCGTATTTCAAGTGCCGATGTAACGCGCATAAAGCGTCCTGGCCATTGCCGGGTCTTCTGTCCCGCGAATGATAGCTCGACCGTCGGGAAAAATGGTCATTTCAATCGGGTGTTCACCGTACGATTCCGAAATTGTCACTCGGACGAGAAACGGGTTGGAGACAACATCTCCGGCTGCCTGGAGACGATTCGCAACATCTGCCAGCGAGAGCTCCAGTTTTTCCGGTGGTGTGACCTGCACGGCGTTTCTACCGCACAGAATCGTCGAGGAGGATTTCTGAGTTCCGCACAACCACAGTCGTTCGGCCTGAAAACAGGCAGGGCACTGTGACGTCGCCCGCAGTTTACTGACATCGACCTGACGAAAAGAACCCGTCCAGATATCGATAATCGTGAGTTTTCGATCCACCTCGTGCGCGTGGCCGGTCAGAATTTTCAGTGCCAAAGCTGCCTGCCATGAGGCAACAGCACTTACCGCAGGGCCGAGCACTCCGGCCGTGTCGCACGTTTCTGTTGATCCAGGGGGAGGTGGACCTGGCATCAGGCATCGCAGGCAGGCAGAGTCGTGGGGAAAAACGGGCATCACCTGACCAACACTGCCTGTGCATCCGGTAAAGATCCACGGAATGCCGGTTTGCAACGAAACATCATTGATCAGGTATCGGATTTCAAAATTGTCGGTTCCGTCCAGAATCAACGACACTCCGTCCGCGAATTCTCCAATGTTAGACCAATCCACGTCGGCGACCACTGGTTCGATGGAGATCTCTGAGTTGACTCGCCGCAGACGTCGTTCGGCAGCAATCACCTTGGGAAGATGATCCGTCACATCCTGTTCGTCAAACAGAATCTGACGCTGCAGATTGCTCAGTTCCACAAAGTCGCGATCGACAAGCCGAATCCGCCCCACACCAGCGCGAACCAGCGTATCCGCCAGCACGCACCCCAAAGCGCCACAGCCAATGAGCAGCACATGACTGTCAGCCAGCCGTTGCTGACCGTCGCGGCCAACACCGGCGAACAGCATTTGTTTGTGATAGCGTGAAAGTGACATGTTTGAAACAATCCGACGGACATGAGTGTCCATCCTACGGTGTATCCATCAGACCTGCGCGGACCTGTCGGCCGAGTCGTTCGGCGACGATGACATCCTGGCCGAGGACCGTGAGATGTCCCAGTTTCCGGCCAGGACGGATTTCAGATTTTCCGTACAAATGCACGTGAATCTCCGGATGGCTAAACACTCTTTGCCATGCCGAAGCTGATTGATTCTGCAAATGCTCGCCCAGCAGATTCAACATCACTGCCGGGGTCTGCAGCGAGACGTCTCCGGTCGCCAGTCCACAAACGGCACGCAATTGCTGTTCGAACTGGCTGCTGCGGGAGGCATTGATCGTGAGGTGCCCGCTGTTATGCGGACGCGGCGCGATTTCATTGACGAGCAAATGCCCGTCGCTGGTGGCGAAGAATTCCACGCACAGGACACCAATGACGTTAAAGTGTTCAAGAATGGCGCGTGAAATTTGTTGAGCTTGCTGCGTCTGGTGACCCGAAATCAAAGGTGAGGGGCTGATTGACACGTCCAGAATATGGTTCTCATGGTGATTCAGCACAGGCTCGAAGAAGCTGCAGGTTCCGTCGGCAAACCGTGACGCAACAATGGACAGTTCATACGCAAAAGGTACGACCTTTTCGAGAATGGCCTCAGACACGTTGAAAGTCTTCCAGACTGCGTCGCAGTGACTGTCACTCCGGACACGAGCCTGTCCCTTGCCGTCATATCCCAGCATGACTGTCTTGAGAATCGCGTCACCACCGAAGGCAGCAACGCCTTTTCGAAGCTCAGTCTCGGAAGTGATCTTCAGGAAATCCGCCGTCGGGATGCCGATGCCGCGGAGCGATGTTTTCTCTAGAAGGCGATGTTGCGAGGCGCGTAGCAGTTCCGGCCCGGGAAACACGGAAACATACTCCTGGAGCGCCTCCACAGTCGCAACGGGAATGTTCTCCTGTTCGTATGTCACGACATCGACATGCTGTGCAAATTGTCGCAGCGCGTCATGATCAGTGAAGCACGCTGGCCAGGATCGGTCACTGACTTGCCCTGCAGGTGAATCCTGCGGATCACCGAAAATCTGCACGCCGTACCCACATTGCCTTGCAGCAATCGCAAACATGCGTCCCAACTGGCCACCACCCAGCATTCCGATCGTGGAACCGGGAGGGACAACATGTTTCTTCA
>CAMAVB010000222.1 GCA_945861465.1 Candidatus Kuenenia stuttgartensis
TCCGTCTGGTGATGATCATTGCTCGATGGGGACAAGCCCGCATCGTGGCTCATGACGAGGACCGATTTTAATTGCAAAAATCGAAGTGGAGTATTACTGGATTCGTCAGAATTCGGTGCCGCGCATTATGTAGGCCCAATTCTGACGAATCCGGCTACAACAGAATCTACTTTTGGAACGGCTCTCGGAACAGAAACGCAGATCATATGACGACATTCAGCACACACCATCGATCGATCTTGACCATTACACTGCTAATTGCCGTCGGCTGCAGTCCGACAAACGAAATTGATTACAGTAAAGTGAACCTGGTGTCCGTCGGCGGCAATGTGATGCTGGACGGGAAGCCGCTGGCCGCTGCCGTGATAACTTTCGAAGATCCCGAAGCGGGCACTTTCTCCTTCGCTCGAACAGACTCCTCTGGCGACTACACATTGCAGTTTGACAGTCAGGAAAACGGTGTGATTCTCGGGAAGAAGGTCGTCGAGGTCAGCACTGTCCGCAATGTTCTCGGGCTTGCCGGCGAAGACGGAGATGAGGAGGGGGAACCGCCAAGCGAAGAAGGAGAATCATCCAGTGAAGAAGCTGAATCAGGTGATGAATCAGGTGCGCAACCGGGGAAAAGCGAAGCCGTTCCTGCCTGTTATAATAAAGAATCAAAGCTGACCGTCGAAGTGACGACTTCTACAAAAACTTTCAACTTCGATTTAAAGTCGGACTGCTCGACGACGGGAGCTCTGAACTGAATCCCGTATTATGCAGGTATTGACACAGATTCGCGAGCGAGACAAAATGATGCGAGGTCAGGCGACTCTGCCTCGTCAACAGGTTCTGCAGCATCATCCCCGAGCCACACGAGTTGCAGGCGTCCTGCATTGTCTTCAATCAGAGCTGTACAGTTTTCGACCCAGTCACCTGTGTTGCAGTACATCAGTCCGTCAACATTGAGCTGTTGAGGAGCGTGGATATGACCGCAAATCACACCGTGACATCCTCGGAGTCGCGCATGCTGCACGATCTGATTCCGAAAGCGGCTGACGTGACGTCGCACGAAACTGAGTCGGTCCTTAGCCCGGGCCACAAGTGAAAATCTGCCATGCATTGCGGCAGATGTGCAGCGGCTCCAGATGGCGTTCGCGCGCAGCATGACATCGTACGACAAGCTCAGAAGGCCGACGGTCAGAATCGACGATTTTTCATAGTCATCAAACTGATCGCCGTGAAGGACGAGAAATCTACGTCCGTCAGCCATCTGATGATGATATTCCTCTGCCACTTCGACCATTCCGGACTCGCCAATGAACCTCTGCATCACGGGATCGCGCAGAAAGTTGTCGTGGTTGCCGATTGCGAGACGGATCTGAGTTCCATGGCGCGCGAGATCCATGAGACGTGCGACAATCAGATTGCACTCTGGCTGCCAGTGCCCTCCTTTCTGCAGACTCCATCCGTCGATGAAATCGCCCACAAGGTAGAGATATTCTGGCTCGTGATTCATGAGAAAATCCAGCAACTCGGTTGCCCGCGAGTGCCGAAATCCCAGATGCAGATCGCTGATGAACAATGAACGAACGAAACGAGTCTTCGGTGGCCTGGGTATCCTCATAATCTTCTGACATCCCTGTGAAGAATTTGATCACTGCCGCAGCAGGATCGGAGCGATGTGTTGTCGGACGAAGGCAGCGTTTGTGGAACCAAAGTGCCCGCCGAAATTCCAGCACTTCATCATGTTCGGCCGAAATCTGATCTGATGCAGCTTTAGCCTCGCGACTGCAGAATTTTCGGCAGACTGCGTGCTCTCGTTTGCCAGCTTGAAACCGAGCGCTCCAGCCGAGACTCCGTGGCGACGGTCCATGGTTCCGAACAGCATGGTTCCAAGTCCGACTGCGGGAAGGTCGAGTGGCGAGTAAAAATTCCAGATGCCGATGCGAGTGCGATCGAGCAGCCGTACGATATCAAATTTCCGCGACACAGCGGCGGCCATTAGAGTCACCGTCGTGACGGAATGACCAGCCGGAAGTTGTTCCAGTGCAAACAGCGCCATTCCGGCACCTGCAGAATGTCCGATGAGATGAACCGGCTGGCCTGGAAAGTTGCGACGGTAGTCCGTGATGACTTCCGCAACGACCCGGGCCTGAGTCCGATTGTGCCGCTCCATTGCCAGTTGCATTGGGTTCCATGGACGGAAGCGTCGCCAGTCAATGATCCTGATGGCGTGCGAAAGCTGACCAGCAACCAGCCCTCGAGCGATACTGTCATTGATCGAACTGCAGCCCTCGATTCCCGGCAAGATGATGACGAGTCCGTGCTCAAGTCGAGTTGTGACCGCCAGTGGAAGATGAAATCGCGCGGCCGTCTTGCCGAAAGGTGCAAATCCCAGGCGGAGCAGTGAACGGAATCCGAGACCGAATATGGCTCTTCGATGTTGTGGACCAAAGTCGCTCACACCGGAATTCGACCGAGTGTCCAACCTGGACGTCGTTTTGACCCGTATAGACATTTTGTGCTTCCCTGATCTCAAATTCGACTGTCTGACTTTTGACCCCAGCGGCCTCGTGCCCAGCGGCGTGGACTTTGTGAGCGGTGTGCTAGCCACCGGTGACTGTTTCAGAGTACAGAGTGAAAACCGGCGGCTAGCGGGCAACGCCGTTAAGGACCGCTCAAGAAATAACGGTCTCTTATACACTCCTCACCCCGCCCTCTCCCCTTCGCAGGGGAGAGGAGGATGCGGTCAATTATTTTTCGAACGGTCCTAAGTATTTGATAGCGTCAGATCAAACGAACAACCCCGGCCTCCGGCCATCTTCTCCCCGTTGCCAGGGGAGAACGGACTTCGAGAAACCTTGTGAAAACACGACGATAGATCCTTAACGGGGTTGGCTAGCGGGGTGTTGGGATGACCATGAGCCATAAAAACCACTAAATCAACAGACCGCCAGCGGGCCGCGATTGTTCAATTTGAAATTTGAAATTTGAAATACAAATCGCAGGCGTTGGCCACGCGGTTTAGCGATTGTGCCATCCTCAACCGCCGGAGGTATAAAAAGCAATTTCGGGTCAAGAGTCTACCCAACCAGGAGCAAGCTCAGTTCGCCGATGATTAGACCGAAAACAGCACCGAGCACCACGTCGGTTGGATAGTGGAGCCCCAGTACAATACGCGACATCGCGACCAGAAGTGAAAATGTCAGCAGCAAAGGCAGCAGAGCCGGAAACCATGCCACTGCGATGATTGAAAACGAGACTGAGTGCATGGTGTGGCCGGAGGGAAAACTGAATTCATCCAGTGCGGACGTTCCCTGCATGATCGCCTCGTGGACAACACTGGGACGAGGTCGTTGTGTCATCCCCTTCACGGACTTGTAGACAACCAGCGTCGTCAGAGCAGTGAATCCCATGTGCAGGCCAGCCTGCATGCCGTAGTGGCCATGTAACAAAGGCAGCGTGGCCATCATCGCGTACCAGAATTTTCCGTTTCCAAGACTACTGATGACTCGAAAAAACGGACATACTGTGCGCCATCGCGAAGTTCGATTGATGAGCAACGTGATCTCTCGATCCAATTGCGCGAGCTGATTTATGGCAGCCTGACACCGACTGATCATAACAGGCACTCCTTCCTGCTGAATAAGGGGTTACACTCCATTGATCAGAACATTCCGTCCTGTCAGGATTCTCGACTCGTCTCGTTAAGCTTATGGCGCGATTTGGATTTATTTACTGTGAAAAATGCGTTCAGAAATCTTTTTATATGCCGGCATTGACCTGTTTCGGCTCCAACGCAGTCCTGGAAATCGGCCGTGAATCCGCCAATCGCGGCGCAGTCAGTTGAAACATCAGAACCAGTAGATTTGTCGCAAGGGCAGCCATCTTTCCTGGTTGTCGTCTGACCTCTTCCGCAGCTGAACTTTCGGCGAACTCATCAATGATCTGTTGGTAATGCGCGCGAACTGCATCTCCGGAATTTTGCCATGTCCGTGTTTGCACAGAAGCCAGAGCGGCTGCGGATATCTGTTCGTGACGCTTTGGAACCTCGATGACTTCGCGAACATATCCTGCTGCCTCATTGGCATTTCGAGGACTAAACAGGAATCCGTCAATGCCGTGTTGAATCAGACTCGAAACGCCGCCAGCCTTCGCTGCGATGACAGGCAATCCCGAAGCCATTGCCTCCAGTACGACATTTCCCATCGTTTCGGTCTCAGATGCATACACGAAGGCATCGGCCGAGGCGTAGGCTGCGGCCAGTTCATCGCCGTGAAGGTATCCGACGAATTGAGTCTTGTATCTCGTAAATCGCCGTTCCAGTTGTGCCCGCTGTGGCCCATCGCCGACGATTGCAAGCGTCGCTTCGGGGACACGCCTCAGAACTTCTGTCAGAAAGCTGACGTTCTTTTCACAGGCCAGACGAGAGACTGTCAGGAGCAGAGGTGATTCCTGATGATTTCCACAAAGTCGCCTGCGCATCGCCGAGTTACTTCTGTCGGGAGAAAACGAGGCAGAATCTACGGCTGGCGGCCACAAAGCAACTCGGTCAAATCCTCGGTTGCGAAGGTCCTCAGCCATGACTGACGACACCGTCAGATTTCGATCGGCTGTATTGTGATAACTTCGCGTCAACCACCACAGCACGCGGGACAGTCCCTGAAGACCTGAATACTGTTTGACAAATTCGCCGTACAATGTGTGAAACGAAAACAACGCCGGAACCTTGAGTTCGCTCCGACACAAAAGGTCGCAGCATTGAAATCCAAATGCAAAGGGATTAAGAAAGTGGACCACGTCCGGATGAAACGCCTTGAGCTCCTGAATCAATCGTTGATCCGGTCGACCGATGACATATTCCGGATAACTGACACATGGAAAACCGGGGAACTCAATCATTGGGACAGGAGAATTACGCGGCACGGACACCTGCGGACAGACGACGACCACTTCGTCGCCATTGTTCAACAATTGGTTTATCAGGTTGAGCGTTCGCCCGACAACGCCGTCAACTTTTGGGAGATACACTTCGCAGATAATCGCGATTCGCATTCAGGAACTCCATTCGGAATTGACCAGCAACAGTTTCCCTGACAGCACTTAGAATCCGGTAGAGTCAACAATTTCGGCACGGTGTCGGGGAGCTGGGACCTACGCTGATCGACGTGCCAGCGTCAACACGATGTTATGATGATCCACAACAGGGAACACGAGCGCATTCAGAATTGCCTGTTGCCACTTCTTTGCTTTGTGAAGTCCGATTTCTTCGACAAACGGAGTCAGCCAGCCGCCGTGATAGGCGAAGTCTATGAACGTGCGAAAGTCCGGAAACTGAAGTTCCGGTTCATACGTTTCCGAAGTCAGGATTTCGAATCCGTTTTTTTCAAGAACATCAACAACTTCTCGCTCACTGTTCGGACAGATCATGCCCTGCAGATTCGGAGGTTTACTGCCAAACAGCAGTTTAATTAACGGATGTGCCGCGCGACGCTGCAGCTCTCTGTATCCGGCCGTTGTGCCACCCACAAATGACCAGACTCCACCCGTGTCCAGTTTGGCAAAGATACGGGGAGCGATGTGCTCGATGGGCACAAAGCCGGTCACAAAATGGGTTGCCACCAGATCAAATCGTTCTTCACAGAAATGCTGATCCAGATTGACTCCGTCATCAATCGCGGAAATCAGGTCCGGCAGTTTCTGATGGGCAATCGCAGCCATCTGCCGGGAAATATCGATTCCACACGGTTCAATCAAACGAGCCGACCTTGCTCTGAGTTTTGCAAGGAACATGCCAGTTCCCATCCCGATATCAAGCACCTTCATCGCAGGCAGTAGGCCCGACAGGAGGCCCGCTGCCTCCAGATGATTGAGTGCTCGATTCAGCGAATTGCTGGTCGTGTTTTGTGGATCATGATCGTACTGAGCTGCAATAACATCGTCATACTGACGCTGAATGACCGCTGATTCCATCAGAGGTTGCCGATCCTGTTAGGGGCATTTAGGCGAGCGGCAGGATAGAACTTACCATTCGCAATTTGTACGACGGACTTCCAGTCTGTCAAGTAGCACCATGCGACGGACTGGAAGTCCGCCGAGTAGCGCCATGCGACGGACTGGAAGTCCGTCGTACCGGTAAATTCATTTCTGCCGCTCGCCTTAAGAAGCGATTGCACAACATTCAATGCTTGTGTTGTGACAGATGAAAATTAAGATTGTGAGTAGAAGTTGTTGAATTTGAATTAAGACTGCATGTTCACAAATCACTCACAAAGACTTAACACAAAGTTCCGAATTGTCATCCACACTGCGTGGCATGGATGAAGACCTGGACATCATTGTGATCGGAGGTGGCGCAGGAGGCGGAACTCTTGCAGCCCTGTGCGCAGCAGCCGGAAAGCGCGTCCTGCTCGCGGAACGCGGTGAAGCAATCACCGCACCAGATTCGGTCGATCGAGCTGGGGCGAGCAGGCTGCACGATGAGGCATCGACTCTGATTCAGAAGCAACCGTATGATGATCGCACGATTCAGGTCAACGGCACATCCTCGCGACTCTACATGGGCGGCATTTTGGGGGGTGGAACGTCTGTCTACGGAGGGGCTTTGCTTCGGCCCAGTCCGGCTGACTTCTCGCCGGGCAAATACTATGGAACAAGGATACCTCGCGAGATCCATGAATGGCCCGTCAGTTTCGAGGCATTCGAGCCGTATCTGAAAGCCGCCGAACGACTGTATCGTGTGGTGACGGATCCGAGTACAGACAATGGTCTTCCGCTGGCAGAGATCAATGAAAAGCTGATGAAGTCTGCATGGAAATCAGGGCTGAATCCGTATCGCCTTCCACTGGCAATTGATTCGTCGAAATGCCTGCGTTGCGACAACTGTGCCGGTTTCGTTTGCCCGACCGGAGCTCGCAGTTCATCGTCACAACTGCTTCAGCAAAGCAGTGCACGAGGCGATTCATTGACGCTCAAAACTCACTGTGAAGCCGATCGACTCGATCGAGGTGCCAACGGACGCCTGAATGGAGTCTGGCTGAGGTCTCGCAAGGATAGCTCGCGCCGCCTGTACCGGGCGAAGCGTTACGTTTTGTCGGCCGGAGCGATAGGTTCCTCGGCGCTGCTCATCAAGTCAGGGTTCGATCATCCGCTGATTGGCCGGAACTACATGAAGCATTATTCGCCAATTGCCATCGGCGTTTTTGCTCGCAGCACCGGGGCAAGTCAGACATTCGTTAAGCAGGTCGGTTATTCCGACTACTACTTTGGCACGAAAGACCTGCCGGAGAAAATGGGCATCGTCCAGTCGCTGCCGGCTCCAGGTCCGCTGATGATGTCAAAGTCCGGCATGAAACTGGTGCCGCGCTGGATGCTCAACATTCTCCGCTCACGGATGTTGCCACTGGTGGGCATCGTTGAAGATCTGCCTGACCCGGAAAACCGCGTATCGCTCGATGATTCAGGTTCCATCCGGCTGCGACATCAGTTTTCGGACTACGATCACGAGCGTGGGGCAGAGATGACACGGCACATGTCACGGTTACTAAAAAAAACTGGTGCATTTCATTGTGTCACCGGGCTTGCTCCATCGCAGGAACATGTGGCTCATCAATGTGGAACTATTCGCTTCGGCACCTCAGAACATCACGCTGTTGCCGATCCAGAGTGCCGCCTGTTTGGTCAGCCTGACCTGTTCGTGGCAGATGGAAGTTTCATGCCGAATTCATCGGGCGTTGGCCCATCCTTAACAATCATTGCCAATGCTATCCGCGTGGCAGAAATCGTGGTATCAGAAGTTTGAAGAATTTCATGAAGGTCAGATTGGAACAGATTCGACAAGCACGTCGAATTCACGGCGGAACTTTTAACATGCTCGGGGCAGCGATTGGAGTGCGCCTGTCTCGAACACCCATCCCCACTGCGGCGCTGCGCCGAAAGGTATTTACCATGTTGTACGGAGGAAAGTACGGAGCTCTCAATGAGGCTGAACTTGAGAAGCCGCTGGAGCAATTTCGATCGATCAACGAATTGTTCACGCGCGGCGTCAAGCCTGAACTGCGTCCAATCCCCGAACGAACCGACCAGTTCCTCTCGCCGGTTGATGGCACTGTTCAGGATATTGGACGCATCGAGCACGACACGGTCATGACGATCAAGGGAATCCGCTACACCCTCGATTCTCTGTGCCCACAAATCGACACAAAGCCCTTTAACGACGGACAATTTGCGATCCTGTTTCTCTCACCACGGGACTGCCACCGAGTCTTCACGCCTGCCGCAGGAATGCTGGAGCAATTGGTGCATGTGCCCGGCAATCGACTGCTCGTGCATCCGCCATATCAGAGACCTGAGTTTCCGGTGTTCTCGTTGAACGAACGTCTGGTAATGGAGCTCGACACGACACTTGGCAAATGTCTGCTCATCATGGTGGCTGGATGGGGAGTTGGCCACATCACACATCCTTTTCGAGTTTCACCGCGCTTCAGCCCGCGTCGAGTTTCGGCGACAAAGCTGGAACCGCCGCGAAAAATGGACCGTGCTGAATGGATTGCAACGTTTGAACTTGGATCGACAGTGATCCTCCTCACGGAAAAACATTGCAATTCAGAGCCGTTATGTGAGCGAGATCAGATCGTTCGATTTGGCGAACCGCTCTTCGACACAGTTTGGAGTTCCAGGCATAAGGAGCCTTTGTTTGAGAACGGAATCGACTGAAAATAATTCTGTCATTGAGGTGCAAACGTCAATGCTTCAGCCAAAAATCCAACCGCGCGCTGTGCAAAGAATTCTCGATTGCACGAACGGGATCGGCGCGGAATATGGGAAGTTTCTGGAGTCGAGATCGTGCGTTTTTCAACTGATCGATTTCTCGATACCCGATGAATCGTCTTCGTCAGACTCAGCTGAGATCCCTGAAATCGTGCTCTTTGTCGAAGAAGAAGTGTCGTCGCCGACGTTCAGGGCATTTCGCTGGATCGCTGATGCCGCTCGTGACAGGCCGGTCAGATGCGTCATCGTCATCCAAAGCGTGGCGTTGCACTTCAACGATCCGAACGCGACAGCATTTGAGACGATTCTCCATGACAACCTGAAGTCGCATGTATCCACTCTCACAATAGTTCGCACTGGGTTTATCGTCAATCGATCGTCGGGAACTTCGTTATGTTTCAGGCGTCTTAGCGGACTGTGTCGATTGCTGCCAGCACGAATGACGAGCACGTTCGTTGAGAGTGCGACACTATTCTCAATCATTGACAAAGAGCTGATACGGAATCAGGACTCATGGGAATCCGCTTCAGCTGCAACCGAAAGTGGTCTCCGCGACATTACGATTCTGGGACAACGACGCCCGTGGCGCGATGTTGCTGCAGAGTTTCAGTCCGGTGGTGTACTGCCAAAGTTCCTGCAGCTTCCGGGTGCCATGATTTCGTTGCTCGGAATTCCCTGGCTGTTCTTTTGGGCTGTGGTGCTTGCCGGAAAGATTGTTCCTTCGTTGCGGCAATTTCATTTTCATACCTTGAAGCCACGCTCAGTTCGTGAACTGATCAGTCTTTACAATCAACACAATTGCAGCCATGTTCAGATCGCGGGCTGCAACAACGGAGTCAATCATTTTGGGTGGAAGTATCCAAACCAGACCGTTGTGCTGACGACGTCGATACCGGGCGACGTTCGTCTTTCAACGCTCCGCAGCTCGACTCTCCAGAGTCCGGAAACGTCGGATGCAACGGATTCGACTAGTTCGACACTGGAGAGTCAGGCTGCGCTGGTCACGGTTGATTCCGGCCTGACACTGAATCACTGCGTCAAAGAACTGAACAAGTTTCGACGCGAGTTTTACGTCGTTCCCAATTATTCATGGATCAGCATGGGCACGTTGTTCTTCGTGCCGGTCCATGGTTCGGGCAGCCGCGTCTCGACGCTCGGTGACACGATCGAGCATGTACTGCTCTACGACGGCGACAACGAACGATACGTGCAGGCGAATCGCGGCGACGATGTCTTTCGAGACGCAATGTACGATATGAAACGCCACTGGCTGCTGCTGAATCTGGCTCTGCGGGTAAAGCCAAAATCAAAATACTTCGTGCGTCGTTCGAAAATTGAAGATCCATCGGCGGAAGACATCCGGAATCTGTTCGACGATCCGGAAGCATCGAACGTCGAAATTCGGAAGAATCAGGCCGCCAGCACTGCGATCGACGTGAGTCACTACTACATCGATATGAACGCAGCTGGCAGCGACACGATGGAAATTCCGCGTGACAGCATGGGCCGAATCTGGGATCGACTCGAGGAGACCCCGGTTGTTTCGACTCTGTTTCACTGGTTTGTGCGAACCTTCGCCTTCCATGTGGAACTGTTTCTCAAACCCGGAGAGTTTGCGATCTTCTGGGAGCATCATCGTTCGCTGCCAGTTTCGAAGATTCAGCTCCGCCGCGTTCTGAACGATGGCATCAGCCATTCGGCCTGTGAGCATGACGACTGCATTTCCGCTGACCTGTTTATGACCCGGAGAAATCGAGATGTCTTCTGCAGATTTGTTGCCACGTACCTACCGAAAGTCCGCTTCAATCCCGGTAAACAGAGCCTATGACATGAGGATTTCTGAGCACGATTCCGTGCTGCAGACCTGTGATCGCATCGTGCGGATGAAGATTCCGAATTTGCTGCGACTGTATCTGAATCCCTTCGTCGCGCAGACGTGTGTTTCTTTGAATGCGATGGTCCATTCTCTCTGGCCGGAAACGAAATCGCACGGGTCGTACCCTTCATTTCTCGCAAACTCCGGCGAAGAGGCACTCAGCGGTGCCATTAAACTGGCTCGATACACGCAACATCAGCGCGCAGCAAAGAAGCCGTCGTCAGCCGACGCTCTGACACAATCGACGCGCGTCATTCTGGTGGATGATGGCGACTGGTTCGACGATTTTGCGTGGACCGCTTTTGACGAGCATCCATCTGAAATGTGGAGCAATCAGTGTCGCGTCGAGTTCATTCCCGACGTCGTCTCCTTGACGACCTCCGAGTTCGTGACGCTTTGCGGATCACAGGAGAGCTTCACAGGCATCGTCGTTCTTTCGCCTACGGCGACTCGGGGCGACGCGCGGTCCAAAGTCCAGTCCCTGGTGATGCGAACTGCGATCCGGAAGATTCTTGCCAGCGACTCAGGATTGCTGATTACATGCATGAACATGGAACGCTTCCTTGCCGGATTTCAGATTGAAGAGGCGGCTCTGATGCCGGACATCGTTGTCTTCGATGAGACGTTCACAATGCGCCAGGTTCCGTTCGGAGCGTTTGCCGCACGTCCGGATCTCTATGCGCAGTGGACAGGGAGGGGGATGAGCACGTTTCACTCCACGACGTACCAGCCGAACACAATTTCGACGATGCACTTTCTAAAGTGCCTGGAGGAGCAGTCTCCCGAATTCTTCCAGCAGCTGCAGCCGTTATTGAAGCCGCTGCTCGTGAATCACGAATTGCTCAGGCGGACGTTTCGCGATTTGTTCAATCCGGCGCTGATGCGATTGATTTCAGCCGTTGGTTTTGACGGGGAAGACGTCACCGCTTCCGGGCACTATGTGCGAGTCGATAAAGAGAAATACTTCGATGGAATTGGAGGCGTCGCCTGCAGCCTGCGAGGCCACAACCCGGACGCATGGGTCTCTGAAATTGAGGCTCTGAATTCGATCACCAATGTCCGCAGCGAAGTGGCTCGAAGGCTGCACTCGCTGACAGGCCTTCGACATCATGTGCCCGCCGTCAGCGGCGGTTCCGCCGTGGAACATGCGTTGAAACTGGGTCTGCTGGCACAATCCCCGAAGTCATTCATCGTGGCACTCAAGGGCGGGTTTGGTGGCAAGACTCTTCTGGCTCTGTCGGGCACTGCAAAGCCTTCTTACAAGAAAGGGCTGGATCCACTTTATCCGGATGTGTTGTACGTCGATCCGTTCGCGCCTGATGCGATCCAACAACTCAGCCAGATTGTGAAGACGGTTCCGGTTGCCGTCATTCAACTGGAACTGATTCAGGGAGTCGGCGGCGTACGTGAGATTCCGCAGGCTTTGCTGGATTATCTGCAGGTTGCACGGCGGGAAACAGGCGTGTTGTTGTCGATTGATGAGATCCAGACTGGCATGTTCCGCACGGGGCCGTTCGTGCGCTCGTCGGAGCTGTCAATTGCGCCCGATCTGCTGACGATCGGCAAAGGGACAAGCGACATGATGTTTCCGTTCGCGATGACACTCTATTCGGATCGGGTCAACTATCTCCTGAACTCTCGCAAAGCTGCCCTGCCATCGCGACTTCACAAGCGTTATGGCTACGAGATTGGCTATCGGTCAATCCTGAATACGTTGCAGCGGAAGGATGCTGATGACATTCGCGGAAACGTGATTGCCATCGGTCACATGTTTCGTGATGCCCTGCAGCAAGCGCTGGCCGGAATTGGGATCGTTAAAGAAGTCCGCAGTTTCGGACTGTTGATTGGTATCGAGCTTGATCTTCGCAAAACAGTGATTCAGCGACTCGGCCTGAACGCAGTTCAGCTGTACCTCCTGCGGATGATGCAGCATCGCGGATTCCCGTTACTGATGGGTTTTTGCCAGTATGAACCCAACATTCTGAAGTTCACGCCACCGCTGACAACGTCAAAAGATGAAGTCGAGAAAATCGCGCAGACGATTTCTGACGCTCTTCGCAGTTCAACTCTGAGCCTCCTGACGACAGGGATGCGAGCACTGTTGCGAGGACGAAAATGAACATTCTTCGCATCAATTTTGATGAGCTTTACCAGCGGCATCTGTGCCGACACTCGCAGTTCGGCATCAATCTGTGGCATGTGCTCTCCGTCTACGGCGTCTACTTCTCGATTTACTCGCTGGTCGCGTTTGTGATCAGAACACTGCTGCCAAATTTCACGCCGACTGAGTCAGGACTGCTCCTGCTGCTCCTGTCGCTGCCGTATCTGGTGATTCTGGTTCGCAACACTCCGGCATCGGTGATGTTGTTAACTTTGGTCTCAACGGCACTTTTGATCATTTGTGCAGTTTTGACGCCCGGCATTCCGTTCTGGCTGCATCTGATTCTGATCCCCGCCTGGCACCGCGTTCAGGTGATCAGTCACAAACGCTACGCACTTCAACGCGACATGTCAGCGTTTGCCCAAAAATACAAAAAAGGCACAACCCTGTTCGTGCTGCTTGCGCTTTACGAACTGCCCATCCTGCTGCATTACCTCGCATTCGGCCGCAAAGACTGGGTCCG
>CAMAVB010000223.1 GCA_945861465.1 Candidatus Kuenenia stuttgartensis
CAGTCGCTTCATCGAACGGATGTTGACCATCTCAGAAACCTGCCGCCTCCAGAAACGCCCCATCTACCAGTGGCTCTGCGATGCCGTGGATGCCAGCCTGAAAGGCAAATCGGCTCCGTGCATCCTGCTCGACCCGTGAACGGTTACCATGTGCTGTAACAGGCGAATGATTGCCAGCATAACGGCAGCCATCACCCGGCACGCGCGAGCAAGGCTTCCATGTCAAAAACGGCCGATCGCGTGCGCGGCGTGCATGGCTTTGTTATTGGCTGTCCTGCGTCAGACTTGAAGTAACTACATCGCAAGTTTCGGTATCCATCACGAGAACGCCTTCATGTTCTTCGTCCAACTGGGCAATCAAGTCTCCGTTCCTATTCCATGCCGATGACCGACCTCGGCATTCTGCACCATCGAGTACTCCAAGGCAATTCGCCATTGCCACAGGGATTGAAAATTCCGTTGCAATGTCGGATAGCCGAATACCAGCGTTAGCAACGCCAGAGGCTGTTTTCGCGACGCTTGCAATGTAAGCAGTAGCTCCGGACTCGTGTGCGCGCAAGGCGTGTTGCGAAACGGAGAGTTCAAAGCAAATTGCTAATGCGATCGGAGGATCCGAGTGAATCAAGTTCGATGGATTCGAACCCTTTGTAAAGTACGGCTCCTCGTCTGGATGCAAATGTTCCTTTGAATAGACGAAGGGTCCCGAGTAGGGCTGAAAAAGCAGCGTCGCTATGCGAGGACGGACACTTGTTTGCAATGGCACGCCGACGCCAATGACTGCACCATGATGATTGCAAGCGTGCTGTAGCTTCTCAAAGCACTGGTCATTCGGATTTCTCTCAAACTCTTTGGCTCGCGACGGTTCGTATCCGGTCAGCGAAAGCTCAGGGAAAACAATTATTCTTGCTTCAAGGCGGGAAGCGAGAGCAATTAACATTAGGTGTTTGTCAAGGTTGCATTCGACGTGACCAACGATTGGTCTTAATTGAGCAACGGCAAGTCGCAAAGCGCACCTTCGATTCTTAGTCAATAACTTAAATACTTATGGGGTCAAATCACCGGGATAGAGTGATTATCAGTATTTCTATCTCGGTGTGGGTTGAAGTTTATCGGGGCGAAGGTTCAACTACAAATGTTGGGGGTTTACCCAACGATAAAAGGTAAAAACCCGGTGAAGGGAAGTGCAGATCCGTGAAAGTGAGGTGACAAATGAGTCTGGCAGCGTTCCGAAGCAAGATGCATCTTGCGCACTACGGGGAGAAGGATCAAGTCTGGTTCCCAAAATGGCTGGCCAGATATGCCGCAGGAAAGCCGCTCACGGCGGGTTTACTGCCTGTCACAGAGGCTCTGGTGATTGAGTTTTCGAGATCTTTCAAGAAGTCCGGAACGCCCGCGTGGCAGCGACTTCAGGGTGTTCGCGCGGTGGAGGCGTATCGGGATCTCGTGCTGAATGTTTCCGAGCCCAACCTGACCGAGATGAAACAGATTCTCGGACGGCTGGCAGCGGCTGAGAAGGATTCTGGCGCGGCTGCGGGAAGTCCGGAAATCGCGGACCAGCAACGGCTGATTGGCGTGATTGATCCTTCGGAGCCGCAGATCCTGCAGTCGATGAGGAAGGAGTTGCGTCTGCGTTATCTGGCCCTCGAAACAGAGCGGGCTTACATCGGCTGGATCGTGCGATTTATTCGTCATTGCGGGTCGGCCGAACTGCAGACATTTGGCGAGGCGCAGATCAAGAGTTTTCTGACGGAACTCGCCGTGGAAGGCAATGTAACAGCCGGAACTCAGGATCAGGCGAAGTGCGCGCTTCTGTTTCTGTACCAGCAGGTTTTGTCCCGGGAACTGGCGTTTCTGGATGTGACTCGGGCAAACAAAGCTGAACGGCTGCCGGTGGTGTTGAGTCGTGAGGAGATCGCGAGAATCCTGCCGGAGTTCACCGGTCTGAGGCGGCTGATGATTCTGGTGATGTACGGGGCCAGGCTGCGGCACAAGGAGTGTCGCACGCTGCGCGTGAAAGATGTGTGCTTCGATGAAGGGCATATCGTGGTCCGCAATGGCAAGGGTGACAAGGACCGGATCACCGTTCTGCCGCAATGCTGTCGCCAGCAACTGATCGAGCAGATCGAGCGCATCAGGCGTCTGCACAAGCGCGACCTGGAATCGGGGTTTGGCAAGGTCTATCTGCCACATGCGATGGAAAGAAAGTACCCCAATGAAAGTCGCGAGTTTGGCTGGCAGTGGGTCTTTCCGTCTCAGCGTCTGTCTGTCGATCCTCGCAGCGGTGAATTGCGGCGGCATCATGTGGGTGAAGACTATTTCGCCGACTTCTTCAAGGTGGTGATTGATCGCGTTGGCCTGACTAAGAATGCGGTTCCTCATTCGCTGCTTCACAGCTTTGCGACTCAATTGCTTGAGGCCGGTTCTGACATCCGGACGGTGCAGGATCCGCTGGGCCACAAGGATGTTCAGACAACGATGATCTACACGCATGTCCTGAACAAACCGGGACTGGCAGTGAAGAGCCCGGCGGATTTGGTTTAGAGTGTTCAGTGTTCAGTGTTCAGTAATCGCAGCCTTGGCGATGTGGCAGTTGATGGGATTGCGAATTTGAGACTTGAGGCGCTTCGCGGGATTTCGGTTTTCAGTAATCGCAAGGCCGCCTCGCCGCTGTGCGCGGATTACGAATTTGAGATTTGAAATTTCAGATTTCAGAAGCCACGCCAATGATTGCGAGAGCATACCCACTTTGGACGACGGACGATTCCAACTTGATCCGCCCATTCATCTCGTTACTGGCGATTGGGGCTGTTGGCGTTGTGGCGAATCGATGACCGTTGCCGCAATCCTTTGCGAAAACGTCGGTTCGTCCGATGTTGGCCCCTACATTCTGACCAATACGGTCGAACTGCCCACGACAGTGATCGCTTTCATCCAAAAGCGTTGTCCAACATATCGCCTAAAGTACTCCAGGACCGTTGGCCGGAGGTACTTTGCAAACAACTGCCCAAAGTGCGGCATGATTTCCGGAGACTTCTACCTCCATTCCGAGCCGGGCGGGCCGTTTTTTCCCACTGACCAGGAAGAAGCTTCGGCACTCACGATTGAGACAATTACGGTCGACAAGAAGTATTTCGCCCGAACTGGCTGTGGATACGGCACTGCAGAATTGATACTTCAATTTGCAAAGCGCTTCCCGCCCTACTAAATGCGTAACTCAAACAGCATGGCAAATCAGCACCACTCGAACAAGCGGCGCAGTCAAGCAGACTACAGATGAAGGCACGTTGAAGGCGGAAGTGATCACGAGGTCGGCGAGAAACGGCTCCTGTACAACTCACCCATGAGGGCGTGTCCTGCGGCAGATTTGTGGGAACCGTCGATGGTTCGGTCCGACACGCCGGATCCTGCGACGAGGTGTGCGAACCTGAGTCGGTGAGAGCGATCGACGCAGTTTCTCGAACTGTCCCAAACTGCTCCGGTCACATCGACCCACGCAGTTCGTGCAGCTAAGTTCACCCGATTTGTGTCGTCATTTTGACCGCGTTTCTGGATGAGATTTGGGCGATGCCGTGTATCAGATTGATGCTGCGCGAGTGTGTCGGACCGGAGCGCAAGACAACTCCCTTTTCACTCCACGGTCGTGACCTGACGTAGCTGGCGAAGGTCCGTTTGTCCGGTTGGTGAATGCGATGGGCTCTAGTGATAGACGTTTGTTTTGGTGACGCAGGACGGATAATCCAAAATCAGGAATGATGCGGAAGAATCTGGCGGCGGAATGGTCGATGAAACCGGATTCTGGCACTCGCTGCCGTGGCCACAAAACGGGCCTGGCTCGGCATCAATTTGATTCCACCTGTGGGACTTGTCGATGCTTCGTTGTCCGCCACATGATCTCACGCATCGCAGGTCCGCCGGGGGAGGAATTCCGACACGATCCGGGTGTTCGCGATATCCATGTTGATCTGAATCATCCAACAACAGAAGAAACTGCTGGAGCTGACACATAATGTTTGCTTCGTCGCCCTGTCGCTGCGACTGCTGAAGGGCGATCGGCGTTTGGTACTCAGTCAGGATTTGGAAGAGGTAGCAGAATCGTCAGCACACTCGTAATTCCGAGGGCGTCAGACCCCTTGCCCTGTGCGTTTTAATGCACAGCGGTGTGCGGGCATGTGCCATTCGGCGACGGCACTCGGGAACCGTTTCACGCGACGACGCACGACACGACTCGAAATATCGATAGCTGTGCGAGAACAAACGCAAGATTCTTGCCACCGCTCGGCTTTGGCGGCGTGCCGTTTGCACTTGGTGGGATTTGACCACTCGGGACGCAGTAATAAGTCAGACCACGTACCAAGGGAAGCAGCCGCCGTTGATGCGGGTGAAATGGCTGCTCCGGGTAGATCCGCGTCGTTCGACCAGGCAATCAACAGCATTCATTGCAATGCGTTTTGCAACTTATGCCTAGCGAAAGTAAAAACTTCAGTATGAAAACCGCATTCATGTTCACGGCCTTCGCGATCACCGCCATTACGATGGTGTCATTTTCGCAGGCTCATGCAGCCGATCCCGTCAAAGTCACCCCGGAAACCTACATTCGCGCTGAATCCGACCGGACGTTCCACAACACCACGAAACTGGCTGGTGGCGTCAATCGCTTCTTCCACTTCCGCGCCGTCACCCCACTCGACAACCAGACCGTCGTGCGGATGAACCGCGACACGCTGTACTCCGGTGCCGTCGTGGATACGTCCAAGGGAGCCACGATCACCGTGCCGAAGATGCCGGCCGGTCGGTACTGCTCGGTGTTAATGGTAGACAATGATCATTATTGTCCGGGAGTGATCTACGACGCGGGAACGCACAAACTGCCGGAGGATACGAAATACCTGGCCTTGGTCGTCCGGATTCAACTGCTCAAGCCGACCGACCCCGAGGACGTGGCACTGGTAAACAAGCTCCAGGATCAGTTCGTGATCAAGGCCGGGAGCGCCGACCCGTTCCCCGAGCCGAAGTGGGACGCGGCCTCTCTGGAGAAGCTGACCGCCGCTTACAAAGTCGAATTCGACAAGTACGAGCTGTACCCGGACGGTTTCATGGCCGCCCGCGGGAAAGCGGACGAGAAGCTCCGGCACCTCGCCGCCGCCGGGGCCTGGGGCCTGTTTCCGAACGAGCACGCTGTTTACATCAACTACAACGGCAAGTTGCCGGCCAAGGGGCACCACACCGCGACGTACAAGGTGCCGGAGAACAACGCCTTCTGGTCCATCACCGTGTACGGCGCGGACGGATACATGAAGAGCGACAACAGCGCCCTGAACGAGTTCAACACCAAGATGAACGAGGACGGCACGTTCACGGTGCATTTCGGTTCCAGGGAAGATTGCGGCGACGTGCCGAACCGGCTCGATGTGAGCGAGGGCTGGAACTTCCTGATGCGGGTGTATCGGCCCGGCCTGTCCGTGCTCGACGGAAGTTACAAACTGCCGGATGCCGAGCCCACTGGAGGTTCGAATGACAAGTCTGCTGCGTTCGCCTCCCCTGCGGATTTCGGCGTCACCGATTACGCCTACAAGGTTTCGGAGACCGATTTCAACATCAAGCGCAGCCTTGCCAAGGCCCCCATCAATCAGTGGGCGCACCAGGATGACGTCAGCTACGTCAAGACCCAGCAGGTGATCCGCGAGAACCAGGACGTGGTCTATTCGAGCGCCGTGGTCGACATCAGCCAGGGGGCGACCTTGTCCCTGCCGAAAAGCGAGACCTACCACATCATCCAGATCATCGACATGCAGAACTACGAGGTCGATGTGGTCTACCCCGGCAAGAGCATCACCGTCAAGCCGGATAACGTGACCTTTGGCAACTACGTCTACCTGAACATGCGGATTCGGAAGTTACCTGATGACAAGGGCGGCACCGAAGCCACGCTCAAGCTGCAGCGGATGGCCAAAATTGAGGCAAACTCCGCCGTCGACTACAAAACGCCCGATTGCGTCGTCGACATGGACACGCTGTTGAAGATTCGCGCGGCGATGATCGAAGACGTGAAGCGGGGCAAGTTGAAGGACGCGTCCGTGGCCGCTGGAACGCCCTACACGACCGACCCGCAATTTCACCTCTATGCAACGGCGTATGGTTGGGGCGGGTTGAGTATCGAGCACGCGGCCTACCAGGTGATCCGGAATGAGACCCAGATCGAAAACGGCAAAACCTTGTCCTCCAGCGTGACGTTCACTCCGCCGAAAATCGATTACGACCGCGGGGGCTTCTGGTCGCTGACCACCTACGACGAGGAAGGCTGGCTGGCCAGGGACAATGCCGCCATCTCCAATTCGGAAGCGGTTCCCAATGACGATGGATCGTACACCATCCGTTTCAACTCTCCGGGAAAGCCCAACAACGTGGATACGCCGACTCCGTTCACCGTGTTGCTCCGGGTCTACGTCCCGAAATCAAAGGCAGAGATCATCCCCTATATGAATCGAGCAGGCAAGGAGCTCATCATCAAATAGATCGAGAGGCCGAGGATGAACCCGTAGGATCCTCGGCTAGGGATTGGACATCGGCACCGACCTCGGCTCGGCCGCGGACTTCACCTACAAGCTGCCGTTCACCTTCACCGGGAAGATCGAGAAGGTGACGTTCGAGTTGAAGAAGAAATAATGTGTTCTTGATGCGGGCAGGGGACGATCCCGGCCCGCCTGTTTTACTCTTTCAACGAGGTTCTCTCATGTTCAAACGTCAGTTAATGATGGCCGCAGTACTCGCCGTTGGCGGGTTGCTCGGCTGGCTGGCCGCATCCGGCCAACTGAGCCTTTCACGGTCGGCCTTTGCGTCCACCGATGCCGCTCCACCCACGCCAGCGGCGAGCGCGAATCCCATCCCTTCGTGTTGCGATGCGGATGCCAATCCGGCCGTTGCCCTAATCAACGCTCACAACCAGAAGGTGTCGGCCAACCTCCAGAAAGAGGGGAAGAAGCCCAACATCGTCGTCATCTGGGGTGATGACGTCGGTCCAACGAATCTCAGCATTTACAGTCGCGGAGTCATGGGCTATCGCACCCCGAACATTGATCGCATCGGTAAGGAGGGCGTAGTGTTCAGCGATCATTACGCGCAGCCGTCCTGTACCGCCGGGCGTGCCGCCTTCATCACGGGCATGTATCCGATCCGATCAGGACTCACAACCGTGGGGATGGTCGGCGGGCCGGTCGGGATGCAGGCTCACGACTCCACCCTCGCCGAAGTGCTGAAGACGCAGGGCTACACCACCGGACAATTCGGCAAGAACCACCTGGGTGATCGGAATGAGCACCTGCCGACCGTCCATGGATTTGATGAGTTCTTCGGCAACCTGTACCACCTGAACACCGAGGAAGAACCAGAAGACGAAGATTACCCTCGGGATCCGGAATTCAAGAAAAAGCACGGTCCTCGCGGAGTGATGCATACCTGGGCAACCGAAAAAAGTGACGAGACGGTCGATCCCCGATTCGGAAAAATCGGCAAGCAGCGGATCGAGGACACCGGCCCATTGACGCGCAAGCGGATGGAAACGGTCGATGAGGAGCTGATCAAATCGGGATTCCAGTTCATGGACAAGGCACAGACGGAAAAGAAGCCGTTCTTTATCTGGTTTGCGACGACCCGCATGCACACCTTCACGCGAGTGCCTCAGAAATATCAGGAGATGGCCCGCGAGTTCACTAGTTACCATGACGCGTACGGTGCGGGCATGATTCAGCATGATGAACAAGTGGGGATGATCCTTGATCGCCTTGATGCCATGGGTATTGCCGACAACACCATCGTGATCTACTCCACCGACAATGGTGTCGAGCATTCGACGTATCCTCATGGAGGTACCACGCCGTTCCGCTCAGAAAAGATGACGACGTGGGAAGGCGGGGTTCGCGTGCCGATGCTGGTGCGCTGGCCGGGCAAGATCAAGCCGGGCACCGAACTCAACGGCATTCAAAGTCATGAGGACGTCTTCACGACGTTGTCGGCTGCGGCGGGTGTGACCGACATTCGGGAACGAATCGCCAAAGGCGACAAGTTGGGAACCGATGTGGAGAAAAAGAACTACATCGATGGCGTCAACAACCTGGACTACTGGATGGGTAAGACGGACAAGTCAGCCCGGGACGAATTCATCTATTATTCGGAGTCTCGGCTCCAGGCGCTCCGAGTCAACCAGTGGAAGGCTCATTTTGCCACGCGAAATGGTTACTACGGGACCACCACGAAGCTCGAGATTCCGTACCTGTTTAACATCCGGCAGGATCCATACGAGAGCTACGACCAGGCTCCCGGCCCGCGTGCGACGCTCACCCAGCAGAAGACCTATCTGTTCAATGACTTTCAGGAGCGACTCGGCAAGCACATGGCGACTTTGCAAAAGTACCCGCCGAAGCAAAAAAGCGGCAGCTTGAGCATCGGAGACTGATAAGAGCACTACCGAAGGTCACGTGCGAGTTGTGCAAGAAGTAACCCACGCAGGCGGGCCGTGGATGTCACGGCCAGCTTCTCTATTATTTCACTATTTCAACGAAGTTCTCACATGTTCAGACGTCAGGTATTGATGGCCGCTGTGCTCGCCGTCGGCGGGTTGCTCGGCTGGCTGGCCGCATCCGGCCAACTGAGCCTTTCACGGCCGGCCTTTGCGTCCACCGATGCCGCTCCACCCACGCCAGCGGCGAGCGCGAATCCCATCCCTTCGTGTTGCGATGCGGATGCCAATCCGGCCGTTGCCCTAATCAACGCACACAATCAGAATGTGTCTGCCAATCTCCAGAAGGACGGCAAGAAGCCCAACATCCTGATCATCTGGGGCGACGACGTCGGGATGTGGAACATCAGTGCTTACCACCGCGGGATGATGGGCGGGTCGACACCGAACATTGACAGGATCGCCAAGGAAGGCATGATCTTTATGGACCACTACGGGCACGCCTCGTGTACCGCAGGGCGGGCCTCCTTCATTCTGGGCCAATACCCCATGCGGAGTGGTCTGAGCACGGTGGGGCTCCCCGGTGCCCCGGAGGGAATTCAGGCGAAAGACCCCACCCTGGCGCGGATGCTGAAGGCCGAGGGCTACGTGACTGGGCAGTTCGGAAAGAATCACCTGGGCGATCGGGACGAACATCTGCCGACCGCGCACGGGTTCGACGAGTTTTTCGGGATTCTGTATCACCTGAATGCGGGAGAGTATCCCGAGCAATACGACTTTCCGAAGGACGAAGCCGTCCAGAAAAAGTTCGGCTTGAAGCAGCGGGGCGTCATCCACTCGAAAGTCAAGCCGGATGGCTCGCAAGAGATCAAGGACCTCGGCGCTTGGGGAGAGGAGCGTCAGAAGAATCTAGACACAGAGGTGCTTGTGGAGTCGAAGCGGTTCATCACCGAAGCGGTGAAGTCGGACAAGCCCTTTTTCGTCTGGCACAACATGACGCGAATGCACTACCGCACCATCCTGAACGACAAATATAAGGATAAGAGTGGCTACGGCGTTTACGCCGACGGAATGATGGAATTGGACGACGGCGTTGGGGAACTCCTCGATCTCGTCAAGACGCTCGGGGTCGATGACAACACGATTGTCATGTTCTCCACAGACAACGGGGCGCCCTGCAACTCGTGGCCAGACGGCGGCAACCAGCCTTTCCACGGAGAAAAAGGCGCGGGCGCTTGGGAGGGCAGCTTCCGCGTGCCCATGCTGGTCAAGTGGAAAAACAAGATCCCCGCGGGCACCGCCACGGGCGAATTCATGACCATGGAAGACTGGATACCCACACTGATGTCGTGGGTCGGACAGAAGACGATTACAGAGGACCTCCGCACCGGCAAAGAAATCGCAGGCAAAAAATACAAGGTCCATCTCGACGGCCACGATCAAAGCGACATTCTCCTCAACCAAGGAAAGACCAAGCGCAAGGATTTCTACTACTTCACCGAGAACACTTTCCACGGCATGCGCTATGGGGACTGGAAACTTCTGTTTATCGACCAGAAGGAATGGTTCCGTGCCGAGCAGACTCCTCTTACTTCGCCGTTCATCATCAACCTGAAGCTCGACCCGTTCGAGCGGTTCATTCACGCCCGTGGCTACGACGAATGGGCCGAGAACCGCAGCTGGCTCTTCGGCCCGGCCGGAGGGATGATTGCCCAGTTTGTCGGGACCTTTAAGGAATTCCCGCCCAGCCAGAAGACCGCGGATGTTCAAGTGTCAGATATTAGCAAGTTTATCAGTGGAATGGTTCCGAATCGGTGATTTTCAGTACGTCGCTGTCCAGCGGGTCCATTGCCTGACCGAACCGTGGCTCGATCAGCACTGGAAACTGCCGGACCTCGTTATGGTCAAGTAAGTTGTTTGCCGCTTTCCGGTCGCGATGCAACACTCGCGGCCGGAGAGTTGTTGCGTTCGATCAAATTCTCTCACCCGACCCGGTAGGTCTGGCAGCTTCGAGAAGTCCCGAGCGCTAGCCCTGCTGGCGAAGCTCGGGGCCGACCCGAAGTCCGGGGTGACGGCGGACGAGGCGAAGGCGTTCGCCAACCGGGCGGCGGCGGCCGTGGTCGATGCAGTTAACGACACGCTCTACGGCAGTGCCTGGCTGGATTTGAGCAACGAGGCGTTCCTCCTCGAAGTGCCGGACATGGGTGATCGCTACTTCACGTTCCAGATGATGGACGCATTCAGGCGGTGGTGCCGGAGAACTACGTCTATCACGGCGATCATCTTGTCGCCGTAAGGAACGCGACTGGTGCGATTCAGCTTGAGTACTTCGACGGTAGTTCTCTGGATCAGGTGTTTGCCGATCAGACGGTGATCATCGGAGTCCTCTGGCCACGGGAAAATCTCACGGGAGCGGCTCGGGATGTGATCAGCACGGCGGACGTGGTGCTGGATCATCGGAAGATCGACAGCTTCAGGCGCTCACGCCTCAAACGTGTGCGGGTGCGACAGTGGACTATGACCAGTTCTTCAGCGGTCTGTCATGGAATGTGGACAATGGCGATATTCAAATGCGTCTGCTGTTTTGCGGGAACTCTGGCATCGGGCGGGATGCTTGGTTTTGGTCTGGCCGCGGGTACATTGGGCACCGCAGAGAAGTCGCGAACAAGCTGAGGTGTTCATTGCGATTTGCAATGCCATGAGGCAGCAGCTGTTAAGCCTCTTTGGTACGCCACTACAGTCGCGATATCCATTTGATTCGCGAGGTGCTCGGCAACGCAACGATTAGCGCCGTCAGTTTGATCACAGACGAGGTCGCGATAATTGCTGAGTTACTCGCGGCCGAGATCCCCAAAAGACTGCATCCCAGCCCGCACAGGTGGGCGTGTCCTGAGTCAGATTTTCCGGAACTAACGAAGCACCGTTCCATCACATCCACTTGTTCAGTGAGACGCGCCAGACTGCTTCGGTGAGACCAACCGGAGTAAGTTCCGTCGCAGTTCGAAACTGCTCCGGTCACATCGACCGATGCGGCGAACAATGTGGGGAATGAAGACTGCCTCGCAACGCGCGAGGCATGATGATACGAGTCGCGGTCAGGCTGATTTTGACGACGCCCGATCCACGGGAACCAGCCAATGTTCCAGCAGCCAGACTTGTTCTGCCGCCAGTGCATCTGCCCGTGACGAGAATCCGGCCATGTCGTACCAGTGACAGACTGAAGGCGTTCTCTGCTTCCAGTCTGGTCAAACCAGCCGCCGCATCCAGGACCGTGGCCAGCTCCTGACGAGCCGGCAGTTCTGATGCCTCGGTCGCAATTCCCCGAGCGATTTCTGACAACTGCGCGCGATCCGGGAGTTCATGCTCCAGAACAACAAACAGCTTTTCCAGTTCGACCGGTAGCTGCACTACCGGTGACAGCACGACCACGATCGTCCCGTTCTGTTTACCGGCAATCACCTGCTGTGACGGAGCCTGCACGATCTCTGCTGACTGCAGGAACCTATGAAAATTCTGCAGCACCAGAATGGCGGTACCGTCAGAAGTTGCCAGTGAATTGACGGACGTGATCGCTGCCAGGGGATCATTCCCGTTCGCTTCGATCTTTGCTCCATCGACCCGCAAGCCCTGTTCGATATCCCAGGTCGCCAGTCGCCAGTGCTCCTGACGACACAGCAGTGCAATAGCCATGAGCGCGTCCTGATGCTCATGGCTTTCAATCCAGAGTCCTGTGAGGCACGCTCGCACGTACTCACTAAACCGTTCAATAAGTGACATATGAAAATTCTCCTGTGAAAGATGTTTGTGTGATGTGCAGTAACACGCTTTGTGTGACTGCCCCTGCTGAATCTGCTGCTGTGTTGTGGCCGCCTGATGAAACTCGGACTTGAGTATTTCATTGGTCTGCTGTCCGATGGCCTGTTCGATGAACCTGCTGGCGTCCCGGCATTTAGAGCCAATAAAGCCCTTTGTTTCGACGGTGGACTGCCCGTTAGGAGCGATGATGATTTCGATAATCTTCAAGCGACACCTCCGACTCTGATCGTCAGTTTGATGGAACCGTCAGTGAGCGGCTGTTCGAAAACAGAGTGCCCCTTTTTGCGGGCTTCGAGTTTGGCCTTTTCGACGGCATATCCCTGAAGGAATCCATCCAGGTGCTTTGGATCACCCCAGCGGCCTTCGTAGTTGTCGTACGCGATCTTCGCCGTGTTGACGTCGCACACGACCGGATATTTCCACTCCGGCAACTTCACGGCCCAGCCTGTGGCTGAAGTAGTAAACAGCTTGACTTCACCAAAGACAGGCTCAGGCAGAGTCAACCGCTGACATGCCGCACGAATGGCGACGGGATCACGGATCTCGGTTTTGATTTCCACAATGTGACTCATAAAACTTTTCTCCTGGAATAAGTGGTTTGGATATTAAAACGGAGGCTCGCCACAATGGCTGGCTTCTTCTTGCGATGAGGTGTCAGACAAGCGGCGATCGGCGTGCTGCTCCAGTGCGACCGGACGCCATAGCGGCCCCTGTAACAGCCGTGGTTGTTCGCCGGAAAACTCCTGGATCAGCAATTCAGCAACGGCAGCGTGATCTGGTTCCTGAGTCTGCATCTGCCTGATCACAAAAAAGCAGATGACCAGCGGCAACAGGCAGGCGATCGCCATACCTGCGGTCTCAATGGCTATGGCAATAACCGGATCCCGATGACGCTTCTCGGCAATCTG
>CAMAVB010000224.1 GCA_945861465.1 Candidatus Kuenenia stuttgartensis
TCGCGGACACCCCAGGAGAATGTTTCCTCGCCGTTGGCTGATGTCGTTAACCGCTTCACCAGTTCCGTCGGCAGGTGCCGATCGTTTCCATTATGGTACACGCCTTTCAGCCGCACGGCGATTTGCCGCAAAGTACTGACATCCTGTCGTGAATTTCGTCCGTTCAGAAACGAACCATTGACGGGATCACCAACTCCGACCACAAGCACATCCGCCACGGATGGCGGCATCTTCGGCATTCCCGTGGACGGTACAGTATCGCCATCGCTCACAAGCACGACCGTTGTACTGCGAGGCCTCCAGCCACGAGCAACATCGACGGCCCCCTGAATGCCGCTGAACAGATTCGTTTCACCCGGAACGAAAGCAAAATGCATCGGAAGATCGTTGAGGACATTTTCCACGACTGCAAGATCCTTTGTGTCCTCAACCACTGGCAGAGATTTCGTATACGTCGCGAGTACAGTGACTCGATACTCGTTCATCGGGATGCGACGGAAGTAAGATTCCATCACCTCACGCGCGCGAACCATGCGGCTTTGTTCGCCCTCAACGCCCGCATCCTGCAAACGCATGCTCGGCGAAACATCAAGGACCAAAACGATGTGCTTCAGTTTTTCAAACGAAACGGGCTTGTTGCTTCCCGGTGTCTGAGTTCGGGGACTCAGAAACAAGAGTGTCATCAACGACCATGCCAACGCGCCGGTTGCCAGAACTCGCAGCGGGCTGACCAGATAAACCCACTGCGAAGGGCGTCCTCCCGGGCCGAACGCCAGAATGTTCAATCTTGTAATCCGCCGCCAATGCAGAAACTCGGCTGCAGCAGTCAACGTTGCGGCAAGAACGGCAGCGAACACACAGTAGACGACATCCTGACTTGAAATTTCTACCATGGCGTGTACCTCAGTCCAAACGCGCTGAGCATCCACGCACAGAGGACAACCAAACCAGCGAGACAAAACGGCTGAAGGTAATCCACATATTCGATGCCGACAGTTTCGATCTCCGCAGGCTTCATGGAATCGATGCTTCGAAATATCGCTTCAAGTGCTTCCGGATCGCCCGAAACGAATGCCTCGCCGCCTGTCGATGATGCGAGGTTCATGATTTCACCCGGGATTTCCGAACTGCCGATGTGAATTCCGAACATCACGATTCCCGCAGCCTGAAGTTCTTTTGCAATTGTCGCATCGCCGCCATTTGACAAGTCTGCACTTTGGCCATCGGAGACCAAAATGACCATGCGATCTCCGTCGTCCTGCTCTTCAAGCACCTTGCGACAGTTCGTCAGCGCGCGGCCGATCATCGTGCCGCCACCGATGGCTCTCTGGGAGTTTGGCTTCATGAACGGCAGCGCACATCTGAACGCCGACGTATCACGAGTGAGAGGACACCAGCGCACAACATCGGATGCAAAAAACGTGAGCCCGAATGCATCGCCCTCTCGATAATTCAGGAATTCGTTGATCGCTTTCATTGAAGCATCGTAGCGATCACCTTCTCCGAATTTCGCGGACATGCTGCCTGAGCAGTCGATGCAGAATTCGATGTTTGTCAACCGCCGCTGTGTCGTGGGATTCCCGGTCGCCAGGGGAACGCAGGCAATCAGAACAGCGATCGCAAGTACCGCAGGCAGGAGAGTTTCAGACAGCGTTACCAGCCAATGCAGTACGCTGCGTGAAGCCCGGATGCCATGATCGATCGGAAGTGCAATTCGACGCCCTCTGCGTCGCCAGATCCATATGGAAATTGTCAGCGGCACGACCATGGCCAGCAGAAACCACGGACGTTCGAGCGACAAGTCGAACATCGCGAATGTCAACGATTGCTCGAAGCCCCCTGTCATTGCCGAGCTCCCAGTGACCTGGATTCAACACTGGCCGCAGGCGGTTGATTTATTGAATTCAATGACGCCGAAGCACCATTCCTGGATGCCTTGGATTCAGCACTCTCCACCATTTGCTGAAGTGGGCGTAACAGGTCTGCAACATCCCCATGTGCCAGTTGCGGACGATCGTATAGCCATCTTTCCAGTTGTTTCAGCAGTGGCCCGGCTTCAGCATCTTCGCGCAGTGTGGAGACTGCAGATTGAGCCGACAAATTCTGAATCTGTTTGTGTTCGCGCCAGAACCCGACCACCATGCCTTCCAGTTTCACTTTGTCGGCAACCGAGAAATCATCACCCGATACCGCAGCGTTGAGCAGATTTCGAATCTCCTCAAGGCGCGTCCGCGGCGAATTGTCGGCTCCGACAAGGTGTCCCGTGTTTTTCTTTGGCCATAATTTGAAAATTGCAAACAGTCCCGCGCACCAGAGAATTGCGGCGATCCCCATTGTCGTCCGGTATCCGCCGACTGACGATCCCGCCGGAATTCTGGGGACGTTGGGGATGATCCTTTCGGGCTCCAGTATGGATCTTGCGATGACTTCAATCGCAGGCAGGTCGGACGTCGATGACCCGTCTTTTCTGGCAAGGAATTTTACCAGATCATAGGTCCCGGATTCCATGGCTGACCAGGTCAGGTCATATCGAAAGCCATCTGCATGCGGGTAAACCGCATCAATCCGAATCACGACAAGATTTGTTTTATCATCCGCGCTTGCAGGAATCAGCTCGGTCCCGGGCAGCACGATCTGCTGAATGGACGCCATCATCCCGACATTGGCACTGAGCGCAGACTTTCCTTCAATCCGTGCTCTGGCCGACTGATCCGGTGACATCACTTCGTCGGCGCGCACGGATGATGCGAACCACAGAGTTGCAGTGATCAATAGTTGAAGCATGACTCGAAAAGGCAAGTCTGCGATTGTGAAACAATGGAATGCAGATGAATGGTTCATCGAGTCCCCCGCGTAAAGACTCCGCGAGATGCGAAGAAATGACGAAGCACGGAAACAAACGGCTTGTCAGTCCGAATGACCAGATGATCCACGCCGGCCCGTTTCATATCTCTCGCGATCGCTTCGTGATCGGAATGTAAGTCACTGCTGTGGGCGATCAGGTGTCGCTCAGTTTCAGCTTCCAGGGCGCGCATCAGGCCGCCGCCGGAAATGCCGTCTTCAGCAGGATCACGCAATTGCAGCACCACACATTCGTGCCTTTGATTCAGTTGCCGAATGGCAGATGCCGCGTTGGGATCGTGCAGATCACTCAGGACAATGATCAGTGTTCTGTTCAGCAGCGATGGGTACAGTTGTGAAATGCGGTCTGACAGGGTGGTTTCTTCATCAAATCGAAAACGCCGCAGTTTGAGCAGCCATTGCAGCACCTGATCCCGCCCCAGCGTAGGTCGAACGTGCAAATCCCGATCGCCGACACCAAGCACCCCGACCGGACTGACGCGATCAAGACATGCCAGCCCGATCCCGCCCGCCAGATGCAGGGCCGTCTCATATTTGGTCCGTCGGAATGAACTGACCATCATGGAAGCGGACGTGTCAATCAATAAGTAACAGGGAAGCCGTTTGGGTGTTTCGAACTGCTTGATGAACGGCTTCCCGGTCCGGGCAGTAATGCGCCAGTCGATCGATCGAATAGGATCTCCGTACTCGTACGGACGCGACTGGACATACTCAACACCGCTGCCCAGGAATGGCGAACGATCGGTTCCGTAACTCAGGCTGTCTGCCAGCTTCTTTACGGCCACGACAAACTGCCTGGAATCCAGGGCGGTCAGTTGACTCAAAAATCCTTCCAAAACTCTGCCTCTCAGGTAATTTGACCAGCTTTTACAAGTGCGGCCAATGACAGTGTACTCACGATGCATTCAAATCAATGAACTAGTGCTGCGTCAACGCCTGATTTTGGGTAGGCCGGACCAAGCGGAGCGAAGTTCCGGCAGGTGTCTGGCAGTTGCCGGAACTGCGCTCCGCTTGGTCCGGCCTACAAACTACAAACTACAAAGATTCAACATTGACCAGGCATTACGAAACACGTTTCGCCAGAATCTGCCTGAGCACATCCGGGCCAGTCACTCCGTCGGCGACAGCCTCATACGTTAACCTCACACGATGCAGGATCACATCTTCTGCAAGAGCAAACAGATCCTCCGGCGTCACATAGTCGCGTCCCTGGATCAACGCGCGAGCTCGGGAGGCTTTAATCAGAGAAATTCCGGCTCGAGGACTGCAACCTAGTTCCAGCTGCGGGTGATTGCGAGTGTCGTTCACCAACTGCACAATATGCTCAACAAAGGTATCACTCACGTGGACGCTGTTGACAGCCTCCATGGCCATTGTCAGATCATCGGCATGGCCCACCGGCTCGCGTTCAAGCAAATCAAATTCCGTCTTTACGATCGCTCCGCCATCGCGGCGTTCAATCCCAAGTCCCATATTGCGTTTCAGAATTTCACGTTCCTCGTCGTGCGTCGGATACTGCAATCGATGGCAAAGCATAAAGCGGTCAAGCTGCGCCTCCGGAAGTTCAAAAGTTCCCGCCTGTTCGATCGGATTTTGAGTCGCGATCACAAGAAATGGAGCGGGAAGCAGAAACGTTTCATCACCAATCGTCACTTTGCGTTCCTGCATCGCTTCCAGCAATGCGCCCTGAACCTTGGGGGCTGCTCTGTTGATTTCGTCCGCCAGCAGAAGGTTGGTGAAAATTGGTCCTTTTTTTGTCCTAAACTGACTGGTCCTCTGGTCAAGGATTTCTGAGCCCAGAATATCACTTGGCAGGAGATCGATCGTAAACTGAATGCGGGAAAATCGCAGATCGATCGACCGCGACAAGACTGACACAAGCAACGTCTTTGCCAGCCCAGGAACACCCTGCAACAGCAGATGCCCGCCCGTGAACAGCGCGATTAACGTGCGTTCAACGACGACTTCCTGCCCCACCACAACTCGACCAACCCGCTCCCGGATCGCGCGAATGAACTTGGCGACTCGCACATCGTCAACGCTGCTGACTTTTTGATCCATTCCGATTTCACCTGCAAGAAAACTCAGTTCGGACAAACCAACTTGTCGGCCTTGTGCGACGTAAATGCTTGAGTTTGGGGTAGGCCGGACCAAGCGCAGCGCCGTTCTTGCAACTGCCAGACACCTGCCGGAACGGCGCTCCGCTTGGTCCGGCCTACAGATTCAAGCCGATTTCGTTGTCCTGACAAAGCACGAGCGGGTTAGGACCGCTCGAGAAATAACTGTCTCTTTTTATACCCCTCACCCTGCCCTCTCCCCTTCCAAGGGAGAGGAGGATGCGGTCAATTATTTCTCGAACGGTCCTTATTGTTTTAATCGTGGAAGCCGGATCCAGCTAGAATTCAGACGAAATCAACAGACCGCTGGTGGAAGGAGTCTAGGCAGATAGCTAGCTCAATGCCACGATTGCAACAGATTTTGCTAAACTTGTTACCTTCGCAGTTATGTCAGCAAAGCCACGAAACAAAATCGTCCCGTGCCTCTTCGTACTCGCATGCTTTTACCAGAACGGCCAGAACAAATCCGGGAGACAGGATTCCTCCCGAACCTGACTTCTCCAGATGTGTCGATTCTGACGTAGCAAAATGCGGGAATTTGAGGGCTACTGAGGATGTCCTGCGTGTCGGCTTGAATCTGAGGTTCGTCGGTTGGTATCCTTCGCGTCGAATTCGTGACGTGCATGCCGGGTTCGACGGGCTTCCTCGGTCGGTCGTGATCAAAAAGCTCATGTTCCACGAATTCACCGGCTTCGCGGTAGTGGCGAAATTGGCAGACGCGCACGCTTGAGGGGCGTGTGGGGCAACCCGTGCAGGTTCAAGTCCTGTCTACCGCAATTCCCCTCTGTTTGAGGCTGTGGTTTTTCGAATCACAGCCTCATTCTTTGCGCTCCGTAGCTCGACTCTCCAGAGTCGAGGCTGACGCACTACTCGACTCTGGAGAATCGAGTTACGGAGCCACAAGGATGCCAATATGACCACGGATTACATCAGCTTTGACTTCTCTCTAAACGAATTTTCTCGCCAGACCGCCACAGAGCTGAACGTTTCCATCGACCAGATCGCAGGTGCGGTTCGATTGCTCGAAGACGGCAATACGATCCCGTTCATCGCCCGATATCGAAAAGAAGCCACGCGAGGGCTCGACGAACGCCAGCTGCGGACCATCGAAGACATGCTCGCCCGTGCGAAGGAACTGGCGGCGCGAAAAAATACGATTCTGAAGACAATTGCCGAACAGGGACACCTGACACCGGCGCTGAGGAGTCAGATCGAACAGTGTACCGACAGTCGTGTGCTGGAAGATCTTTATCTTCCGTATCGTCCAAAAAAGAGAACCCGCGCCGCCATGGCACGAGAACGTGGCCTGCAGCCGCTCGCGGATATCCTGTTGGGACAACAACGACTCGGGGGATCTCGCAAAGACGCAATCAAAGAGTTCATCAATGCTGAAAAAGATGTTGCCGATGAGGACGCCGCGATTCGCGGGGCCTGCGACATCGTGGCAGAAACGTGGGCGGAAACACCTGCCAACCGCCAATGGATCGTCGAACAGGTTCAGCGGGGCGAACTGGTTTCCACAGTTAAGAAAGGCAAAGCCGAAGAGGGCAGCAAATTTGAAAACTATTTCGACTGTCACGAACGAGTTTCCAAAATGCCCGCCCATCGTTTTCTGGCCATGCAACGCGGTGAAGCCGAAGGCATCCTGCGCGTCAGTCTGTCGATGGATGATGAAACGCAGCAGAGGCATCTCAAATCGAGACTCATCACGAACCCGAACTTTGAATTTCGTACGGAACTCGAAGAGACCGTCGCAGACTGCTACAAACGCCTGCTGCGTCCGGCTGGCGAAAGTGTGCTCATGCAACAACTGAAAGAAAAGGCAGACGCGGAGGCCGTGCAGGTCTTTGCAAAGAATATGCGAGATCTGCTCATGGCGTCTCCGGCAGGTCCGCAGGTCACGATCGGCATTGATCCAGGATTCCGGACTGGTTGCAAAGTTGCGGTCGTCGATGAAACCGGTCAGTTTCTGACCAGCGAAACCATTTACCCAACGCCGCCTCGCGAAGAAAAAGAAAAAGCCGGCACGACGCTGCTCCGACTGATTCGCGACTACAAAGCCACACTGATCTCGATTGGCAACGGCACGGCCTCGCGCGAAACGGATCGATTCGTATCCGATCTGATTCGCCAGCATAGTTTAAAGACCACCAAGGTCGTTGTGAACGAAGCGGGTGCCTCAGTCTATTCCGCCAGCGAAACGGCGATTGAAGAATATCCCGATCTGGACGTAACGGTTCGCGGTGCGGTGAGCATCGCCCATCGACTGCAGGATCCATTGTCAGAACTTGTAAAAATCGATCCGCAATCGATCGGAGTCGGGCAGTACCAGCATGACGTCGATCAGACGATGCTGAAAAAGGCACTCGACCGCGAAGTGGAATCTTGCGTGAATTCCGTCGGAGTCGATGCGAACACCGCCAGCCCCTCGCTGCTGTCATATGTCGCGGGGATTGGGGCCGTGCTGGCAAAACGTATCGTCGCATTCCGGGATGAACACGGTGCGTTCAAGTCCCGCAGCGAACTGCTCAAAGTGCCGCGTTTCGGCCAGAAAGCATTTGAGCAGGCGGCCGGATTTCTGCGAATCCGCGACGGCATACAGCCGCTCGACAATTCCGCCGTGCATCCTGAACAGTATCCGCTGGTCAAAAAAATGGCGGCGAACCTGAAGACAGACGTAAAGACGCTGATCGGCAATGAGACACTCGTCACGAGCCTCAACGTCGCCGACCTGATTTCCGCAGACGCCGGTGAATTTACGGTCCGGGATGTCCTGCATGAGCTTGCTCGCCCCGGTCGAGATCCACGCAGCGAATTCAAAGTGGCCACATTTTCTGAATCGATCCATGAAATCTCCGACCTGCATGTCGGCATGATTCTGGAAGGTGTTATCACAAACGTGACAAAGTTCGGAGCGTTCGTGGATATCGGCGTGCATCAGGATGGACTCATTCACATCTCACAGCTGGCCGACCGCTTTGTCCGCGACCCGTCTGAAATTGTCGCGGTGGGCGACATCGTCAAAGTCACGGTCATGGAAATCGACCCCGACCGCCGCCGGATTGCGCTGTCGAGGAAATCGCAGAAGTAGAACCCGCCGTTTTCATCGCTTGAGTAATTCTGTACGTCAGTTTGACTCACAACGCTTGAGACACTACACTGTGTGGCAATTGGCCACACAAAAATCTCAAACTTGGAAGGCAGAGTTCATGGCAACCATCGCCCGAAATGATGCACGGATCAACGTCCGACTGCCAAGCGAATTGAAGCAGACCATTGAGGAGGCGGCTTCTGCTCTGGGACAGACGGTTAGTGAGTTCGCCATTTCCACCGTTGTTCGGGAAGCCCGTCAGGTTCTCCATAACGCTCAGATTACTCGTCTTTCGAATCGTGATCGTGACCGCTTTCTCGAAGCACTGGACGCCGCTGACGCCAGGCCGAACGCGGCCCTGAAGGCAGCCGCACGTCGTTACGGAAAACTCCGTGGCTAAATTTCCGTCCACTTCCTGGGTGATTGAACCATTCGATCGACTGAGGCACGACCGGTCTGGCTTCGAATGCGGAATTCCGATTCTGGACGAGTGGCTCACGACACAAGTGAGCCAGTTCGAGAAGAAGGATCTGGCTCGGACCTACGTGCTTGTCGAATCCGGCAGCATTCTGGTCAAAGGATACTACTCCCTCTCGAACCACACCGTCATCTATGAATCCCTGCCCACAGATCAAGCGAAGGGGCTGCCTCAGATCGACATGCCCGTCGTGCTGATCGGGCGACTGGCGGTGGATCGATCCGTACAGGGACAAAAATTGGGGGAGTTCCTGCTGATCGATGCACTCCGAAGGGCTGAATATCTCGCCGCGAAGATTGGGATTCGGGCGGTGGAAGTCCATGCCATCAACGAGTCTGCAAAACGCTTCTATGAGCGATATGGATTCCTCACCCTGTCCGACGATCCTCACCATCTGTTCCTGCCGATGAACATCATCCGCAAACTCCAGTTGCCACCACTGTAGTCCGCAGTCAATAGTTCGATATCAGGAGCTCTGTCACATTGCGCTGCCTCGAACGAAGATTGATATCTCGCCGGGATTCAAGTTCTTGAATCATGAAACCACGATACAGCGTGCGAACAAAATCAGTGTTGCTATTGCTCAGAAGCCACCGAATGCCTCGAGAGTCTAATTCGCGGCAAAGTGCCGCCAGCCGAAAGTGTTCTGCATCCCGAAACTTTTCTGCGGTGTAACGATTGAAATCCGAAAACCCACCAGCCTTGTAGTAGGGCGGATCAAAATACACAAAATCATTCGACGTTGTGCCGTCAAGGCACAATTCAAAGTCACCACAGCAAAATTTGATCGTACGAATTGCCTCTGACACTGCCGCAAGGTTCTCTGGATCGTAGTATCGGCGATCATACTCGCCGTAGGGAACATTGAACTCATTCTGCCGGTTGACTCGGAATAATCCGCGAAAGCAGGTCTTGTTCAGATAGATGAAGTACGCCGCCCGTTTCCACGGATGTTTTTCCAGGTGGCTCTGCGCGCGGATGCGGATAAAGTCAGCTTTTGTGTTGGGCAATGAATCCAGCAATCCTGCTACGCGACGCCAATCATCTCGAATTGCCTCATACGTTTCTACCAGCCATTTGTTGGCATCATTCGCGACGCTGCTTTCAGCCCGAAGCGCGAGTAACACACTCCCACCGCCGAGGAACGGCTCAAAGTATGTTTCAAATTCCTTTGGCATCGCCGCCAGAATTTGGTCGGCAAGTGCCTGCTTGCCTCCGGCCCACTTGATGAATGGTTTTGCTGTGACTGTCTGCATCGGCGAATGATACTCATAGTATGTCGCCCGTCAAGTAGCGGACAGCTATCCTCTTTGAGCATGACTGAGAAGAAATCCAAAGAATGTGTGGCGTTCGGGGAATCCGTCAGAGAACTACGACTCGAGCGTGGACTCTCCCAGGATGATTTCGCGGCAGCAGCCGGAATTCATCGCACCTATGTAGGTGGCGTGGAGCGGGGAGAACGCAATCCCACATTAACCTCGATTGCGAGAATCGCAAGTGCCCTGAAAATTTCTCCAGCGGAGCTTCTGGCGCTTTCGATGAGTCGAATGAAAGCGAATTTACGCAAGTGACAAATCATTTGGTGTACGCAATGAGCAACACGGAGTTGAACCGCGTGGCTGACGACTCGGTGCATCTCTGTGTCACCAGTCCGCCGTATGTCACAACGGAGTTTAAGAAAGGCCAGGAATTCGACTATGACGGTTTCATGGTGGAATTTCGCAATGTCTGCGAACACATCCACCGGGTCTGCGTCCCGGGAGGCCGGTTTGCATTGAACGTCGCAGACATGCTCACCAAGTATCGATACGCCGACGAAGATATCATCTCCAGAATTCCGTTTGGTCCGGATTGTCTGCAGGTCGCTCAGTCCGTCGGCTTTCGCCTCCTGGAACGATTCATTTGGGACAAGGGGTTTACGAGAAATTTTGGCGGGCCACTTCTGGGCTCATATCCGTACCCGATGTCGCTCTTCAATAACAATTACTTTGAATACGTCTACGTCTTTCGCAAGCTTGGAAAGCGGAAGCTGGCACAGCCGATTCGAGAAGCGAGCCGACTTTCTCAGGAAGAGTGGCGAAAATGGGTTCAGGAATGGTGGCGGATAGAAAGCATCAGCGAGCAAATCAGCTTTCATCGGGCCGTATTCCCGCTTGAAATTCCGAATCGCCTGATCCGAATGTATTCGTTCGTAGGCGACACCGTCCTTGATCCGTATCTGGGCACGGGAACGACAATGATCGCCGCTCATCTGTGTGGCCGGAACAGCATCGGGTTTGAAATTTCCCCGGACTGCGAATCCATGATCAAACGCCGGATTGCCATGGAGATCGGCGGATTGTTTGAAACCAACCCCAAATACAATGTCGTGAAGGAATAGCAGAGTGTTGGTCGATACCAAATGGAGAGACTTGGGACATGACCATGTTGTCTGGCAACTTGTGCGATATTGGGCGTCGTTGGGTGGCAAAAAGAAAGAGCAGGCTGCGTGGCTGAAGTTGCTTGAGGCGTCGAATCAATTGGCCACAAACGACGGATGGCTTCCCATCAGCGCGGAGTCAGTCGCGACATTTCTTCAGTATCTTGAATTGCGGAATACTGTCTTTGCCCAGCAATACCGACTGCTTCGCGATGAAGCTGCCGCGCTTTCGTACTGCAGACGTAAGAAACTCGCCGCAGGAACGACGGCAACACAGAACAAAGATCACCATCAATCGTCAAAAGCTCTCGTCGCAACGGTCACTGGGATTGCCGGTAAGGTCTGCAAGAAATTCCGGACGAACTTTAATCCAAACCCGCAGTATCGCTGTGTCTGGTGCAACGCAAATGGTCTGCACGTTACTGCCAGAAACCTGGACGGCGCAATACCGTCAATTGTCAATCCCGTTGTTGTTTGGGAGATCAAAGAATATTGGGGCAAGACCAGTGGCGGGAGCAAAATGAGTGATGCCGTGTACGAGTGCCAGTTGGTCGGTCGAGAGCTGAGAGATTTTGAAACGAAGACCGCCTGTCGTGTCGAACACGTGGTATTCGTGGACGGGAAAGAACAGTGGAGTGCTCGTCAGTCCGATCTGAAGCGATTCATTGATCTGACTTTTCAGGGCTTCATTGATCGACTTTTCGTCGGGAAGGCCGTCGAGTCCGAATCGGAACCCCATCTTTCGGGCGTGTTGACGAATGCCTTGCATTGAAGATTCGCGCAAGAAACGGTTGAGGAGAATTAGCTGGTGCGAAAATCAGCTGGTGACAGGGAAAATCAGCTGGTGACAGGCACCGTAACACTCCAGCATAACCGCCGGTGACAGCATAACCGCCGGTGAATAACCGCCGGTGAGTGAATAACCGCCGGTGACAGGCACCGTGATGCTTGCCCCAAGTCACTGTTCCTCCGCATTTTTTTATTTCAATCATCCTCAAACTGATATTTGCCGTTGACGGGTTCAGAGCTAAACTCCGTCAGCAGAACATGACAGGGAGGCCATCATGGAACGGAACGGAGCAATTCGGATTCAGGCCGAAGCTGCGGAGGCTTTAGCTGAATGGAAGGAATTTTTTGCCCATCAAGTCGCGTTGAAGGCGAAAGAACTTGCCAGACACAGCAGTCAACCTGGTCTGATCACACTTAACCACTATCGGCAGGCAGCGGTCATAGCCGCGCAGTCTCTGGCGATCGAAGTGCAGGGGACACTTTCAAGCGATGGTCGTCAAGAAGCAGCCTGATGCCGACACCGGCGGGTTATCCGAAGCCGCAAATGATTGGTTTCGCCAATTCCTTAAGCACCTTGAACTGAATCTCGTGGCGACCGGGCAACGTCTCTCCGCAGAATCTCAATCCGCGGATTACAGTCTGGCGGCCATGCAAGCGGTCAGAGTGACTCTGCTTGATGCCGGCTTGAATGACGAGGAACTTTGTGACCAGTTTGGACGAGTCGCGTTGGCACATCGGCAAGGCCCTTCCGACGCAGAGACTGATCCGATGGGCTATCCGGCAGGATACTTCGAGGCTACGGAAGGCAGCTTCGCCAATGAGCCGCTGGATTGCCCCCCGGATTTGCCGCTGGAAAAGCGTGAGTCGTGGTGATGCGGTTTGTTTTGGACACGAATATCTGGATTTTCTATTTGAAGAACCCATCTTCACCGGTTGGCAGTCGACTGAAGAGCACTCCTGTGAGCGAAATTGTCACGTGCTCGATTGTGTGGGCAGAGCTTCTGCATGGGGCCCGCAAGTACGAGAAGCGAGCAGACCGCGTGGCACGCGTGGAACGTACCCTCGCACCGTTTATCTCACTGCCTTTCGACAACGACGCAGCTCGACACTACGCTGAGATCCGCGACGATCTTGAATCACAAGGTCAGGTAATCGGTTCCAATGACCTGATGATCGCTGCAATTGCACGGTCTCATGAACTCACAGTCGTTTCCAACAATGCCGAATTCAAGCGAGTC
>CAMAVB010000225.1 GCA_945861465.1 Candidatus Kuenenia stuttgartensis
GCCCTCCAACGTCACAAGGCGAATGCGAAGCGCTGCGGATGAACTCGGAGCCTGTGTCTGGGTGAACTAAGCACTGGTGCATAAGTAAGTTGGCACAAATCGTTTAACGGCGAGCCGTAGGCGTAGGCGAATCCAGCGTGCTTCCGCCTACGCCTACGGCTCGCCGTTAAACTAAAAAACTTCTGCACTGGTGCTTATTTCTGATTCACAACGGAAAATCGATTTCGGAAGGCCTTGGCTTCGTCGGATGTTGTGACCCACAGGAACAATTTCCCCGCCTCATCAACGCGCACGTCGAAGCCAAGTTCCAGTTTATCACCGACAGCCGTCAGGAGTCGCGCGGGCGAGATGCGATCGTCCTTTCGCGTGTACATGAGCGTGTTGATATTCAAACCTTTCGCTGACAATGCATACGCCGACGAAAAATGCGACACCTCGATTTTTTCAGAAATTGCACCGACCAGCGCACTCACTTCCACGTCTTCCACATCAAGCGGAATGGCGCGAAAATATGCGGGCAGAATCTCGCTGAACGACTGGACCGGCTTCCAGCCGATCGGCCAGAGATTGCTCGATTCATTTCCAAGATCGATTTCCAGGTCATACTGTCCAGGTGCCACATACCTGGGTCGAAAGCCAAGTCCGTACTGAGCCAGGACGATCGCGATCGCTGACCCCTTCGTGAATCCCTGCAGTTCGATGGTCTCGGGGGCCGACTCGGGGCGCTGAGCCACAGCCTGCAGACGTGCGGCTGCAGTGAACTTCAGCCGCATGCTGGCCGGTCGTCCTACAGATTCGACGGCGAGGATCGAAGATTGAAGTTCGACAGGATTCTCCACGGGGACTCCCAGCAGGTGAGTCACTTCCTGGAACTGCTCATCGGTCAGCCCCCATGTCGGGTTGCTGTCCGGTGGTCCTTTCGCGCCATGCCGTTGTATTTCATCCAGAGCCTGCGTTAACAGTTTCGTACTCTCGATGTCGAATTTTTGTTTTCCAATGCGGATCGATCCGTCGGCTGCCATAGCCGCCACGACGCGAGTTGCCAAAAAATCGTCACCGTCCAGATCTTCGACTCGTGGGGCTTCTCCCGCGCGAGGTGCGCGAAACTTCACGCTATATCCCAGTTCCTGAAACGCGCGCCCCCATTCCTGAGATTTGATGCGGTACGAAGGCAGCGATTGAACGAGGACTTCCACTTCCAGCGTGCGTTGTGGCGGTTCTCGTTCATCGGCGACAGCGGGTTGGACGGCATGCGTCACAAAAGTCGCTGAAACAAGCAGGACTGACATCTGCAGGCTGGATAAAGAGTGCGACACGGTTTGACCTCCTGAAATTCGATTGGTTCCTGATCACGTATTCTGCGATTACTGAGAGGAAATCACAATAGATCAAAACCCGGACAGTTGGCGGCAGCGGCGGTCCCCGTTATACATCCTTCGAGTTTCGAGAGCCAAATCCCTACAAGACCATCACCAGACAAGTTTTTCGATGTCCCCAATTTCTGAAGCGTTTCAAACGTCTGCCCGCGAATCCCGCATGGCGTTTATGCCATTCGTCACTGCCGGTGATCCGGATCTGAACACCACCGCCGCCGTCCTGCGGGCCCTGCGTGATGCCAGAGTGGATCTGATCGAACTGGGATTTCCCTACAGCGATCCGATCGCCGACGGGCCTGTCATTCAGGCGTCGTACACGCGAGCTCTCAACAGTGGCATCTCGGTGGACGGAATTTTCAGGATGATGGAGTCGCTGAAGTCGGACGCGATGCCACCGGTCCTGGCGATGGTCTCGTTCGCCATCATCTTTCGGCACGGCACAGCGCTGTTTGTCGAACACGCCGCACAGGCCGGCTTCAGCGGGTTGATCATCCCGGACCTGCCTGCTGACGAAGCGCGCGACGTGATTGACGCTGCCCGACAACACAATCTGGATTTCGTCCAGTTGATTGCTCCGACGACCACCGCTGAACGGACAAAGCAGATTCTGGCCGCATCGACGGGATTTCTGTACTGCATTTCCGTCGCCGGAACGACCGGTGTGCGTCAGGAGTTACCGCAGGAACTGACAGCACAATTGAAGTCGCTCCGAGCTCAGTCAAAACTGCCGCTGGCGGTTGGCTTTGGCATCAGCAGCCCGGAACAGGTGTCCGCTCTGGAGGGCTTCGCTGACGGAATCATCGTTGGTTCGGCGATCGTACGCCGAATGGCCGAAGCCAGCAACAGTTCTGCTGCAGCCACAAGCGTCGGCGCATTCGCGAAAGAAATGCGCATGGCAACCGCAAAGACGAAACCGTCACTGGGGACATGAAAATCGCTGAAAAGCTGGTCCGGGCCGGGATGCAAATAGCAGTCTGGTTTTGTTTAGGCAAGAAAATTATGAGGTAAGAAGATGAGTCTTGGCGCGGGCTTCGCCCGCAACCGAATTTTCTATGCCGCACCAATGGATTCGGCGGCGTGTCTGGTGCGAGCCGACGGAGCGGCTCGCCTACGTAGGTCCGCCGCTCCGTCGGCGGACTTCTGTCGCTTTGCTAAAATCTTCTCACGAAAACTAAACTCTTAAGGTTTGCTAAGCAGAGGAGTTGTTCAATTTTCCTGCCCCGTAATCTTCTTGCCATAAATTGCGATTCTGCTTGTGGACCTTCCCGCCACGGAGTGACGGGCAACCATGGGTTGCGAGCAAAGCCTGCGGTAAAACTTCCCTTAGGCCGGACCAAGCGGAGCGCCGTTCCGGCAGGTCGGCCAATTGCCGGAACGGCCCTTCGCGTGTATTCGCGTCCATTCGCGGTTTAAACACCAGTCCTGTTCGCGCATTTCATTTGTCGTTGAACCCGAAATCAGGAGATCGGCAGACATTCAACGTCCCTTTGCGTAAGCTTCCTGCTGGCGATCGACCGCCGCTCGCGGTCTGTTCCGCCCAAACATCTGTCACAGCTTCACAAAAGGACGACTCCTGTGAAACACTTTCTTGCAATTTCATCTGCAGTCCTGACATTGATGGTCTCTCAAACTCACGCATTGTCTCAGGAAATATCATGGCACGCATCGGGAAAAAACGGCGCGGTCGCGGCGGGACATGCGGATTCGGTGGCGGCAGGTCTGAGGATTCTGGATGGCGGTGGGACAGCGGCCGATGCTGCAGCGGCGACGATTTTGGCTCTGGCCGTCACGGACTACGGTTCGTTCGCGATCGGCGGTGAGGTGCCTGTTCTCGTTTACGATGCGAAGACGAAGCAGGTCAAATCGCTGAGCGGTGTCGGCGGAGCACCACTGGATCCGGCCGCGATCGAATGGTTCTATCAGAACGGCATCCCGTCCATGGGCAGCATGAAGGCAGCACCGGTGCCGGGGGCCGTCGATCTGGTCGTCACACTTTTGAAGCTCTATGGAACGATTTCCTTTGAGCAGGCAGTGACACCGACACTGGAGCTTCTCGACAAGGGCAAGGAAGCGTGGCATCCACATCTGGCTGTGACGCTGCGGAAGCTGGTCGATGCCGAGCGTGCTGCTCAGGGACGTCGTGAAGACAAACTCAAGGCGGCACGAGATCGCTTCTACATCGGTGACGTCGCTGATGAGTTGGAGGCGTGGTACATCGCGACCGGCGCGTTTCAGCGGAAACCGGATCTCGCGGCTCAGACGACGCTGGTCGAAGATCCGGTCTCGATCGAATACCGAGGCTACACGGTCTACAAATGCGGGCCATGGACTCAAGGGCCCGTGCTTTGTCAGAACCTGCGCTTGCTGGAAGGATTCGATCTGCATGCGATGGGGCATCTCTCGGCTGACTGCATTCATGTGATGACGGAGGCCATGAAACTGGGATACGCAGACCGGGATGAGTACTACGCGGACCCCCGCTTTTCGTCGGTGCCGATGACGGAGCTGCTCTCCGACAGCTATACAAATCTCCGCCGTCCGCTGATCGATGTGCAACATGCATCCATGGACCGACGGCCTGGCGATCCTGCAAAAATGCAGGCAGTGCGGACTGATGGGGCTCCGGGCAACGAGACGGAAAAGATTCCGAAGCAGGACACCACAACCTGCGTCGTGGCCGATCGCTGGGGCAATGTGATCGCTGCGACTCCGAGCTGCAATATGTTGACGAACACCCCCGGTCCATCGGGAGTTAACACGGGAAACCGCGTGCGAAGCATGAATACAAATCCCGATCATCCGAACCGAGTTCAGCCCGGCAAGCGACCGCGTGTCACCTTAACGCCGACGCTGGTTCTGAAGGACGGTTTGCCGGTGATTGCCATCAGCGTGGCTGGCGGAGACGTGCAGGATCAGACAACGCTGAACGTACTGCTCAATCACATCGACTTCGGCATGTCACCGAAGGAGGCCGTGACAGCACCTCGCTTCCAGATGAATCACCACCAGGATTCGTTCAATCCCAATCCCGATCGCAGCGCCGCCTTCGTGGGACGCGGTGAACTCAAAGTCAACGAAGAAATCTCGGAAGCCGTCCGCAAAAATCTGTCAGACCGAGGACACCTGCTGGGGATCGTTGCATCGCCGATCGCTCATCCCGTGATGATCTTCATCGACCACAAGACCGGCACAATGCACGCCGCCGGCGACCCCAAAGCCAGGCGGCACGCGGGTGTTGCACGATAACGGCTGGGTTATTTCTCCGCCGAGTTAGCGGTCATCATTTTCATGTTGGCGATCCCTGGGGCAAGGTATGCGTGTTTGCATGGTTTCGATTGCCAATGAGAATTGCAATCGACCAGTTCGTTCACATCGATCCGAAGGGTCTAGGACGAAACACCGAATCGACGAAACATTAAATCGAAGAAACTCTTAACGACTTGAGCGCCCGTTTCTTCATTCAGCTCTGCGCCTCCGAATCGAAAAACCTGGTAACCTCGAATTCTTAAATCGCGATCAGCAGACACCATCTCGGCATATTTCTGAGGATCCGGCCTTTCGCCTGTTGAGTAATGTTGTTTACCGTCGATCTCCATGACGACCCGAAATCCGTTCGGCAACAACATAAGGAAGTCCATTCGCGAGCGAATCAACGCATCTACTCCTCGTTCCTTTACAGTCTGCGGATCCCAATGAAGCCAGACTTCAGGCAGCAGTGCTGGGAGCTGCGGAATACTCTGACTGAACAACTTATGGTATTGATCGAAGAACAGTCTTTGTGGCGGCGAATTCTTCGGCAAAGACCCATGGAGCCTTCGGTACAGTGTGTTCTTCGCCTCATCGTCAGTTTCGATACAGTTCCGTTCTTTCCACCAGCTCTGTAATTCACACCATCGGAGCCCATGAGTCGAAATGGCCAAATCATAGACTAGAACTTTGTCTGCATTTGAGACAATTTCAATATCATTATCAATGGCGTCGCGAAATCGAAGGTCGGGCTTCACTTCCGATGCAAATATCAGGTTCTTGGGTCTTGACTGAGGAGCTGAGTCCTTCGGCATAAGTGTGTACAATGGATATCCATTCGACTCGCCCGTCACTCGAAGTTCCAGATTGCATCCAGTTAGTACTTCATTGACAGTCGCGGCAAATGATCCTTGCTTTGTGATGTCCGGCAAGATGTCGGCTGATACGAGCCCTTCCAGAAAAGATGCGAACCGTCTGTCCGTCGTTTCAAAGGCACCGAGTCGTTCGAACAATTCCTCGACAGTCCAGTCGCCACGGTTGTTATGCACATGTTGAGTAATCTGGCCTTTGAGACTTCGATCTGTTGCATCGAAAATGGCAAACATTTCAAATTCGTCCGGAGTCAATATAAAGAGACGGTCAAGCAAAGCATTAAAATTCCGGGCGTCAATGAACAGATCATCGATATCCAACTTTCTTGCAATGTCGTGACGAAATCGCTTTGGAATTGGTGGCCCCGATGGCCAAATCAGATCCTGAATGACATTTCTGTCTTTGGCCGATAAGACGTTTTCTGCAAGGAGGCGTTCAGCCACGCCGACTAACGCGGTGTCGGGCGTATTTGTGACTGCGGCATCAAGGCGTTCCCGCTTCGTGCCCCCTTGTTCCATTGTTGGCTCAACGAGACTGAGTTTCCGGCAAAACTGCGGAATATCTACATGGCTTACCGTATCCTTCAGCGCCGTGATATTGCAGCTGATTACATTCCGGAGTCGAACTACGTCCATTGTTTTCCCGCAACGCTTCCAAATATACGAATGAAATGACAGCGGAGTCGCCTTCGTTGCCAATTTATTGAGAAAGCGATCAGCTTTCAAAAGCGCAAGGACGACCCAACCCATAATACTCTACAAACTGCGCAAGCGATTGTCTCGCCGTTTGAGTGTGTTACTCACAGACTGCTGGCGCGGCCTATGGAACAAAGTATTCCTGATCGAGATTCACGATGACCGTTTTTCGTGCCACATTGGCAATGACTTTACTGCTTGCGTTCGCGTGTTCGCACGACGCAGCGGCTCAGGTGCTGGATAAGCAGGCGCGGCTGGAGGCACAGACGTTCTGGGACAATCGGGACTGGGACTGGTATGCCGCACAGATTCCGTTCTTTGAATGTCCGGACGCGGACATCACGACGACGTACTACTACCGCTGGGAGTTGCTGACGAAACATCTGACGTATGGTTCGCCGAACAGCGGTTACTCGTTTACGGAGTTCATCGACCGGCCGTTCTGGTCGGGTGCCTATGGGGCGATCAGTTGTCCGGCGGGGCATCAGCTTTATGAGGCTCGGTGGTTGCGGCAGCCGAGGATTGCGCGGGACTATTTGAAGTACTGGTTCCGCACGCCGGGGGCTCAGCCGAGGAACTATTCGACGTGGTTGGCGGATTCGGCATGGGCGGTGAATCAGGTGCATCGCGATGATGCGTTCGCGATCGATCTGCTGCCCGATCTTGTCAGAAACTACGAGGGCTGGGAGCAGCGTCACTTCGTTCCCGAGGTCGGGCTTTTCTGGCAGACGGGTCATGACGACGGCATGGAATTCAACATCAACAGCCGCCAGACACAGGACATCCTGCGCGGGGCGCCGAGCTACCGCCCATCGTTCAACGCCTACATGTGGGCTGATGCGGTTGCGATTGCCAAGCTCGCTCGACTGGCAGAGCAGGGCGATCTTGCAGAACAGTTCGCGAAGAAAGCCGAGTCGCTTAAAGCAAAGATGCTGGCACTGCTGTGGGACGACCAGCGAAAATTCTTCTTCCCGGTTTACAAGAACGACGAAGTGCGTGACGGCCACAAGATTAAGGCTCTGACGAAGACGTATGAGGACGGCGAGTTCGCCGGGGATTCCCACGGCCGTGAGTTGATCGGCTACGTGCCGTGGCAGTTCAACATGATTGATCGCGGCAAAACATGCGCCGCTGCCTGGCCGAAACTGATGGACCGCGACGGATTCTTGGCGGACTTTGGGCCATCGACCGTGGAACGGAATGATCCGATGTTCCTGCTCAAGGATTCCTGCTGCTGGTGGAGCGGTCAGTCGTGGCCGTACGCGACAACTCAAACACTGAAAGCCGTGGCAAATGTCGTGCAACGCGACGGTGACTCGGGAGCGGAATCGCTGCCGACAAGGGCCGACTACATCAAACTGCTGCAGATCTACGCTCGATCGCACCGCAAAGATGGCCAGCCTTATCTCGCCGAAGCATTGCATCCTGACACGGGCTCGTTCGAGGGCCATAACGGTTACAACCACTCGGAACATTATTTTCATTCGGGCTTCTGCGACCTTGTCATCACGGGCCTCGTCGGACTGACTCCGCGTGATGACGACAGCCTGGAAGTGAATCCGCTTGCGCCGGTCGATTGGGATTACTTCGCGCTCGATGACGTGCCCTATCGCGGTCATCTGATCAGCGTAGTCTGGGACAAAACCGGGGAGCGATACAGGCTCGGAGCTGGGCTGCATGTGCTGGTGGACGGCAAGCTGGCTGCGAAGTCGCTGACGCTCCGTAGCTTGACTCTCCGAGTCGAGTTGCTGCCAGAAGGTCTCGACTCAGAGAGTCAAGCTACGACGACGAACTTTGCGGTGAACAACGACGGCGATTACTACCCTCGACTGACTGCGTCGTATGTGTCCCCTGCGACGTCCGCCAGCAAGCTGAATGATGGCAATTATTGGTACGTACCGCATCCGCCAAACCGCTGGACATGTGAAGGATCACCGAACGAACAGGATTCGGTGATCATCGATTTCGGCACGTCCCGTGCACTTCATACAGTGAAACTCTATCCGCTTGACGACCGTGACGTGAGGGACTCAACCGTGCGTGCTCCGCAACGGTTCGAACTGGACGCATGGATTGACAATACATGGCATTCGATCAAGTCCCCGGACGGTGTGCTCGACAAGCCGGCTGGTCATCGCGCTCACGTCGTGAAATTCGATCCGATTGAGACCACGAAGCTTCGCGTCACGCTGCAGCATGCGGCGGACGGAAAATCGGGACTCACCGAGATTGAAGCGTGGGGCGACGTACAGCTTCCATTGGCACCGGTCGCACCGCCGGCAGGCAACCTCGCATTCAATGCGAAGCCCGACGGTTTTCCCAAAGCCTCGGCCTCATACTCGGATCGTTTCGGGGGTAAGCCAGCGAGCGCGATTGATGGCAGGACGGTCTTTCTGCCGACGCCGATGAATCGCTGGACCAGCTACGAATCGCCGACGGCGACTGACTGGCTGGAGATCGACTTCGGACGCGATGTGGAGTTTCGTCGAGTCGAACTGGCGATCTACGACGACCGAGGCGGCGTGCAGCCCCCGACTGCGTACGTGATCCAGCACTGGACGGGCACAGAATGGCATGACGTCAACAATGCGGAGAAGTCGCCCGAACAACCTCTCGGCAGTCAATGGAACGAAGCCCGTTTCGATCCTGTGACATCATCAAAAGTCCGGATCGTGTTCACGCATCGCGGACAGTCGCGGAGCGGTGTTTCGGAAGTGTTGATCTGGAACGATTGATGTTGCCGGAAAATGTCGTACGCTGCCTGTCATTCGACGGTCTCATATTGTTCGTAGTCCCGCCACTTCTCCTGCCCGAAGGAATCCCATGAAACCTCTCGCCCCATTTATCATTGCTTTCGCACTTATGACCGGAGCTCAGGCTCAGGATGTCAGCAGCAACATTCCGTACGCCGAACCGGCGCATGAGCGGCAGGTGCTGGATGTTTATGCTCCGCCGGATGCGAAAAACCTGCCGGTGGTGTTCTGGATTCACGGCGGCGGCTGGCAGGGGGGTGACAAGACCAGTGTCCAGTTGAAGCCGAAAGCCTTCGTCGAAAAGGGATTCGTCTTTGTCTCCACCAACTACCGGCTTCTGCCAGACGTCGAGATGGAGACGATTTTTCGCGACATTGCCAGGTCGATGCACTGGGTGCATGACCACATTGCTGAGTACGGCGGCGATCCGAACCGAATCCTTGTCATGGGCCATTCTGCCGGCGCGCAACTTGCCGCATTAATCTGCGTTGATGATCGGTATTTGAAAGCGGAGGGGTTGTCTCTGGACAGTATCAAGGGCTGTGTACCAGTCGATGGGGATACCTACGATGTGCCGGCAATTATCGAAACCGCAGAAACACGTCGCCGTGTCCATCACCAGCCGCAGGCGAAATTTGGCCACCGTGAGAAATTCGGCAACGATCCGGCGAAGCATCTCGACTTCTCAGCCGTGACACATGTGGCAAAAGACAAAGGCATCCCGCCGTTCCTGATCCTCTATGTCGCCGATCATCCGGACACAAATGCGCAAGCACAGCGTCTGGGTGCCGTGCTGAGTGAATCCGGGATCTCAGCGACGCTCTTCGGTGCCAAAGAAACGACACATACGCGGATCAACGAAAACCTTGGCCTGCCCGACGATCCGGCCACAATCGCCTTGTTTCAGTTTGTCGATGCGGCATTGGAAAAATAGTCGTCAGGTGACCATCACTGATGACCCGTGCGAGCAAAAGCCTCATTTCAGGCCGCGCGGAGCATAATTTTGCCAGGATTTGCAATTCTTCAACGAATTGGACTCCCTGCGGAACGATTTTACGCCTTCCAGCGGAGAACGAAACTCATGCTTTCAGAAGAACTCGAACGCCTTCAGAAACTACGCGACGCGGGCACTCTCAGTGAGGCAGAATTCCGCGCCGCAAAGCAGAGATTGCTTCAAAGCCCGAATCCGGATCCGTCAATTTATGCCATGCCGCAAGGTGACGCTACAGGCTCTGTCGGCAAAATTCACGGGATTGAGGAACGGACATGGTGCATGTTGATGCATCTGTCTCAGTTGCTGATTTTTGCCGGTGGGATTGGAGTTGCCGCTCCGGTCGTGATGTGGGCCGTCAGCAAAGATGACTCCCGCGCCGCGAATCGCCACGGCCTGGTAATTCTTAACTGGTACATCAGCGCCTTGATTTACGGGCTGGTTTCCGGGGCTCTGTGCTTCATTGTGATCGGGATCTTTATGCTTCCGGTGCTGGCAGCGCTCACTGTGATCTTTCCGATTATCGGTGCATTGAAATGCAACCAAGGCACACTGTGGAAGTATCCGCTGTCGATTCAGTTCTTCGATCCGGATGCGGTGTAAGCACCAGTGCAGAAGTTTTTTAGTTTAACGGCGAGCCGTAGGCGCAGGCGGAAGCACGCTGGATTCGCCTACGCCTACGGCTCGCCGTTAAACGATTTGTGCCAACTTGCTTATGCACCAGTGCTTAAATCATCTGATCAATTATGGAACGCGAATCGCACAAAGGCAGTTATTCACCAGACACAATTTCGCCACTGCTGGCCCACCAGGGTCGCACGCGAGAGCATGATCTCCGTGGCTTATCAGCCGCTTGTCCCACCCTACGTCCAGAATTCCAGTTTCCATTCTGAACCGGGTTCAGGTCTCAAGGTTGTACGGAGTCAGCCAGCCGGAGTCGGTATCGAACGTGGCAAAGCATCCGGACATGAGTGCACCAAGCACCACAAAAAATCGACCATCCTTCAGGCAGATCGGAACACTGCCATCCCAGGCTTCTGTCCGCTCCGGGCTCACCAGCATCCAGCGATGATAGTGCCCGGCAAACAGGATCTGCTGGGGTTGAGCTGAAAAGATCTGTTCTCGGCGCTCAGCCGATGTCGGCATTCCGTCAAAGAACCAGAGATGTTCTATCGATTCCGGATCCAGCCATGGTTCCACATGCGAAAAGTAACAATCTTCAACCACAATTCGAGGCTTGAGTGATCCCATATAGCCGATCACCACATCACCGTAGCTGAGTTGCATTTCCTCAGTCGGATCAACGCACAATCCAAAATCATGATTGCCCCAGACACCGACGACATGCGCCGCCGACAGCAATTCGCAGGTTTGATGAATGTGCTTGCCCAGTTCGAACACATCACCGACCACCACGATCTGATCGACCTCCTGGGCCTGAAGCAATCGAAGACTTTGCTGAAGCCGTTCGACGCTCTCGTGAATATCGGAAATCAGTCCAAGCTTCATTCAGAGTTGCTCCTGGGCCCATTCAAACTGCAGCAGGATGTCAGTGTGCCGGAGGCGGGCTGTTCTGGAAGGCGCGGTTACGGAAGAGGAAGTCGATGATGTTGCCTTCGTGCGGCTGCAGCCAGTTCAAGGCACATGTCGGAATCGGGCCGACATTCAGACGATCGATGTGCCGGGCATCGACCAGATCGCCGATCCATTTGTCGTTGCCGGTGATCGCCGTGCAGACCAGTGTCGAACCGATTTTACTCAGCATCTTGTCCTGCGGACATTCCACCACCGAGACGAAGGGAAACATGTATTCTGTGTTGGCCATCCCGTTGTCGCAGTCACTGACATGCAGCACCGTCGGACGCAGGTAATCGCAGCGTTCATGATTCACAAGACGGTCGCCGCCGCGGTACTTCGCGGTGACTTCCGTGACTGGCCCCTTAATGCCATCTTCGATCTGAGTGTTCATGGCTTCTGCGACACCAGCGGTTGTGAAAGCAGCGATGGCGGCGTTTGGATCCGTTGTCGGCAGTGGTGCAATCGGGCCGAGTTTTTTCGCGATCGCATCGGCGATGGCTGCGGTATGCCGCGAGGCCCAGATGCCGGAGGCGTTGATGCAACTGCGTCCGCCGTTCATGAGCACGCTCTTCACCAGCACGTCGAGATAATCTTCCCAGCGATCGACGCAGTCATCCCCAATCAGGATCTTGCTGAACCCCGGCCCGTGAGCCTGCACCCTGGGGTTGCCGTGGTACTTGTCGACTGTCGCCTGACCACCGAAGATCATGGCTCGATTGCACGTTTCCAGAACCTTGTTGCCGACATCGTGTGGCCCAGGATACAGACAAAACGCTTCGCGCGGAACGCCTGCCGCTGCGAACGCCTCGTACATCCGATACGGAGTCCAAGGTTCCGATGAGCCTGGCTTTAAGACAAGTCCAATCTGCAGCGGGATCGCGGGCAGCCACAGAGTATGTACACCCGGCGAATTTGAAGGCAACACAAGTCCCAGCGTCGGAGAATTTGCCTGAAAGCTGACCATGACGTTTCGCGATTCCATCCCGTAACCGCGCGTCAGGATATCGAGCGACAATCCTCGCGTGAGAGCATCCAGCATGTCGCCCATATGCTTGAGCACAAATGCGTTCTTCGACATATTCGCGCGGCACATATTCAGCGGCAACCCCGTTGTTGCCGACTGGATCGAGCAGAACTCTTCCGGAGTCTGCGTCCCGGTCCCCATCGGCAGCGTCGCCGACAGATACAAATCCGCCGCCTGCTCGCACTTCTTGATCAGGTCCGCGCAGGAAAACTGTTTCAGAATCTCACGGGCCTTATTCGACTTGCGAGAATCCATCTGCACCAGCCCCGCATTGGCCTGATGCATCTTGGCCATCACTTCGCCGGTTTCGAAGTGAACAACATCAGCCTTTTCGAGCGATTCGTAAGGCTTACCCCAGCGGATAACAGGTATTTCGAGCATGGGAGGAGGATTCAGG
>CAMAVB010000226.1 GCA_945861465.1 Candidatus Kuenenia stuttgartensis
ACTCACGGACCCGAATGAACGATGATAAACCCACTGTTGCGCTCCTTCGCTTTGAGTGTGTACTCAGGACTGATACGGGGGAGCGCAACAGATTTTCATTTTCCCCGCAAACCCAATCCTCCTAAATTCCGGCCATTGCATCAGGCCAGCGCTGGGGTCTAGTGCTCCGTCACGCATGAATTGATGGATTGTGTGCCACTGGCTTTGCCAGTGCTTCGAATCTGCTGGGACACTGGCAGAGCCAGTGGCACACATCAAAACACGACTGACAGGGCACCAACCGTGCTCACGGATGCATAACATGCCAAAACAAAAAGCAATTGCACTTCACAGCAGCAATCTCTCAATCCAGCAAATCGACAGCAACGGCCCCGGCACCATCCTGGCAGACTTTGAGACGCTGCTGGACTTCATAGAAACTGGCGTGCGCTCGACCGGTAAATACCACCTGCTGCCAATGGACCGGCTGCGTGAGCTGGATGAGCGGATGGTTCACCCACTGCGACCGAATCTGGAACGCCCTCAGCAGAAGTCATTTCCGCACATAAACGGGCTGTACTTACTTTTGCGAGCAACCAGGATGGGAGTCAGCGTGGGGCAGGGCAAGACCAGCGGTCGCTTGCTGATTGATCCGCTGATGCTGGCACAATGGCGTGGACTCAATCTGACAGAGCAATACTTCAACCTCCTCGAAGCCTGGATGCGGCATGCGACATGGGGTATGGTGGGACTGCGAACCAGCGGTTGGGGATCGCAGGTCGCCATGAATGCTCGCGATCTATGCGCCGCGATCCCGCCGGAAGGTCGCAAATTCGCGGAACTCAAACAGCGGCGAGGCGATTTTCTGTACAGCACGGAGCGGGCCTGTTCGCTGGCGTTACTCGAACTTTTCGGATTGATGAAAGTGGAACGTGGTAAGGCACAGGCGGGTGAAGGCTGGTGTGTGACCAAAGTGCTGCACACGCCGTTTGGCGACGAGTTGTTGGACCTGGTCTTCCAACAGATTCAGCTCGGAATGCTGACCAGAAACACACCGAAGGCTGACTTTGGTGAGTGGCAGCGAATTCTGCAATCGTCCTTCCCGGCGTGGAAAAAGAACCTCAAATTCAATGAGCCTGAGTTTCGCGACGGGATCTATTACTTTAAGGTCTCTCTTGGCAGGCCGTGGAGACGAATCGCAATCACCGGGCAGTCGGATCTGGCCGATCTGGCCGACTGCATTATCCAGGCATACGACTTCGACGGCGATCATCTCTATGCGTTTGAGTTTGTCGGACGCGACGGACAGAAACTGTCGATCGATTCTCCCAATTGTCGCGATGGAGAGACCTTCGCCGACGAAACTGCAATCGGCGGGCTGCCCCTGGAAGAAAAGCAGTCGATGTTGTTTCACTACGATTTTGGCGCTTCATGGCGATTCAAAGTTGTCCTGGAAAAGATCGTGCCTGCCGACACTGAACGAGCAGTTCCGGAAATTGTCGAATCAAAAGGGGAAGCACCGCCTGAATATGATTCAAACGACGAATGGTAAAAAGGAAATCGACGTTGATTCTTTCTGCAGGAAAGGACTTTCGCCGTAAGGCGAACCGCCATGGGGCGCACATCCGCTCCACGTCGCCGCGTCGCCGTACTTTCGACCGCGACTCGTCGCTGGTCGCGGCGTGGCCGGGAAGTCCTGCTCGGCAAGCAGGACCAGCCGAATTCGGTAACTGCACCTCGTCGCGGTCGTTCAGGTGAATGACTTCCCTTCGACGGATGCTGAAGCCATAATAAAATTTCCGGTATGATTCAGACTTCTCGCCAGCGGTCTGGCGAATTATGGTTTTTCCGGAAGAAATTCAGGTGACGCGAATGCTTGATGTTGGTTCTTTTCGAGCCTCCACATGTGCTGGAATCGGTCGCCGCGCATTCCTGCAGCTGGGGGCAACGATTCCGGTCGGGCTCATGGCGGGACCATCGCTGCTGGCTGAGAACTCAAAGCCAGTTCGAGCGAAATCAGTCATTTTCGTCTGGCTCTGGGGCGCTCCCAGCCATATCGATACTTTCGATCCCAAGCCGGATGCACCGTCGCAGTATCGAGGCCCGTTCGCGCCGATTTCCACTCGGCAGCCGGGTGTGTATTTTTCAGAACTGCTGCCAAAGCTTGCAGCTCGCAGCGATCAGTTTTCACTCATTCGTTCGCATGTCACGTCTCAATCCGGGCATCCGGATGCCGGAACCGTTGGACTCACAGGATTTCAGGAACGCCCGACGCCGGTGCATCCAAACTTTGGATCAATCATCGGCAAAAAACGTGGTGCCAACGGCGATTTGCCGCCCTTTGTGATGGTGGGACGAGGTATCCCCAGAGACGTTGTCCGCAAAGTTGAAGGTTACGGCGGTGGACGTCTCGGCACGGGCCTGGATCCTTTCATGGTCAGCTGTTCGGACGACGGCCATGTTGAACTGCCCTCCTTACAATTGCTGGAAGGGCTTTCGCCGAATCGCCTCACGGACCGCAACGTCATCCGGGCGAAACTGGATGCGACACTGCGTCGCCTGGATCAATCCGGACCCCGCGCCTGGGATCGGAGCTATCAGCGCGCTTATGATCTGATCACGAGTACTCAGTCGCGGGCCGCGTTTGATCTGACTCAGGAATCACAGTCGACTCGTAATACTTACGGACAGACGACGTTCGGACAAAGCTGCCTCCTTGCGCGACGGCTGGTCGAATCCGGAGTTCCCTACATCCAGGTCAACTGGAGTGAATATGTCGAATGCATGACACCCAGCTGCGACTTTGGCTGGGACACGCACATCTACAACTTTGAACTTCTCCAGGACACGCATTGTCCCATCTTCGATCGGGCGTTTGCCGCATTGCTCGATGACCTGTCCTCGCGGGGTCTGCTGGATTCGACGCTCGTTGTCGCCATGGGCGAATTTGGCCGTTCGCCGCGGATTACCAACCGCGCAGCGCGAGATCACTGGCCTCGTTGCTATTTTTCGCTGTGGGCCGGCGGAGGCGTACAGCCTGGACGCACGATCGGAGAGAGTGACAAGTACGCCGAAGACCCCGTTACAACCGCCATCAGTCCGCTGATGGTCGGCACGACGATCTGCGAACTTGCCGGCCTTGATACTCAGGCCCGTGCGGAAATGCGAGTCCTGGATGGCGGCACCGTGATTCAGGATCTTCTGTGACGACGTTTCGATAAGTGAGCTGTTTCTATATTGTACACCCGCCGCTCCGTCCGCGGGCAGCTTCTCGTTTTTATCATCTGCGCTGCACATCAGTTCAAAGTCTGAAAATGCGATCGACTTTCTGCCTCGCCATGCTGATCTGGTCGGGCTCGACTCTTGCCCCGGCGGCTGACCCGATTCGCCTGACGACGGATGGGCATATCAAACGCGATCCGGTCTTTCTGAATGCCCAGGGAACGGAGCTGCTGTATGTCGTTCTGGAAAAACCGAATCAGTTGAGACTGATGAAGTTATCTCTTGCCGATCAGATGATATCCCCATTGCATATGTCGGAAACACGATCCGAATTTGAGCCGGCAGTTTCCGCATCGGGACAGCACATCGCGTTCGTGCAAAATCGCGGCAACCTGAGTCTGGCGCTGGTGATTGAGCATCTGACAAAGACACAGGTGGGCGAAGTTCCGCCCGGAGGTGGATTTTCCGGCATGCACAGCCCAGCGTTTACCGCTGACGACTCGCGAGTGCTTTTCAGTTATCCCGAAGAGGGGCGTCAACAGATTTTCTCAGTCAATCTGAAGGGCGAGGATCGCCGAACAGTGATTGACTCAGACGGAGTGAACAACTGGCCGCGCGTCTCGCCGGATGGTCGTCAGCTGGTGTTCAGCTCCAGCCGGGATAACGACTATGAAATCTACATCGCAGAGGTTGACGGTTCGAAGCCTCGTCGTCTGACGAACAGTCCCAGACAGGATCTTCGCCCTCGCATTTCTCCGGAGGGAACGCGAATCGCTTTCACCAGCAATCGCGACGGCAATTATGAGATCTACGTCATGAAACTGGACGGTTCCGGCCTGCTCCGACTGACCAACAATCCCGAGCAGGATGACTTTCCCGTCTGGGATCCAGATGGAAACAGTCTGATCGTGGTCAGCGAACGGGAAGGTCAATCTGATCTTTATCGAATTTCGGCATCGACGTTTTAGGATGCATTTCAACGTGGGGTAAGCTTCCAGCTTGCCAGACCTTGAGGAAAAACCTCGCGTGCTAAAGTGAACCAGATCGCCAGGTCACATCACGATGAAAACGACATTCAGAAACTGCAACAAATCCCGCGCGCAGCAGAAACAACCTGACTCCATCAATGGAAACCGCCAATGCCTGAACAATCACTCGACCCGCACCAGCGAGCTGTCGTCTTTGCCGTCGCAACGTTTGATACGAAAGCTGAAGAACTGGCCTGGGTCGCGTCATGTCTGCGGAAGGCAATGGTTGAAGTCATCACGGTCGATGTCAGCACTGCGCTTCCAAAGGATGTTGCTGCAGACGTGCCTGCGTCTCAAGTTCTTGAGGCATCGGGATTGACGTTAAGTGACGTCCAGTCAAAAGATCGAGGCGGTGCTGTGACAGCGATGTCAGACGCATTTCGAATCTGGCTGCTCCTGGAACACGCGAAGGGGCGAGTCGCCGGAGTCATCGGAATTGGCGGCAGTGGCGGCACTGCCATCGTCACAGCGGGGATGCGTGCTCTGACGGTCGGAATTCCGAAGCTCATGGTATCGACGATGGCCAGTGGGAATACGGCCCCGTATGTGGACTGCAGTGATATCTGCCTGATGCCGTCGATCGTCGATGTCGCAGGGTTGAATACGGTTTCGCGCCGAGTCCTCAGCAACGCTGCGCATGCGATGGCGGGTATGGTCACGCACGCCGTGACAAAGACAGTTGCGAGACCGGCGATCGGGATGACAATGTTCGGCGTGACGACGCCGTGCGTGACGGCAGTGCGCAAATCCCTGGAAGACGCAGGGTTTGACTGTCTTGTGTTTCACGCGACGGGGACCGGTGGCCGCGCGATGGAGAAGCTGGTTGAGTCCGGTCTGATCGAAGGCGTGCTCGATATCACGACCACAGAAGTTGCCGACGAAGTAGTCGGAGGCATCCTGTCAGCTGGCCCGCAGCGTTTCGACGTCATCCTGCAACAGCAGATTCCGTATGTGATGAGTCTCGGTGCCCTGGACATGGTGAATTTTGGAGCCAGAGAAACCGTGCCAGACCGCTTCCGCAACCGGTTGCTGCATGTACACAACGCGAATGTGACGCTCATGCGCACGACAGCGGATGAAAATCGACAGGTTGCCGAATGGATCGCGGCAAAATTGAATCATTCCTCGTCCGCCGTCACACTGCTGATTCCCGAGCAGGGCGTTTCGACGATCGATGCGGCAGGCCAGCCCTTTCACGATCCGACAGCCGACGCAGTGCTGTTTGAAGAACTGGAGTCGCTCGTCGAGCAATCTGAATTGCGTCGGATCGTGCGATTGCCTCTGCACATCAATGACCCTGAATTTGCCAAGGCATTGGTCGATGAATTTCAGCGACTATGGGCCATGCGACGGACATGAATGTCCATCCTACGGACGTTCCTTCCTGCCACTTCGAATCCAGCCGCCGCCGAGCACTCGATCGCCGTCGTAGAACACGGCTGCCTGCCCCGGAGCGACGCCAAAGATTGGCTGATCCGGATAGACCGTTGCCGAGTTATCCTCGCCCGGTTCGATGACGCACGGCTCGGACGTCTGACGATACCGAACCTTGACCGCGCACGTCGTGCGCGCTACTGGCCGATCTGACAGCCAGTTGCAATCGACCGTTTCGATACACGTCGTTGCCAGATCTTCGCGGTGCCCCAGCACGACCTGCCGAGTCAACGGACGGATTTCGATCACGAAACGTGGTTCGCCAAAAGCCAGCCCCAGACCCTTTCGCTGGCCGACGGTAAAATGTTCATAGCCTTCATGCGCCCCCAATACCTGTCCCTGCATATCCACAAATTCTCCAGCGGTGCCATCGTGCCCGCGATAACGCTTCAGAAATCCGGCATAGTCCTGATCAGGCACGAAGCAGATTTCATACGAGTCCTTCTTATTGGCCACGCGCAGCCCGGACTCTCCCGCCAACTTCCGGATGTCAGGTTTCTGAAACGTGCCAATCGGCAGCAACACGTTTGGCAGCAGTTCACGGCGAATTCCGAACAGGACGTATGACTGATCTTTGTTATCATCGAGACCGCGATACAGTCCCCATTCGCCGGTTGTCACATCCGGCATAACGCGCGCATAGTGGCCGGTGGCGATGTATTGAGCATCGACCTGTCGCGCGAACTCCCACAGACGGCCAAACTTCAGCCAGTTGTTGCACTGCACGCACGGATTCGGTGTTCTTCCAGCGAGATATTCGTCCGCGAAGTAATCCTTGATCTTCAGGAACGCATCCTGAAAATTCAGTGAATGAAACGGAATACCCAGTCGATCGGCAACTCGCCGCGCATCTGCCGCATCTTCCGAACTGCAGCACCCCTGGCGATTCGATCCCGAATTGACGACCGGCAGCAACCCCGTCACCGGTACGGCGCAGGCCGATTCCGTCTCACCGGACCGCATGAACAGTCCGATAACTTCATAGCCCTGTTCATGTAACAGAACTGCGGCGGCGGAGCTGTCAACGCCTCCGCTCATCGCCAGGACAACTCGCTCGCCCACTCAGGATTCCTGTCAAGCTAATAACTAAACCCATTTTTCCGCAGATGTACGAACGGTTCAAACTGCGTTGGATCTTTGTGAGCAATCGCATTCGTGATCGTCACCAGCAGGATCCGATGGTCGCCCGCATCCATCTGTCCGCAAACTGTACCTTCCATCGTCGCCAGTGCAGACGACAACGCCACCAGCCCATTGTTCGCGGGAATGACGGCGATTCCATCAAAAGCGTTCGCATCAGGATCAAATCCTTTGCCGAAATGTCGAAACAGCAAATTGTCGCCCTTCGGAACCTGGTTCAACGTCACGGGCGATCCGTCCTTGAGCCAGTCGATCAGATATCTCGATCTGTTGACTGCAATCGTGACTTGCGGCGGTTCAAACGACGCCTGTTGAACCCAGCTCGTCAGCAAGCCGGTGCGCCGACCGCTTCCGTCACCCGCCACAAGTATAAACACGCCGCTCGGAACACGCCCAAGCACCGGAGCGAGACGAGACTGAAGATCTGAATCTGACATGCGCTGTTGACAATTCTAACGAGGTCGTCGCAAGCAACCACAGATCAACACAGATAGAAATCAACAGTCAATCTGTGTTCATCCGTGTCCATCTGTGGTTCAAACTGTAATTCTCGAAATGTGGTGATCGGATACGAAAATTTTAACCACGGATTTCGCGGATTTCACAGATGAACACGCTCTGACTCATCCGTACCATCCGCATCCAGCACATAGAATCCGGGAGAGCCAAAAAACTACAATGTTCAAACGTCTTTCAGAGTCCATTCACCATCCATGCGACGCCAGACACCACCTGGATTCTTATCCTGCAGCACGGGTGGCAAACGTTGAGGTCGAACGGCATCGTAACTCTGCAACATGCCGAACCGCACCATCGACGCGGGAATTCCGACGGCGGTGAATCCCGGATGTCCGGTCGCTGGGAACGGTCCACCATGGTTCATGGCCGCACTCACCGCGACACCGGTCGGCATCTTGTCATTCAGCAATCGACCGACCTTTGTCCGCAGCGGCTTTTCGATCGTCGCATAATCGGCATCATCGCTGCCAGTAGTGGCGGAGTATATGGCACCGGTGAGATTGCCTTCGAGTGACTCTGCGATCTCAGCCATCTGAGCGACCGAATCGGCCAGCACAAAGAGTGACCCGTTGCCAAACGCTTCTGTCTGAAAGACCTCAGGGTTGACCAGAAACTGACGTCCATGAACTGTCAGCAAAGTGTTCTGGAAGCAGATGCCTTTGCCGCCGCCCGGTTCCCCACCGGTCACAAGAGTTGCCCCGGCATCGATCAGCATGCGAATCCCGGCAGAGAAGCTCTGTCGTACGCCTTCCGCCAGCATTGTGCCGACAGGAGCTTTCGCAAACCGTTCGGCAACGGCGGTCACAAACGCAGTGCCAGCGTCACTGGCAGGGACAACGACCAGACCGGGATTTGTGCAGAACTGCCCCGTTCCCATCAGACAGCTTCCGGCAAATTCATCCGCCAGAGTGGCAGCGCGTTCCTTGAGCGCGCCACTCATGATGAAGACCGGATTGATACTCGACAGTTCCAGATACATCGGTTTCCCGGCGGCATCGGCGGCGGCCTTGAGTTTCAAACCCGTCTGTCGGGCACCCGTATACCCCGATGCGCCGATGCGAGGGTCGGAAACCAGTTTCGCCCCGTCTTCGTGGCTGGTGCGATAGATCAGTTGCACGAGCGCCTCGGGCATCCCGGTTTCACGAATCGCCGTGAGAGCCGCATCGCCGAAAATGCGTGATGTTTCGGGATGACACGGATGCCCTTTTGCAATCACTGGATTGCCTGCCGCGATGGCGGCTGCAAAATCTCCACCGGAAATTCCGTTGAATGCAAATGGGAAATTATTCGGGCCGAAGACAACCACCGGTCCAATCGGGCCAAGCACGGAACGGATTCCTGCGACCGTATCAATCACTGGAGTCCGCCACGAATCCGTGCGTGCTGCCTTCGCCGCCTGTCGCAGCTGATTGGTCGTCCGCGGGAGCTCGCCGTCTTTCAGTCGAGGTGATACGGGCAGTCCTGTTTCAGCATGGGCCGCCTCAATCAGCAATTCGGCTCGAGCTTCAATCTCTTTCGCGTAGCATTCAAGGAAATCCGCGAAGCGACTTCCCGGCCAGCCACGCATCTGACGTGAAACCTTCGCAGCGGCGTTGATGGCCGTATCAATTTCTTCCCATGGACTGACGGGAAATTTTCCGGGAAGCAGTTCTTCCGTCGCAGGATTCACGGCCTGGAAGACCGACGTTCCCGTGCTGGAAGCCCAGTGACCGTTCAGAAGAATAGGCTGAATCGAATTCGCCACAAAAATGTACCTTGCTTATGGGACGGCTCACTGCCGTCATGGATTTATGGATTGCCGACCAGTGTGCCCCGTGTCTCCGACGCGCGTTCCTCCTGCTGCCAGGATGAATCACCGACTCACAAGACTCTTTCTGCGATCTTTGCGTTCCTTCGCGGCCATCCTGCAGATGTCTACACCATGCATGATGGGACGCCGCTGTTTGTCAGTCGCTCGTCCCGCCACACAACAAGAACCCAACGCACATCTTACTTCCGAGCCGCAGCCCATTCGTCGAGCATAGCCTGAATACGGGCTGGATTGAAATCCCCAGGAACATCGTAATCCTGATTTGCCTGAAGGTCAGCGACCGTCAGATCCTTTGATGGGACTCCATCTTTCGGCACGCTGACGTGAGCAGTCCAGGCGATGGCGTTCAGGACCAGAGTCCGGAAGTCACGATTGCCCCAATTCCAATGATCATGGCCACCGGTGAAGCCGAAGCCGCGACCGGCATCCTTACGAGAGCGAGCCCAGGCCACGGTCTGAGTCTCTTTGCGTTCCAGAACAGCTGCCCGCACAGTCGGGTTGTTGTTATGAGGTCCGTCGGGCCGTGCAAGGCTGCCGTCTTCTTTGACCAGTGTTGAACGTGGTGGCAGATCCGTCAACACAGGAATGATTCCGGCGTCGTCACCTGCAAAACGCATGTGGTAATACCATTCGTCGTTGATGCGAAATGGTTTCACACCGTATGCGATCTGATGATCGGGAAACTTGTTGAAGTTGCCGGTCCAGTGAGGATTCACGGACCAGTCGGCTTCAAAGTAACCGCCGGTCCAGTCCAGAAACGCATCTCCCGACGCGCCTTTGGGGACTTCCACACCGTAGTGCAGGCACACCATGCCGATGCCACGTTTCTCCAGCGCCTGCAGGCGATCTAACCTGCTGTTAAACGGATGACCGCCGCCACCATCGGCATAGATGACAATCGTATCCGCGCTGTCGAGCACAGATTCGTCTTTCGGCCAGCCTTCTGTGTAGACGCTTGCTTCAATTCCCAGGTTCGCAGTGTTCAGCGCTTCGGCCAACAGCATACATCCTGCACGATGTTCGTGAGCGCCGTAACCGTGGCTGGGATTACCTGCAATCAAGGCAACCTTTTTCGGAGCAGGCAGGCGCTTCAGACGAATGCTGCGAAACTGCACGGTCATGGCCGGACCAGCATGAGCCTGCAACGCAAGGAGACCTGCGGCTCGACGTTCCTGAACATCGTTATCGGTCACATCGATTGTCTGGACATCGTTGATAAAGTGCTGAAAGTGATAGCCGTCGGCGACGATGCGGTACTTGTTCCAGTCTTCCTTCTTAATCTTCTTCTGAATTTCTTTGGTGTCACCGATTTTCGCAGTCTCTTTGACTTCAAACTTTCCGCCATTGCGAACCAACTTGGTCGCCTGGCCACGCTGCGCCAGAATCCCGCGAAATGCTTCGCCGTAAAGAATCCCGGAGTAAGTGTCACCCGCTTCGAAGTCAGCCTGATAACCGCCGATGCCCCATTTCGCATCGGGCAATTCAAAGCTGCGGTACTGGATACCAGAATTACCATTCACGATCTTATATTCAAGTTCCAGTTCAAAGTTGTCAACTTCACCACCACGCCAGATGATAAACGTGTTCCGCTTCAGCTTCTTTGCTTCGTCGTCCGAGGTCGCTCCGGTGATGGCACCGTCCTTAACGCTCCAGACATCGGGATCGCCGTCCCAGTTTTCCAGCGTCTTGCCGTCGAAAATAGATTCCCATTCATCTGCATTCGCAGACACCGTTGCCGCACACAGTGCAGCCAGAAATAAACACAGTCGCTGAAATCGCATGGTTTCTCCCCAGATGTTGAAAAGGCGTCGATGTCGCCGTCAGGTATCGCACATGATAGCAGCATCTTCCTGATCGCAACACTGAACGGAGGGGGCTTGTTGGACAGTAAATTGGAAGGCGACTCGAATTGCAGCTCCGTAGGATGGACATTCATGTCCGTCACGTCTCCAGCCAACGATGGCGAGACACAACGCCTGGGGTCTCACCAGTCATGCGGCCCAGGCGTCATTTGCTTTCCGCAGTTGAGGATCGTATTCGAGGATCTTCATTCAACGGCTCAATCACGCTAGTCCGCACCGATGCGTTGACTCCCCGGAGTTGTCAGACGATAGACCAACAGCGTGGACCGCCAATCTCCGGCTTGGCGAAACCTATTCGGCATGCGCGGGTTCGACGTCGCCTGGCGCAATCTGAGCCTCAGCTTCGGCGTGTTTTAGGTGTTCTTCGTGGTAATCTTTGTAGTCGCTGATTTCTTTCGCCCAACGCGTGACCTGTGGCGCGGTCGGTTCGTAATACGAAGCACCGACATCTGGAAACAAGGCGAGTGGCAGACCGATCGCCAGAATGGTTGTGGGAGCGAGCAGCACGAATTTCCAGTTGCCTTCGAACTTCAGGTGCATGAAAAACATCATGACGCAGAGTGCTTTTGTGATGGCGACCGCCATCACCAGGACAATTGTGATGGGCTTGCTGAATTGGACGACGTCAAAAATCACAGACAATGCGGTGCAGACGCACAGCACGAAAAAGATGGCCAGGTAATTCACGTGATGCGTATCGTGAGCGTGGTCGTCTGAGTGAGCAACCTGGCTGGCATGAGCGTCGTGAGACATCGAAGAACCCATTCAAAAAATCAACAGCGGACAACGACCGAGAAACAACCCGCGATTCATGAAGCGGATCTCAGATGATGTACAGCATCGGAAACAGAAAGATCCAGACAAGGTCCACAAAGTGCCAGTACAGACCACTGTTCTCAACAAAGTCTGTCCATTTTTCGTTCAGCTTGCTGCCCTGCCTCAGAACCAGCCAAAACAGAATCATGCCCACAATGACGTGAATCGCGTGGAATCCGGTCATCAGAAAGTAGGTGGACGCAAAGATATTCCCGTACACCACAGGATGCGGCTCGAAGACACCTTTAGTCACATAGTAACCGTACTGTTCGTTCGCCTTCATTTTCGTTAGTAACGAAGTAACTTCCGCATATTCAAGTTCCGGCAGTTTCTCACCCTCTTTGAGTGCCCCGCGCGCCGCGAGGTACTCAGGCCCGATCGCAGGAACCTTGAGCGATACGTTTGCAACAATGTGCTGATGCAGATTCATCCACTCTTTGTATAATTCGGCATCGACCGGGGCGGACTCTTTGAGAGCAGCGAACGTGCCTTCACTCACGTCTTCAGGCTTCGCGGCTGTTGGCAATGCAGCGATCTGGTTGACGAGGTTCACAATATCGTCAGGGCGGTCAGTGGGCACTGCACCGCTGCTGGTGTACTCGGCGAATCGATCCCGAACCACAACCTCCAGTTCGCGACTGGCCTTCTTAACCGCCTGCGATGATGTCTCCGCGATATGTCCCGGCAGAATGTCGTGCGAGATCTTTCCGTAGTATTCGATCGACTTGATTCCAAGGAACAGGCAGGCCAGAAGCATCGTGCCCATCAGATAGGTGCGGGCTTTGGAGAAATTCTTTTGAGCCATCGCTTCGTGGGCCACAACGACCAGGTAACTGGACACGATCAGCACGAACGTATTCAAGCCACCAAGAAACACGTTGATGTGAGTGTCCTCCGTGTCCGTCGGCCAGCCCTTCGATCCAAGTCTCAGGACGATATACGACCCGATGAACGCGGTGAAGAACATGATTTCTGTGCCCAGAAACAGCCACAATCCGAGTTTTGAATTCGGAATGGGAATCCCCATCTTCAGGGCAGTCGGTTTTGCAGTGTGTAACAT
>CAMAVB010000227.1 GCA_945861465.1 Candidatus Kuenenia stuttgartensis
TTCTGGCACGGTGCGGTTCTCTTAGGCGAGCGGCAGGATAGAACTTACCATTCGCAATTTGTACGACGGACTTCCAGTCCGTCGAGTAGCACCATGCGACGGACTGGAAGTCCGTCGTACCGGTAAATTCATTTCTGCCGCTCGCCTTACAAAGTGATTCCTACACGGAGGGCTAACGCCCAGCCGCTCGCTGTTGATTCAGGACAATACACGCATGACCAATGATCAAATTATTTCCCTCTATCGCACAATGCTCATCATCCGGCACACGGAGGAGGAGCTCGCACGCTGTCATCAGCGGGGACTCATTCACGGTGCCTGTCATACGTATGTCGGGCAGGAAGCGATTGCGACGGGAGTTTGTTCGCACCTGACGAAAGCCGATACGGTCTTCAGCACGCATCGCGGCCACGGACATGCGCTGGCTAAGGGTATGCCGTCGCGGGAACTCATGGCTGAACTCTTCGGTCGCGCGACCGGATGTTCGCGCGGCCGTGGTGGGTCGATGCATTTGTTCTCCCCCGAAATCGGGATGATGGGAACCAGCGGCATCGTGGGGCCTTGCATGCTGCAGGCGTGTGGTGGCGGATACAGCGCGAAACTGATGAAGAACGGAAACGTTGCAGTCGCATTCTTCGGTGATGGAGCAGTGAACAACGGAGCTTTCCATGAAGCGCTGAACATGGCGAGCATCTGGAAACTACCGACGCTGTTTATCTGTGAAAACAATCAATATGCCACGGAAGTCCCGTTTTCCTATTCCAGTGGTTCGCCGACCGTTGCGGGCCGCGCGGCGGGGTATGGACTTCCGGGTTTTGAAATCGACGGTAATGATGTGGTTGAGATCGCACGCATTGCCGGAGACGCGGTGGCTCGAGCCAGAGCCGGACAAGGGGCGACACTGATTGAATGCAAGACCTACCGCACTCGAGCGCACGCGGAAGGGATGGGTGACTTCACGTATCGCACGCGCGAAGAGGTGGATGCGTGGAAGAAGCGTTGTCCGATCGCAAAACTCAAGGCCGCAGCTCCTGCCGAATTGAGTGGCAAAATGGACGCGATCGAAGCCGAAGTTCTGGAGATAGTCCGCGAAGCGCGGGAGTTCGCTGAAAAAAGCCCGTACCCTGCAGCGGACTCCGCAACAACTTTTGTGTATTCGAAGACAGAGGCCGTGTCGACGCCGGAATCAAGTACGATCCGCCCGGCAACACCGTCACCGCCGCGTGAAATTTCCTTTACGCAGGCGACCGTCGAAGCGCTCGCCGGTGAGATGTCTCGCAATCCGAAGATTTTCGTGATGGGTGAGGGTATCGGAATTCGCGGCGGCAATTTCCGTACGACTCCGGGACTCTATGATCTGCACGGACCTGAACGACTGTGTGACACGCCGATCTGCGAGCGAGGTTTCGTGGGCCTGGCGGGTGGAGCAGCCATGACAGGGACTCGCCCGGTCATCGATTTTATGTTCGCCGACTTTATTCTGGATTCGATCGGTGAGGTCATCAATCAGATTGCCAAAATGCAGTACATGTCGAGCGGTCGACTCAAGATGCCTGTGTTGCTGCGCGGCTGCGTCGGCATTGGGCATTCTGCGGCGACGCACCATTCCGGCAGCTATCATGCACTCTACGGTCAGGTGCCGGGGCTGCGCGTAGTCATGCCGTCGAATGCATATGACGCAAAAGGCCTGATGCTGCGGGCGCTGAGGTGCGATGATCCGGTGATGTTTCTGGAACATCGTGAAATCCTGACGACCAAATGTCATGTGCCGGAACACGATTATGAAATTGAATTCGGCAAGGCGTCCATCGTGCGTGCAGGGACCGACGTCACAGTCGTGGCATTGGCGAAGATGGTACCCGTGACGCTGGGACTTTGTGACACGCTGCAACAGGAAAACATTTCTGTCGAGCTGATTGATCCACGCACAATTTCACCTCTGGATGTGACGACAATTCTGCAATCTGTCGCGAAGACGGGCCGATTATTGATCGTTGAGGAAACTCCGGCAGCGTTTGGCCTTGGTGCAGAGATTGCTGCTCAGATCGCGGATGCTGGCTTCAACGATCTCGATGCTCCCATCAAGCGAGTCAACGGCGCGTTTGCTCCGACCCCGTACGCGCCCACACTTGAAGCGGCAGTCGTGCCGTCAGAGATGGATGTGTCTCGGGCGATCAAGGCGTTAATGCTGGAATAGGGAATTGGTAACGTGCAACTTGCAACGTGCAACTTGCAACTGAGATTTCGGATTTGGGATTCCTGTTATGTCATTTGAAATCACGATTCCGCGTCTTGGCTGGTCGATGGAAGAGGGTGTTTTTGCCGGTTGGATGAAGGAAAACGGCGACGTCATTCGTCGCGGCGATGTGTTGTTTGAGCTGGAGGGCGAGAAAGCTCTGCAGGAAGTCGAAGCCCTGGACGATGGCATTCTGCGGATTCCAACGGATGGGCCTCAACCGGGTACGGTGCTCAAAGTCGGTGCGGTCATTGGCCATTTGGTTACTGACGGGGAGGCGTCACCGCAGCAGTCTGGCAGCGATGTGGTTTCGACCGCAACGAAAACGGTGGAAGATGCGATAGCGGTCGATTTAACAATCGCCGCGATCGGCGGGTCGCCGTCAGTCCGCCGGCTCGCCCGGGAACTGGGCGTCAATTTGGCGAACGTTCAGGGAACCGGCTCTCGAAGTCGCGTCACGGAAGACGATGTCCACGCTGCTGCCGCGACACGCGGAGCCAATGGCAGCAGGACAACGAATCTGACTGAGCCAGCTACGGAAATCATCGCCACTCCACGAGCCCGCCGTGCCGCCAAACGAGCTGGTATTGATCTCAGGCAACTCCTGGGAACCGGGCGGAACGGGCGAATTCGTGAACGCGATGTTGTGAACGCAGCGAATTCGGTCGGCGGAAGCTTCGGGGGTTCCGGCGGACACCGATTTGTATTGTCCGGTCGTCGCAAGGTCATCGCGGAACGACTGGCCGAGAGTCATCGTCAAGCGGTACCGGTGACACTCACTTCACAGGTTGACGCAACCAATCTGGTCAGCCTGCGACAACAATTCAAAACCGCGGGCGAATCGCTGGTCCCCGCCTTTCACGATATCATCGTCAAACTGGTCGCAGGCTGTCTCAGGCAGGAGCAACTACTGGCTGGGCGCTGGGACGGTGATGCGATCGTATTGCCGGGAGACAATGACATTCACATCGGGCTCGCCGTCGATACACCGGAGGGGCTCATTGTGCCCGTGTTGCGAAATGTCATGAAGGAATCGCTGCTGAATCTTGCAGCCGAATCCTCGCGGATCATCCGCAAAGCGCGCGACGGACGATTGTCGGCGGCAGAGATGCAGGACGCAGTCTTTACAATTACCAATCTTGGCAGCTTTGGGATCGATGCCTTCACACCAGTCATCAATTTTCCAGAGACGGCAATTCTGGGATTGGGAACAATTCGCAGGCAACCGGTCGCAGGCCACGATGATCGCATCGAAGTCCGCCCGATGATGACTCTCAGCCTGACCTTCGATCACCGTGCCATCGACGGCGCGCCGGCAGCAAAATTTCTGCAATCCGTCGTTGCCGCAATCGAAAACCCGGCGGCGCGGCTGCTGATGGCTGAGTGACACGCGCGAACTGAAAACCCCTGATAAGACCTGCGTGAAGTGCCGTAGAGAATCTGGAAGAAGATCTACTGTCGTGTCAGTCGTGTATTGATGTGTGCCACTGGCTCTGCCAGTGCAGTGCGACAAATAGCAACAGGGACTTTAGTTGTTTATGTGAGTATTGTACTGCTTCCGTCCGGTTTATCCGGGCGGGGCAAACAACTGGAGGCTACAAAAAATCGCGACTCAACAAACCTGGATCTCCGCTTCGGGCTTGTCCCGGCGGAATCAGCGAATCGAGTCGTTGCGTCCGCCGGGACAAGCCCGAAGCGGAGCGCGGTGCAATTCGGTTTCTTGCCGATGTAGCTGCCAGTTGTTCCCTCCGCCGAGGCAAGCTCGACGGAAGGGATGCCGTTGAAATCTATCTGTCGTCTTGAATGAAAATGACGTCCTCGCATTCTTGAAAGATCTACGAAACTTCTATTTGTCGCACAGCCACTGGCTCTGCCAGTGCTTCCTGCAAATGGGGGGCGCACTGGCCGAGCCAGTGGCACACAACCCATCAATGAATGCGTTGCCGAGCTCCTACGTCAGCCCCGGCATCGCTTCGCCGTGATACACATGATGAGGCCGTCCGAGTTCATCTGTCCATGCGGCAGTTTGCGGAATTCCCAGTGCCTGATAGATCGTCGCCGCAAAATTCTCCGGGCGCTGAGGATCAAACGCCGGGTATGCACCAATGTCATCCGTACCACCAACGACGCGGCCTCCCTGAATTCCGCCCCCGGCCAAGAATACAGTCTGCACTGGCCCCCAGTGGTCGCGACCGGGCTGCTTGTAGTGGCTTGGCAGCAGCGTGATTTTCGGAGTCCGCCCGAATTCACCTGCCATGATGATGAGCGTGCTGTCGAGCAATCCCGATTCCTGCAGATCGTCCAGCAACGCACTGATCGCGCGATCCGTCGGTGGCAGCAGGTTGTCGCGCAGATGAGGGAACGCATTGCCATGCGTGTCCCATGTTTCATTGTTACCAAGATTCACCTGCACCAGATTGACGCCGGATTCTACCAGCCGCCGCGCCATCAGGAGTGACCAGCCAAATGAATTCCTCCCGTAGCGGTCCTGAATCGCGTCATCCGCGTGAGTCACATCCAACGCGCTGCGCGTGGCCGGATCGACCAGCAGTGAAATGGCGCCTTCACGATATCGATCGAAGTTCTCAGTCAACGCCGCATCATCAAGTTGCCGACACTGACGTTCGAGTTCACTCAGCAGGTGGACTCTTCGATTCAGCCCTGTCGCCGTGAGACCGTGCGGCAGACTCAGACTGGGCGCTTCAAAGAGTCGCCCATCTTTGTTGCCTCGGTCCTGATGGTCGAAGCCATGAGTCGGATAAGCGCCGTAGCAGGTGGAATGAAACGGCGACGCTTCAACAAACCACGGATTGCGCTGACTTCCCATCACTCCAGCGAATTGGCCCGGGAGGACACGTCCGGAGTAATGAACAAATTGTTCGGGAATCACTGCGGCTGGAGGCAGATTGTTGCGAGCGGTCGAGACGGCCCCGGCCACGGCCGCAATGCTCGGCCAGTCCTGCGGACGTGGCTGATTCGGATTGAAGCCAAGTGGCAGATCGGACCTGCCGGTCAGCATCATATGGTGCCCGACGGAATGATCGTTGGATGTGTGGGTCAGGGAACGGCACATTGACCACAGATGACTTCTGACCGCCAGACCGGGCAAATGTTCGCAGATCTGCACTCCTGGCGTCTGGGTCGCAATCGCAGAAAACTCACCACGAATTTCCGCCGGTGCTTGCGGCTTGGGATCAAAGCTGTCGTGCTGCGACAACCCGCCGGAAAGGAAAATGTAGATGCACGAGCGGATTTGCGTTTGGTGTGTCGTGGACTCAGCGGCAGCGGCGCGAAGTCCTGCAAGATGATTCATTCCCAGCCCGAGCAGGCTGATACCTCCCGCCTGAACGGCCGTTCGCCGCGCGACACGAGGATGATCGAATGCAGGAGTTCCCTGTTGCACGGTGTCGCCTTTCTGCAAATGTAGCTCCGTCGCTCCGCCGACTGAGATTCTCTGGTCACAACGTTCGAGACCTCTTCAACCGCGATGCATGGTAGCAGCCCCGCAAAATTATTTCAGCACATTCGTGATCCGGAACGCGAACTGTCGGAGCAACATCACCTGCGAATCAGTGTACTTTTGCTTATTGATTGTACGACATGGGATTATCCGCAGCCAGCATGCTGAATATCCGCCCGGCTCGCCCAGCGCGAGAGAATGCCTGAAACTCGCCCTCCGAAGAATATTGGCCCGCCAGTCATCTGGTGCCAGGTGCGTCTCCAGGGAACTTGACGCGCAGGATTTCCCTTGATATCAATCCACTCTGGGACGGTCGATACCGAATACCGACCGCTGACCGAGACTCATGATAGTTCGGCTCCACATTCAGGCAGTCAACTACCATCACAATAACCGCGCGAGATCGAAATCATGATGCAACCTCCTGAGCCCGCGAAGGAACACCTTTGGCTTCAAAGACTCGTCGGTGAGTGGAAAGTCGAATCGGAGTGCAGCATGGGGCCGGACCAACCACCCATGAAGAGTAACCGGCGGGAATCGGTGCGATCGCTGGGCACACTGTGGGCGATCGGAGAGGGTTCCGATGACACGCCGGACGGCTCATGTGATTCCATTATGACGCTCGGGTTCGAGACGCAAACCAAACGGTTTGTCGGGACGTTCATTACTTCGATGATGACGCATCTCTGGCCATACAACGGTGCTCTTGACGCAACCGGAAAGGTGCTGACGCTCGATTCTGAAGGGCCGAGTTTTGCCGGCGATGGAACAATGGCGAAGTACCAGGACATCATTGAGTTTGTAACGGACGACTACAGAATCCTTTCATCAAAAATGCTTGGCAGCGATGGCCAGTGGACTCCGTTCATGAAAGCCCACTATCGCAGAATGACATAGGAAACAAAAACGGAAAGAGCCGAACAAGGCGGTCAACCGGAGCGGCGGGCGGCGCGTTTCCAGTATTGCAAGATGTCTGGCCGCCGCCCGTTTACCTTGGTCGTTCGCATATTGAGTGAAGAATAGGGCCTGGATGTAGAGTTTCACACCAACCATGAATCCTTTTCTGATTTACCTTGTAGTGTCAATCGCGGCTTCGGTCGTGTGGACGTTTTTTGCGATGAGAGCCAACCGACGGCATCGACAATCCCTGGGATTGGCTGGCGCTTGTGCTGCGACCCTGGTTCTTGCCGCCTTCTGGCAGGCCGAGGCCATCCCTTGGCTTTGGACTTTTCTTCAGGGTGTGTTGCTTATTTGGTTGACTGCGCTTGTTGTTCTGGTGATGGCTGCTTCCGCCACATGGAGTGAGAAGCAGCCGCTGCGGTTGCTTCTTGTTTCCTGTGCTGTGAGTTGTATTGTCGTCAACGTTGTCGCAGGTCTTCATTTTCTCTGGATCGCCACGGTGAGTTCGGGCGGGGTTTGAATTGAACAAATGGTCGGGTGAGAACCAGCCATTGCACCTGACCAGGGCGGTGAGACTCAATCAAATGTCTGTCGTTCGTTTTTTCACTCACCCCACAGGAGAATTTTTGCTATGGTCACAGGCATTGGAGCCACGTCTCTCTCTTGATGCTGTTGATTCGAACTCACTTCAAGCTAAAGCTGCGAATCTGAACCTGCTGAATCCGGTGAACTTTCACGAGAATGATCTGACTGCTATGTTTCTCTGGTCAGGAGTTCCATTTTGATGGAGATTCAACAGCATCATGAAGATTACTCAGATCGAAGCCATTCCCGTTTGTGTTCCGCTCAAGACTGGAATGACGGCAAAGACGGCTCATGGCGAGCACGCGACTTCGCCTTTTGTAATTGTTCGCGTCCATACCGATGAAGGACTGACGGGCCTCGGCGAAGCCACGGTCTCAGCCCTGTGGAGCGGTGAGAACCAGGCCACCGCGATGGCGGTGATTCGCGACTGCATCGAACCCGTGCTGCTGGGGCGTGATCCGCGTGACATCACCGCAATTCGCCGGGCGATGGAGTTCGCGGTCAAGCTCAATCCGTTCACTCGTGCGGCGGTGGAAATGGCGATGTGGGATATTGCCGGAAAGGCCGTCGGGCTTCCTGTTTATCAGTTGCTCGGCGGAAAGGTGCGTGATCGAGTTCGCATCAAGCTGGTCGTGTGGGCACGTGATATCGCCGGATCGCGTTTGATGGCCGAACAACATCTGGCCCTCGGAGTGACCTGCGTCAAAGTCAAAACCGGACTGGATCCTGTCACCGATATTGCGCGAGTCCGGGCCGTGCGGGAAGTCTGCGGTCCCGACATTCCGGTGACAATTGATTCGAACTGTGGATGGACCATTCAGCAGGCGCACTACTGCCTGCGTGAACTTCAGGATGTGAACTTGCTGCTTGCAGAGCAACCGATTCCGCCGGGTGACCATGCGGCGATGGCCGAACTTCGGCGAGCAACATCGACACCTCTGATGGCCGACGAAAGCATCTTCACGCTGCAGGATGCGTGGCTCCTCGCCAGTCATCGCGCTGTCGATGTGTTCAGCATTTATCCAGGGAAGCACGGCGGAATCGCCGCTACGGCTGATATCGTGGCGATCGCGCGAGCAGCAGGGCTGCGTTGCACAATTGGCAGCAATCTGGAACTTGGAGTGGGCACCGCTGCGATGCTGCATGTGGCGGCGGCATTTCCGGAAGTCGATGTCGATGCATTTCCGGCGGACACAATCGGGCCACTGTATCATGAAACAGATCTGCTCACGCAGCCGTTGAATCTGGGACCTCCGTTGGCGGTCGTGCCGGATGGTCCGGGACTTGGCGTTGAACTGGATGAAAAGCTGTTGCAGCGATATCGCGTCGATCGCTGAGTCGTATTCACGACTCTACCGTTTTCGATGGAACGCACTTGACAGGAATTGCGACAGGGTTGACTCATATCGTCCTTTCAGGACTCAAAATCACCTGTGTTTCTCTAGCCACGGGCTCACGCCCGTGGCTACAACCTGCCGCCACATTCGTGGCTCAAACACAGGATCGATTTGTCCGCTATGACTTTCATGAGTGCCGTTTTTGGCTTTCAAAATATTTCTACTCCTCACATGCTTGGCGAAGGATCACGTTATGCCGCAGCCGCTGGACAGCGACGCATCTGACAATCCTGCGACAGGACGCGACCAGCAGGAACACAATCCCTATGCCGTGGAGTGGCCTGTCCACGATGCTGCGATTTCCGCATCTTCGACGATGACGAAGGCTCGCTTCAAAGTGCTTGGTGTGCTCTGTCTATTGTCCGGGATTCTCTACCTGGATCGAATCTGCATGGGGGCTGCGGTAACTGCGATTCGAGCGGATCTGAAGATCTCCTTCTTCGCAACGACGTTTTATGCAATGGCATTTACGCTCGCTTACGGACTGTTTGAAATTCCTACCGGACGATGGGGCGATCGACTTGGCGCACGACGAGTCCTGACACGAATTTCGCTGTGGTGGTCTGTATTCACGGCATTGACCGGAGCCTGCACAGGGCTTTGGTCACTGGTGGTTGTTCGTTTCCTTTTTGGAGCTGGTGAAGCGGGGGCCTTCCCAAACGTCGCTCGTGTGATGTCCAGTTGGTTTCCGGATCACGAACGAGGGCGCGCTACGGGAATCCTGCTTGCTGCGTCACAGATCGGCGGCGCGGCCGCTCCGTTTCTGGCGGCAGTGCTGATTCAAGCGATCGGCTGGCGCTGGACGTTTGTGGCATTCGGCAGTGTTGGGGCCGTCTGGGCTGCGGGATTTTATCTCTGGTTCCGTGATGATCCGTTGGATCATTCGGCTGTCAATGCATTGGAAGCAGAGTACATCGGACGTGGTGCGTCGGCAGGAACCGTCCACTCTCCAATTCCGTGGAAACTGGTGGCAGCAAACCCCAGCATTTGGTTTTTGAGCCTGATCATGGCTTGTGGATCGTTCAACAGCTATATCTACTTCTCATGGTTTCAGACGTACCTCGGAGAGGGGCGCAACGTGGGGGCGGTCGATGCCGGATTGATGACTTCCCTGGTGTTAGCATTTGCGGCCGCTGGAACTTTTACGGGAGGTTTTTTCCTTGATCTAATTACCAGGCAAGGCGGGATTTCGCGAAAGCGGCTATTGGGAGGATCCTCTTTTTTTCTGGCATCCGCAATGCTTGGCTGTGGCATGATGGCGGAAACGCCATGGCTGACGGCTTTGTTCGCGGCCTTCTCCTGTTTTGCCACTCAGGCGACCCAACCGCTGTGGTGGTCGTGTTCCATTGGAATCAGTGGAAAACACGTTGGCGCGTTGTTCGGTCTGATGAATTCAGTAGGGGTCTTTGGAGCGATGAGTTCTCAGTTCATGGTAGGTGCAATAGTTCACTGGCTCGGCAAGCTGAACTACTCAGGAAGAGTTCAATGGGATCCGATTTTCTACATCAACATGGGAGTTCTGGTTGTCGCCGGGCTTCTCTGGTCGGCGTTCGTATTCAAAACCGTGGAGGAGCGCGATGCCGATCATTGATGTCCATAGTCATTTCTGGTGCTACCCCGATCACTTCAACGACGATTTCCGGCAGCAGAGTCGCCGGGCCAAAGCGGGCGTTGAACTGGATCTGACGGTTCGCTTTGAGGACTACCAGCGGACGTCCGTCCCTGATGTTCGGACCATCGTGTTTGGAGGCAAGGCCAAACTCAGCGGGCTTTGGGTGGATGACCAGTCGGTGCGGAATTACGTAGATGCTCATCCCGATCAACTGATCGGCTTCCTGTCACTCGATCCGACTCAGGACGGCTGGGAACGTGACCTTAAAGTCGGACATCAGGAACTCGGCCTCCGTGGCATCAAGCTGATGCCGATGTACGCCGGTTTTCGTCCGGATGAAACGTGGATTGACCCGTTGTGGGAGTACGCTCAGGAACATCAGTTGCCGGTCCTGCTGCACACCGGGACGACGTTCATCTCTCAGGCTCCGCTGGAATGTACGCTGCCGAGACACCTCGATCCGGTTGCCGCTCGTTACCCGGAACTGCGAATTATCCTCGCTCATCTGGGGCATCCCTATGAAGGCGAATGCGTGGCCGTGATTCGGAAGCATCCCCATGTTTATGCCGACCTATCGGCATTGCATTACCGACCGTTTCAGTTGTATCACAGTTTGATGCTGGTGCAGGAGTACGGCGTCTGGGACAAGGTTCTCTTTGGAACGGATTATCCATTTACGACAGTTCAGGCTTCGATTGACGGACTGCGGGGGCTCAATGCCATGCTGGCCGGAACCGCTTTCCCTCGGCTGAATGAAGAGGCGATAGAACGCTTGATTTCCCGCGACAGCCTGCCGCTGCTGGGTTTGTGAATTCGTAGGGTGGGACCAGCGGAGCGCCGGCCCACCACATCGGAGAAATGGTGGGCCGGCGCTGGCGCTTGTCCCACCCTACAAACGGTGTAGTTTCACGGGCCACTCGGATAACACAGGCACAGCTTGGTGCCTGGCACCGATTCACCCGCAGCAAAAACATGGATGGGCAAAAACATGGATGGGCAAAAACATGGATGGGCAAAAAGATGGGGAAAAGACGATTTGAAAGAACAGGGTCTGTGCTGCGTCTTGATTTTTTTGCCCACACATCTTTTTGCCAAGTCAAAATGAGCACAACGTCCTCTTTTTGCCATTCCCCCCTTTTGCTAGTCCCAACACCTCAGACGGTCGAACTGGATTTATTAAGTTCTGTCGGGAAACGAACAAGGGGACATTCTGCTTATCAGATAAAGCACAATGTCCCCTGGTACGATTCGCAGCAAAAACATGAGTGGGCAAAAAGATGGGGGAAAGACGATTTGAAAGAACAGGGTCTGTGCTGCGTCTTGATTTTTTTGCCCACACATCTTTTTGCCAAGTCGAAATGAGCACAACGTCCTCTTTTTGCCATTCCCCCTTTTTGCGATTCCCAACACTTCAGACGGCCGAACTGGATTTATTAAGTTCTGTCGGGAAACGAAGATTTTGCCCCTCGTTGGCGTCGCCATTCTCGTCCCGCGAAGGCAATCCCGGCGATCATTAAAGTGGCGAAGGTCCCTGGTTCCGGCACGACTGCGGGCGTGCCGGTGATGGTGATGGTACCAACATTCTGAAAGGCTGACGGTGACGCCAGAGTATTCGGAGTCGAATCGGGATCGAACGATAGTGGATTCAACATGTCATCCAAAAAAAACGTCGAATCGTCAGACGGATTCGTAGTACCCCGATCCGCATTCCACAAACTTACCGTGAACATGTCTCCGACAGCAGCCAGTGGTGTGCCTGTGATGTGTTCAATCTCCAGACGAGCAAGCAGTTTCTGCGTCCCATCAACTGCGACTGCAGTGAATGAATCGGTGAAATCACCGCCCTGCAATTCGGTTGGAGTGGGCTGCAGGGCAGCGGAGAAGTTCATTGGATCCGTATCTCCCAGAAACACGTAGGCAAATGGCCACATTGGCAAATCAGCTCCCTGCTCCGAATTCGATTGATTGGCCGTACTGCGGAACTGCAGGGCACCATCTGTGGCACTGCCGGAAATTCGAAAGTCGTACTGTGCTAAAAAAAGATTATCCATTCCTGTGGAACTGATCAGTACGTCCACAAAACCGGTTCCTCCTGCCGTAATTGTGGCATTCTGCACCTGAATGATCACACCGGCCGAAGCCGTTGTGGAAACTGTCAGCGACAACAGAATGAAACTCAGTCGTTTGAACATGATGCTGATACTTTTTTTAATTTCGAAGCACGAAGAAACACATCTTAAGCAACGGAAAGACTTCCGGTCAATCGACGGGGGCCTGCACACCACCGGTTTTGAGACGGGGACTAGTCGTCAAGCCATCCGAACAGCGAATCCAACAGCTTCTTTCCCTGTTGCTGACTCGTGAACAATTGATCCAGGATATTGACTACTCCGTTAACATCCAGATCTGCATCCAGATTATTTCCGCTACGACCCACTTGACTGGTAACAAAACTGGCATCAGTGTTGTCGACTTTGCCATCTCCGTTGGCATCGCCCAACAGGCGGAAGAACTCGAACGCCGCATCTCCCGGATCGCCGAACGAGTTGTTGCCATCCTGATCAATCAGGATGCGATAGAAACCGTTTCCGGCCGCATTAAGACCGCCGAGGCCGCCGACTCCAAAGTCCAGACGCAGCGATCTGTCG